>JBQGDG010000425.1:0-3771 GCA_052038935.1 Neorhizobium sp. | reverse complement strand
CAAGGAAGGCAAGGGCGGCATCTACAACTTCGTCACCAAGCGTGGCGATTGCCGCGGCGCGCGTTCCAAGATCTCCTGGACGCAGGTCGAGACCGGTTCGGCGATCACCTGGAAATACCCGTCCTGCATCCTGCGCGGCGATGACAGCCGCGGCGAGTTCTACTCGATCGCCGTCTCGAACGGCCACCAGCAGATCGACAGCGGCACCAAGATGATCCATCTCGGCAAGAACACGTCGAGCCGCATCATCTCGAAGGGCATTTCCGCCGGCGTGTCGCAGAACACCTATCGCGGCCAGGTGTCCATTCACCGCAGGGCCGAGAACGCCCGCAACTTCACCAATTGCGATTCGCTTCTCATCGGCGACAAGTGCGGTGCGCATACCGTGCCTTATATCGACGTGAAGAACTCCTCCGGCCAAATCGAACACGAGGCGACCACCTCGAAGATTTCCGAGGACCAGAAGTTCTACGCCATGCAGCGCGGCATTCCGGAAGAAGAGGCGATCGCGCTGATCGTCAACGGCTTCGTCAAGGAAGTCATCCAGGAACTGCCGATGGAATTTGCCGTGGAAGCCCAGAAGCTGATCGGCATTTCGCTTGAAGGTTCCGTAGGCTGATTGGCCGCATTTGAATTATCGCGTCCCGACGCGTCACTGAAAACATCCGGAAGGATAAGAATTATGCTTGAGATCAAGAACCTGCACGCCCGCATCGCCGAAGACAGCACCGAGATCATCCGCGGTCTGAACCTGACCGTGAAGCCGGGCGAGATCGCCGCCATCATGGGCCCGAACGGCTCCGGCAAGTCGACACTGTCCTATATTCTCTCGGGCCGCGAGGACTACGAGGTCACCGAGGGCGACATCACCTATAACGGCGAGAGCATTCTCGAGCTCGACCCGGCCGAACGCGCATCCAAGGGCATCTTCCTCGCCTTCCAGTATCCGGTCGAGATTCCGGGCGTTGCCACCATGCAGTTCCTCAAGGTGGCGATGAACGAGCAGCGCAAGGCGCGCGGCGAGGCCGAACTGACGACGCCGGACTTCATGCGTCGCGTCAAGGAAGCCGCCGAAACCCTCAAGATCGATCCGGCCATGCTGCGTCGTCCCCTGAATGTCGGGTTCTCCGGCGGCGAAAAGAAGCGCGCCGAAATCCTGCAGATGGCGCTGCTCGAGCCGACCCTGTGCGTCCTCGACGAAACCGACAGCGGTCTCGATATCGACGCGCTCAAGATCGTCGCCGACGGCGTCAACGCGCTGCGCTCTCCCGATCGCGCCGTGATCGTCATCACCCACTACCAGCGCCTGCTCGACTATATCGTGCCGGATACCGTTCACGTTCTCTACAAGGGCCAGATCATCCGTTCGGGTGAGAAGGAGCTCGCCAAGGAACTCGAAGCGAACGGCTATGCCGACATCATCGGGGAAGCGGCCTGAGACCGGGAAGGACTGTATCATGAACATGCAGACAAACCAGGCCGCCCGGCTGACGGCAGCCGAGACGGCGCTCGTCGAGGCCTTCGGAGCCCAGATCGGTGAACTGCCGGGCAACGGTGCCGTCACCGGCACGCGCGACCGGCTGCTCGACGACCTGAAGAAGACGGGCCTGCCAACCCGTCGGATCGAATCCTGGCACTATACCGATCTCAAGAACCTGCTGCGCGCCGTTCCGGAGCGCGTCCCCGGCGCCGTGATCGATCCGGTCGCCGCGCTGGTCGAAGGGGCGAGCGTGCTGACCGTGCTTCAGGGCGAGGCGGATGCGACGCCTTCGATCGACGGAATTGCCGTTTCCGCCTTCCGGGATCAGCTGGCTGACGGTACCGCCGTCGCCGGCCTGACCGCCCTCGACAGGGACGATGCGATCGGCCGTATCAACGGCAGCTTCGTCCGTGATGGCCTGGCGCTCGCCCTGCCGGCCGGTACCGAGTTGGACAATCCGGTCGAGCTGCAGGCACTGCACGGCGCCGGCCAGATCCATACGAGGTTTCCGGTCTCCTTCGGCGCGGGATCGAAGGCGACCATCGTCGAACGTCACCTGTCGGTGACGGAAGATGCCGCCCTCGTCTCCTCGATCAGCGATCTCGCGCTGGAGGATGGGGCGGACGTCACCTGGATCATCCTGCAGAGCCAGGGGCCCGCCGACACCCATCTTGCGCAGATCCGCGTCACGCTCGGCGCGGAGGCGAAGCTTCGTCTCTACGTCGTCAATGCCGGTGGCAAGCTGGTGCGTCAGGAACTTCGCATCGATGTCCAGGGAGAGGGCGCCGAACTGACGCTGCGTGGCGTAAACCTGCTCGGGGGCGACACCCATACCGACGTGACGCTGGTGCTCGGCCACAACGTGCCGCACACCAATTCGACGGAGACCATCCGCAACGTCGTATTCGACAAGGCGAGCGGCGTCTTTCAGGGCATGATCCGGGTAGCGCCCGATGCCCAGAAGACCGATGCCAAGATGGCCTGCAACACGCTTCTCATGTCCGACGACGGTGATTTTTCCGTCAAGCCGGAACTCGAGATCTTCGCAGACGACGTCATTTGCGGCCATGGCGCGACGGTGGCCGATATCGACCGCAACCATCTCTTCTACCTGATGGCCCGCGGCGTTCCGGAAAACAAGGCCCGCGCCATGCTGGTGAATGCCTTCGTGGCCGAGATCGTCGAGGAACTGGAAGACGAGAAGCTGGTCGCGCCTCTGGAAGATGTGATCTCCGCCTGGCTGGAGAAGCACGCGTAAGCTGTCGGCAATAGCGGCGAAGCCTTTTCGTCGTCATGCTCGTCCTGGGGTCTGGCCCGAGGATGTCCCGAGCATCTACTGCCGTCGAGCAGGTTGCAACGTAAGAAGATCCTCGGGACAGGCCCGAGGATGACGGGAGCGAGCGGCAGCGTCCCGATAGACGCCGATACTCCGTCAAAGCACCGTCCGAGAGCGACAATCGAAAGGGTCTGACATGGACCAGACGACACCAACGGCCACCTACGACGTCGATGCGATCCGGCGGGATTTCCCGATCCTCTCGACGATGGTGCATGGCAACAAGCCGCTCGTCTATCTCGATAACGGCGCCTCGGCCCAGAAGCCGCAGGCGGTGATCGACGCGATCAGCCATGCCTATTCGAACGAATATGCCAATGTGCATCGCGGGCTTCACTATCTCTCCAACGCGGCGACCGATGCCTATGAGGCGGCGCGCGAAAAGGTGCGCCGTTTTCTCAATGCCGGCTCGATCGACGAGATCGTGTTCACCAAGAACTCCACCGAGGCGATCAACACGGTCGCCTATGGTTACGGCATGCCGCAGATCGGCGAGGGCGACGAGATCGTCATCACCATCCTGGAACATCACTCCAACATCGTTCCGTGGCACTTCATCCGCGAACGCCAGGGCGCCAAGATCGTCTGGGTACCGGTCGACGACGACGGCGCCTTCCATATCGAGGATTTCGAGAAGGCGCTGACCGAAAGGACCCGGCTCGTCGCCGTCACCCACATGTCGAATGCGCTCGGCACCGTGGTTCCGGTCAAGGATGTCTGCCGCATTGCCCACGAACGCGGCATTCCCGTTCTCGTCGACGGCAGCCAGAGCGCCGTGCATATGCCGATCGACGTCAGGGATATCGATTGCGATTGGTTCGTCATGACCGGCCACAAGCTCTACGGCCCTTCGGGCATCGGCGTGCTTTACGGCAAGACGGACCGGCTGAAGGAGATGCGGCCGTTCCAGGGTGGCGGCGAGATGATCGTCGAGGTGGCCGAGGACGTCGTCACC
>JBQGDG010000424.1:0-41590 GCA_052038935.1 Neorhizobium sp. | reverse complement strand
CCCTGGCCGGCGAGAGGAAGTCGGTGGGGCACGCCTCCCTGGAACGGCGGGCGGGCGCCCATTCTCCCGTGAGTGGCCGCCGATCAGGTCGCACCGATCATTTGCCGACGCCGATCAAGGCCAGCCCTTCCGCCCAATGCGCCTGATCTTCCTTTCTCGCAAACGGCATCCGGTCGAGATGGTCCGGCGTCCATCCGGGGTCCTTGGCGCGCAAGTTCATCATGATATCGTCATGGGCGAGAGGCTCGCCCATCTTCGCGCGGCTGATCGCCAGCATCAGATAAGCCTCGTTCGGCAGATCGGACATCGCCATGAGCGACGTGACCGCCGCCTCGTAATTCCTGGCCTGGAAATAGGCCAGCGCAAGCGACCAGTTATACCAGTCCGGAAAGCTGGGATTGAGCCGCTTGGCCTTTTCGATATCGGCGATCGCGGCGCCGGTGTCGCCCTCGAAGCTCAGCATGTCGGCCCTCTCCGCCAGCAGGTCGGGATCGTTGACATTGAGCGCATAGGCGCGATCGTATTCCGTGCGCGCACCCGCCATATCGTTCAGTTCCATACGGACGGACGCCAGCGTCCAGTGCGTGTAGTAGTCGTCGTTATCCATCGTCACCGCCTGCGTGGCGAGCGCCACCGCCTGGTCGGCATTGTCGGTCCATCCCTGCTTGTAATCTTCGAGCGCCGCGTAGCCCGCCCAGGCATAGGCCCGGGCGAATTTGGGATCCAGCTGGATCGCCCTCGCGAATTCCTTCTGGGCGTCGGTATTTCCCTGCCGGGTGTAGAGGGCAAACAATGCGCGCCCCTTGAGATAGTGGTCGTAGGCCTCGGGATTGTCGGTGGGGTTCTGCATGATGCGCTGCCTTTCTGCTGCATCGACCTGAACGGCCAGCCTGGCGACGACGGTTCCTATGATATCATCCTGGATGGCGAAGATGTCCCCACCCTGGCCGTCATATCTGTCGGCCCAGATCTGGCGCCCGCTCGGAGCATCGACCAGCTGGGCGCTGACCCGCACGCGGGTGCCGTCCTTCTGCAGGGTCCCCTGGAGCAGATATCGGACCCCGAGCGCCCGCCCGACGGCCTTCGCCTCGATCGGCTTGTTCTTGTAGGCGAGGGTCGAATTGCTCGCGATGACGAACAGGTTCCTGAAACGGGCCAGTTCACCGGTGATATCCGTGGTGAGACCATCGCCCAGATAGTCCTCCTGGGAATCGCCGCCCAGAGCCCTGAGCGGCAGAACGGCGATCGACGGCTCCTCCGGCAATCTCGCCGACCTGTTGACGATGGCGTTCCACATCGCCGCCGGGGAAAAGGCGAGGCCGAGGGTCGCCACGACCGCCACGATCGCAACCGTCGCGACGGCCAGCGCCCGGTGATCGTTCACCCGATGGATGATGCGCTGCAGCCACGACCGCGAGCCGGGCAGAACCCGGTGAACCGGCATCGGCATGGAAATGTTCTTCAACCGTCTCCGGCCCACATACTCGAAATAGGCGTCGAGCTTTCCGCGGACATGGCGGTAGAGATCGTCCGAAATCAGTATGCCGGACACATCTGCCTGGCCCTGGAGGCGCGCGGCGATATTCACGCCATCGCCCTGCAGCCTGTTGTCGTCCGACACGACGTCACCGAGGTGAACCCCGATGCGGAAATGCATTCGCCGCTGCCTGGGAATGGTCTCGTTCTGCCGCTCGATGTCCCGCTGGATCGCCAGCGAGGCTCTGACCGCCTCCACGGGACTGGAGAACTCGGCCAATATCGCATCGCCCGCGATGGTGAAGACCCGGCCACCATGCGCCGACACCAGCCCGGCGACGACATCCGCATACCGGCTGAAGAGGGCGAGCGTGCCTTCCTCGTCCTCGCCTACCAGCCTGCTGTAGCCCACGACGTCTGCTGCCAGGATGGCAACGAGCTTGCGCCTTTCGGAATGTATGGCACCGGGGACATCGTCGGCACTCATCTCTGCGTCCTCAGACCTTTGATGCCCGCTCTGCGGGCGCGTTCGTCGATACGCCTCGGCCCGGCCTCGAATGCGCCACGGGGCGCGGCCGCTAGTTCCGGTCGAGATATGCCTGCACCCGTGGAAGACCCGTCTCGCCAGTGACCGTCGAAACGCCCGCCAGGCTGCCCTCGAGCCATTCCGGATGGTCCTTCATCCATTTCAGGACGGCGCTCTGGGGCGGCTCTCCATGGCTGAGCACGGCCTCCATCAACTCGTTTTCCATGCCGACGCTGAACCGGAGGTTCTTCAGCAGGGCGGCGACGTTGGGGCATTCCTCCGAATAACCTCGCCGGACATCCGTGTTGACGATCGAAGCGCCGTAGTCCTTCCCGTAATAGGCATCTCCTCCGGACAGGTAGGAGACTTCGTACAGCCTGTTCATCGGATGCGGCTCCCACCCGAGGAAGACGATCCAGCGGCTCGAGGCCAGCGCCTTCTTCACCTGAGACAGCATTCCCGCCTCGCTGGATTCGACCAACTCCCAGCCACCCAGGCCGAAGGCGCCGTCCCGGATCATGGCCTCGATGGGCTTGTTTCCTCCCGGTTCGAGCCCGTAGATCTTGCCGCCGAACCTGTCCCTGAACCTGTTCAGATCGCCGAAATCAAGGACGCCCGCATCCTTGACGTAGGCAGGCACGGCCAGCGTGAACCTCGCTCCGACGAGATTGGTCGCTATCGTCTCGACGGAGCCGTCCTCGTAATAGGGCGCGGAGACCTCGCGCAGCCCCGGCAGCCAAGTGCCGAGGAATATGTCCAGATCTCCATTCTTCATGGCGCGGTAGGTTACGTCCGTTCCGAGCACCCGTATCTGCGGCTCGTATCCCAGTCCCTCCAGCATCTGGACGGCCGCCTGCGTCGTGATCGTGATGTCGGTCCAGCCGATATCGGCGAAGCGGGGCCTCAGACAGGTCGCCTTCTCCCCGGAGGCCGCGATCGAGGCAAGCAGTCCCTGAGAGGCCATCCACAACAGCAGCAGAATACCGGCGCGGCAGACGCCTGCCGAACCGGGCCGCGCAATCCCCTTTGACGAACGTGCCGAGGTCGGCTTCATTTCCCGGGCACCCTCCGCAACAGGTTCGCTCAAACCCGGCCGACGCCGCCTGTCGTCATGCAGCGAGACCTGCGCTCTCGACGAGACCGCAGGATACGTGCCGCACCACCTTCACTATATTTCAGAGGTGACTAATTTTACTCCTCAAACCCCGCCTTTACAAGTCTCCCTCGTTTCGCCGCATTCGCGACGGCGGCGGCGACGTCCGATCTGGATACCACCGGTGAAAATGGCATCCGCAGCGTCGCATCCACACTCTTTTTCGAACGGAATGCACCCTGGCGAGCGCGGCGTCATTTGGCTGACATACCTGCTGCATTACCATTTGTGACCATCGTGACGAACGCAACCAGACGAGATCGTGTATGAATATCAGCGACCAGGACCAGCTCGACCGCATCAAGGCGGAGATCGCCGACAGCTTCGACGAAGAGCTGGAGCTCCAGATGGAGGAGGAACGGCTCGACGAGCTTGCTGCCGAGGGCATGCAGCCGACAGCCGGACCGCTTCTCGACCGCAAGATCTATTTCCAGGAGCTCTTCCGCCTCCAGCACGAACTGGTGCGGCTGCAGGACTGGGTCCAGCATCAGAAGCTGAAGGTCGTGGTGATCTTCGAGGGCCGGGATTCGGCGGGCAAGGGCGGAGCGATCAAGCGCGTCACGCAAAGGCTCAATCCCCGCGTCTGCCGCGTCGTCGCCCTCCCCGCGCCGTCGGAGCGCGAACGTCATCAGTGGTATTTCCAGCGCTACGTGCAGCATCTGCCGACCGCCGGCGAAATCGTCCTTTTCGACCGTAGCTGGTACAATCGCGCCGGCGTCGAGCGCGTCATGGGCTTTTGCACGCCCGACGAACTGGAGGAATTCTTCCAGTCCGTTCCGCAATTCGAGGACATGCTGGTGCGCTCCGGCATCATCCTCCTCAAATACTGGTTCTCCATCACCGACGAGGAGCAGGAATTCCGCTTCAACATGCGCATCCAGGATCCGCTGAAGCAGTGGAAGCTTTCGCCGATGGACCTCGAGAGCCGCGTCCACTGGGAAGCCTATACCAAGGCGAAGGAGGACATGCTGCAGAGAACCCACAGACCGGGAACGCCGTGGTGGGTCGTCGATGCCGTCGACAAGCGCAAGGCGCGCCTCAACTGCATCTCGCACCTGCTGCAGCAGATTCCGTATGGCGATGTCCCCAAGCCGTCCATCCAGCTGCCCGCGCGGGCGCGCAATTCCGACTACAACCGCGCTCCGGTTCCGCCGGAAATGTACGTGCCGGATCGCTATCGCTGATCGAACAGCCGGGCGGGCGCGCAGACCTTCAAGGTTTGCGCGCCTTTCCTTGCGCAAGCGTGATCGTCGGAGCCTGCGCCGGAACAGGGAACATCCCCCGCCGCCGCACACTCATCTGCGAAGGACATCCTGCCATTCGGGATGACGGTCGATCTGGGCCTTCGCAAACGGGCAGAGTGGGATGATGGCGATACCGTCGCGGCGGGCGTCCTCCACGGCCTGGCGCACCAGTCGCTCGCCGACCTTCCGGCCCCGCAAGGCGGCGGGGACGTCCGTATGATCGATGATGATCAGACCGTCGCCGGCCCGGCTGTAGGTCATCTCGGCCTCGAAGCCATCGACGACGATGCGGTAGCGCCCCTTCGATATACCGTCTTCCCGTTCGACCCTTTCGTCGCCCGGTGCGGCAGCCCCGTCAGGCTGCCCGGCGCTCGGTCGCCGCACCCGTCCCGGCCGTCCATGCACGCAATCCAGCAATTCACGATCCCATCCTGCGAGATCCGCGGCGGCCTCATAGCTCGATACGAGAAAGGCCATGAGCGCCTCATCGGGATCGGCGGCCGACGCTACGGCGTCATAGGGCAGGATGAACTCGGAGAGGCCGTCATGCCAGAACGCGGCGTCCGGCCCAACCGTCGCGTTCCGGAAGCCGGGCGGCGCCGGATAGGCGTAAGCGTAGAAGGCCGGATAATCCAGGCCTCCCCCGCCCGGCCAGAACCCGACCGAGGAGACCTCGCGGTCATAGGCTTCCTGCGCGACGTCGTCCGGCAACGCCGGAACGCCGCCGGGGTGGAGCGGCGCACGCCGTCCCGAAAAGCGGGTGACGGCCAGATCGAAACTGCCCCAGAACAGGTGAACCGGGCTCGATTTGCCGAGAAAGGACGTCCGGAACGTCTTGAAGACCCCGTCGATCGCCATCAATGCCCGGTGGAACCGCTGGACGGCGTCGCGATCGTAGACGCGGTCGCGATGGTCCTCCTGGAACGGCACGGGATCTGGGACCTCGTTCGGTCGGTTGCCGAAGGTCGGCGTCCCGCCGAGCTCGGATATCAGCCGGACGACGTCGGCGTGGAACGCCGCGACTGTTGTCGGCCCGAGCGCGAAGGACGCCTTGCGGCCGTCACCGCTCACGCCGGTGACCCGATGCTCGTGGAAATCGAACAGGATCTCGATGCCGGCTCCATCGGGGACCAGCGACGACGTGAGGCCGACGGGCGTGACGTAGAAGGTGGCGTGCCAGGAATGATTGAGCCAAGGCGTATGCGCCAGCCGATACTTGCCGACGATCTGCAGATAGAGATGCAGGGCGGAACACGTCTCGCGCCAGCCGAGGTAATCGAGGTGGGGCCACTTGCTGCTCATCTTGTTTCCTCCATCTGCCGCCCGACGCGGCCTGCATCGCCGTTTACCGTTCATGTTCGCCGGGCTCGTCCCGGCGATCGCTTCTTCGGCTTCCGTCAGTCCGGAAGGGGGATATGTTCATCCCGGTCATCGACCGGAAGGTCGAAACGTCCCTTGCCCCAGTTCTCGGCGCGCCATTCGGCCTTGGCCGCTTCGATGCGCTCCTTCGACGAGGCGACGAAATTCCACCATATATAGCGCGGTCCCGAAAGCGTCGCGCCTCCGAGGATCATCAGCCGAGCGCCGCTTTCGCCGGCCGCGACGGTGATCCTGTCGCCGGGCCGGAACACCATCATCTGCGGCGCCTCGAACTGCTGGCCGGCGATCGAGATCGAGCCCTCGACAATATAGATGCCGCGGTCCTCGTGATTGTCCGGCATCGGCAGCCGGGCGCCCGGATCGAGCGTCACGTCGGCGTAGAAGGCTTCCGAGAACAACGTCGCGGGAGCGGCCTCGCCATAGGCGTTGCCGAGGATGAGCCGGACCGAGACCCCGCGATCCTCGATCACCGGAAGCGCTCCCGTGCCATAATGTTCGAAGGTGGGCGCCATGTCCTCGTGACTTTCGGGAAGCGCCACCCAGGTCTGTATCCCCAGCAGGCTCTGCGGTCCGCTGCGGCCCGCCGCCGTCGTTCGCTCGGAATGGGATACACCTCTTCCCGCGACCATCCAGTTCAGCTCGCCGGGACGGATGATCTGGTCGGCCCCGGTGCTGTCGCGATGGTGGAAGTCTCCGCGATAGAGATAGGTGACGGTGCCCAGCCCGATATGCGGATGCGGCCGGACATCGATCCCCTGGCCGGTCAGAAACTCCGCCGGCCCGACCTGGTCGAAAAAGATGAAGGGGCCGACCATCTGCCGCTTCGGGGCCGGCAGGGCGCGCCGGACCTCGAAGCCACCAAGGTCGCGCGCACGCGGGACGATGAGCGTTTCGATCGCGTCGATGCCGACCTCGTCGGGACAGCCTGGTTCGATTGCGGGATTCCAACTCATGGCGCTCTCCTCTGTTGCCCGTTTGGCGATCCGGCATCCCGGCGGAATGCGGAAACCGCCGCGTCGTGCCCGCGGTCCTCTCGCGGAACGGCTAAATACCGTCACCTGACTAGCGGGTGAGCGCTTCCGCGACTAGGTGCGCATCGCGGTGAGCTGTGTCGCAGTAAGCGGAACGCCCGGCGCCGACATCAGCCTCCGACATCGCACGGATGCGGATTTCGTTCGAACGATTCGATCAGGAGATCGGCGAGGACGCGCACTTTTCGCGCCGGATGCGGGCTGGACGGGCGCACGACATAGACCCCGCCCACCGGCAGCGGATAGCGCGTCATGACCGGAACGAGCGTGCCGGAGGCGAGATAGTCACGGGTGACGCAATCGGGAAGCCACGCAATGCCGAGCCCTGCCGCGGCAGCAGCGGCAAGCGCCGCACCGTTATCGGTCATGAAGCGACCCTGCGGCTGCACGGTGACGATCCTCTCGCCATCCATGAACCGCCAGGTTTCGGCACCCACCAGCGCCTGATGAGCGGGTATCTCGTCCGGCTTTTCAGGCGAACCATGCGCCCTGACATAGTCCGGGCTCGCGACCAGCTTGCCGTAGATCTGACCGACGCGTCTTGCGATCAGGTTGGAATCGCGCAGCGCGCCGACACGGATCGCGCAGTCGAATCCCTCCGCGATCAGATCGACGAAGCGATCGCTATATTCGGCATGGATCTGAAGCTGCGGATGGCGGCGGGCCATCTGCGCCAGCACGGGTGCGAAATGCACCGGGCCCGATGTCAGCGGCACGGCCACCCGGAAGCGCCCTCGAAGGTCATCGGCCGGCAGTATCGTCTCCCGCGCGGCATCGATCTCGGCGGAAATTCTCGCCGCATAGTCCCGGAACGTGGTTCCTGCTTCGGTAAGCCCGGCGCCGCGGGTCGTTCGTGCGAGAAGCTGGATGCCGAGTTCGGCTTCGAGCCGGATGAGCCGCCGGCTGACCATCGACTTGGATATCCCCAGCCGGCGTGCCGCGGGGGAAACGCCCCCGGAATCGGCAACCTCGACGAATGTCCGCAGATCCTCGATGTCCATCTGGATTCCCCGCCCTGCGATCAGCCCGCTATCCGTTCACGCCGCGCGGCCCTGACGACCGGCGCGACCTCCGTGCCCAGAAGTTCGATCGACCTCTTCATCGCCGCGGTGTCGAGAGAGGCCGTGCTCATCTGGAAGGTGATGCGCGAAATGCCGCCGAGCGTTTCACTGGCCCGGAGCATCTTGTCTGCGACCGTCTCCGGGTCGCCGACGAGAAATGCGCCCTCCGGACCGGCCATGGCATCGAACTGTTGACGCGTCGGCGGCGACCAGCCGCGCTCCCGGCCGATTTTCGTCGTTAGATGCGCCCACCCCGGAAAGAAGGCATCCCTTGCGGCCATGTCGGTCTCGCCGAGAAAACCCATCGCGTGGACGCCGACCTTGAGCGTTTCGGGACCATGCCCGGCACGCCTGCCGGCCTCGCGATAGAGATCGACCAGCGGACGGAAACGCTCGAAGCTCCCACCGATGATCGCAACCATCAACGGCAGGCCGAGAGCGCCGGCGCGCGCGAAGGATTGCGGCGTGCCGCCCACTCCGACCCATATCGGCAAGCGCGGCTGATGCGGCCGCGGGAAGACACCCTGCCCGTCTAGCGGCGGGCGAAAGCGACCTTCCCACGTGACTTCGGTCGTATCGCCGAGCCTGAGCAGCAGGTCGAGCTTCTCCGCGAAAAGGTCGTCATAATCGCGGGTGTCCAGGCCGAACAGGGGATAGGCCTCGACGAAGGATCCCCGGCCGACGACGACTTCAGCGCGGCCCTTGGAGATCAGATCGAGCGTTGCGAATTCCTGAAACACCCGGACCGGGTCGGCGGCACTGAGGACCGTGACCGCACTCGTCAATCTGATCCGGCTGGTGCGGGCGGCGGCCGCGGCCAGGATGACGGTCGGTGCGGAATCGAGAAACTCGCCCCGGTGGTGCTCGCCGATGCCGAATATGTCGAGCCCTACCCGGTCGGCCGCCTCGACCTCCCCGATGAGTTCGGCCATGCGTTCGGTCGGAGACGGGAGCTTGCCCGTCGCCGGATCGGGGAGGATGGCTGCGAAACTGTCGATACCGATTTCCATGGGACGTCCTTCAAACATGTTGGTCCTTGCGGGTGGCCGACGCCGGAAGCCCGCGGCCTCGCGTGCGGTCGGGAAATTGCTTCCCGGCCCATGAGCGCCGTCGCGGCTCCCTAGACTTTCCGGGCATCAGATCGCCCTTCCCCGGGATCGAACATCGAGATGCCGCCGAGGGCTGCCGTTACCGGAACCTCGTCCTGCAGCACGTCCCAATGTTCGGCGAGCCTGCCGTTCTCGATGCGAAAAATATCGACCACGACCTGCGGCTTCTCCGCCCAGCCGCGAATGCGGCCGTGGATGGCGACCAGATCGCCTTCGGCGACCATCAGGCCGGGCTCGTAGTGTACGTCCTGCGGCAGGGCGGCGACGAGCGCCTGCAGGGCGTCACGCCCCTGGGGAATATCAGGATTATGCTGGACATAATCGGGCGCATAGAGCCGCTCGACCGCGGACGCGTCACGACGCTGGAACAGCGACGTCATCGCGTCGAGCACGAGTGCCTTGTTGTGGCCGGGACGATCGTCGGAGACCTGTTCGGGCGCCTGCGTGACCGAGAGCGTTCCGGTCATGCGCAGAAACCGGCCGTTGGCCAATGTCGCGTGCGAGTGGATGAGGCCGCGGTCGTAATCCTGGACATTCGTGACCGTCGCCCCGTCCTTTTCCTGCCAGCTTACGGCGAAGATGCCGTTGCCGAGCGGCACGACGTGAATATCGACGGTTTCCGTGCGGGCGAACGGCCCTTCCTTGATCTCGAACTTCAGTTGCGTCGTCGACAGCAGTGTCAGGCTTACGGCAAAGTCCGGATAGGAGACGTCGATCTCCATTCCTACCGGGAAATGACTGAGCGGCATTTTCAAGGCCTCGTGTTTTTCGGTCTTGTGCGTGGCTGGACAATCGGCGGGGGTGCTCGGTCAGCGATCGGCCACCCCCGCCGCGCGGTCATGCGGTTCGCAAACTCCCGCGCCACATTCGCGGACCGGAAGGCGGCGCGGCAGCCATCGTATTACCCAAGCGAACCGATGCATGGCCGGAATCCTGATGAAGCGGGGATGGCGGGGCCGGAAGCGCGGCGTATCGGGCTGCGCCTCGTCCGAGGTCCCGTCACCCCGCAGGGCTAGTGCCCGCTCGTGGTGGTCGGCACCGGCGTGTTGAGCAGCTGCTGCTCCCACATATAGGCGATGGCGCTTCCGCCGCCGTGGGGGACCATCGCGTCGTTGAGCGCGACCGCGGTTTCGGTCCGTGCCCAGTCACGCTGCCATTCGCCTGCCAGCGCCACCCACGTCATCATGTTGACGCCGGCCGCGATCATCCGCTGGATCGCCACCTGATGGGCTTCGAGCGACACGGCGCCGGACGCGTCGGTGATGACCGTCACGTCCCAGCCTTCGCCGGCCGCCTGGATCGCCGGCATGGCAACGCAGATCTCGGTCCAGAGGCCGGCGATGATCAGCTGCTTGCGGCCCGTCGCCTTGACGGCATCGACGACCTTGCTGTCTTCCCAGGTGTTGATGAAGGTGCGGTCGATGACTTCCTGGCCCGGAAACACGTCGGTGATATGTTTGAAGAGACGTCCGCCCCGCTCGGCGATCACGCTCGTCAGGATGGTGGGGACGCCGAAAACCTTGGCGATCTTCGCCAGCGCCGTCGTGTTGTTGACCACCATCTGTGGGTCGTGGCTGTTCACGTTTGCAAGCTGGTAGGGCTGGTGGTCGATCAGGACGAGGACGGAGTCTTCGGGACGAAGAAGCGAGTCGAGGCCGTTACGAAAGGTCATGGAGTCATCCTAGGTTGGCGATTCGTTGAAGCACGTTTGCTCAGAAGACATGCGCCCCTCGGAGGCGCTGCCGCAGGACGAAGCTTGTCATTCCCGTTTCCGATGCGGTAGTCCTCGCTATTGATAAGCTCTGTTGCAGAAAGAGGAACGCCGGGTGGATATCGAAGACCTGCGAACATTCGTCGAAGTCGCCGACGCAGGCGGCGTGACGTCTGCCGCGCTGCGGCTCGGCATCTCCAAGTCGATGGTCAGCCGCCGGCTCGTCCGGCTGGAAGCCGAGCTCGGCGTGCAGCTTCTTGCCCGGTCCACCCGCGGCGCCTCCCTGACCGAGGCCGGCGCGACGTTCCGGGACTATGCGGCGAGGGTATCCGCCGAGATCGATGCGGCGCGGGAAACGATCCTGCCTGCCGGCGAGCTCCGCGGCCGCCTGCGGGTCGCCGCACCGCTCTCCTTCGGTCCGACGCATTTCGCACCGGTGATCGCGCAAATGGCCCGCCGCCACCCGCAGCTCCAGATCCAGACCTGCTACAGCGATCGCTTCGTGGATCTGATCGCGGAGGGATACGACTGCGCGATCCGCGTCGGCACGCTTCAGGATTCCAACCTGATCGCAAGACGCGTCGGGCCGCTTTACGGGAATTTCGTTGCAAGCCCGGACTATATCGAGACCCATGGCTCGCCGGAGACGCCGGACGAGCTCGCGTCGCATCAGGCCCTGCTGCAGGGAATGGAAACCTGGCAGGTCATGGACGGAGACCGGATCGTCACGGTCCGCCCGCAGGGGCGGTTCAAGGCCGACAACGGGGTCGCTCTCGCCGTTGCCGCCGCCGCCGGACTGGGTATCGCGGCGCTTCCCGACGACCTCATCAGGGACTATCTGGACTCGGGCGCTTTGGTTCCCGTCATGAAACGCCATCCCCCGCCCCCGGCGGGCATATATGTGGTCAGGCCGCCGGGGCAGCATCCCTCGCGAAAAGTCCGGGTGCTGACCGAACTGCTGATCGAATGTTTCGACCACGGCCCGGGTTCGGAACGGTAGACGGCATCCCCATGGCGGGACGGACGCCGATCGAAGGCTCAGGGTGTCGCGGCGGCGTGACCTCGGGCTATTTGTGTGACGAGGCTGCGCCGAGAGGCTCGGGAACGGGCTGGGTATGCAGCCGATCGCGGCCCGACATGGAATTTCCCTGAACCTGTTCGGACAGGCGCTCGTTGTCCCGTTGGCGGACGTCTTCGGCGGCCTCGGCGACATCCAGTTCGGCATATCCCAGCGCCCGCAGGCCTTCCGCTCCCATCAGATAGGCGGATTCGACCGTCTCGCGGATCTGATAGTCGACGCCGGCGCGGATCAGATCCACCGCATGCCCGCGGTCATAGCTGCGCACCAGGATCTTCGCCTGCGGAAACTCGTGCTGCGCCAGTTCCACGATCTGCATCGCGGCTTTCGGGTCGTCGATACAGAGCATCAGCGCATCGGCCGAACCCGCACCGGAATGGCGCAACGTGTCCAGTCGCGTTCCGTCGCCGAAGAAGACCTTGAACCCGAACCTTCCCGCATCGCGGATCCTGTCGGGGTTCATATCGATCACCGAGAGGCTGACACCCCTGGAAAGCAAGAGTTGCGAAGCGATCTGACCGAAGCGGCCGAAACCGATGATGAGAACCCTTCCATGCAGGTCGCGAGCGACGTCGATCCCTTCCATCGACGCATCGCTGCGCAGCAGCCGGTCGGCGGCGATCATGAGGAGCGGCGTCAGCGCCATGGAGAAGATCACGACGGTGGTGAAAAGCGCATTCTCGCGCGCGTCGATCACACCGCCCGTGGTCGCGGCGGCATAGAGCACGAAGGCGAATTCACCGCCCTGCAGGAACATCGAGGTGCGGTGCAGTGCCTGATGGCCGGAAGTGCCGAAGAGACGCGCGACCGCATAGACCACGAGGCCCTTGGCGATCGTGAACGCGACGAGCATGGCCAGCAGCAACTGCCATTCGGCTGCGACCACCGACAGGTCGAGCGACATGCCGACGGCGAGAAAGAAGAGGCCCATGAGCAACCCGCGGAACGGCTCGATATCGCCTTCGATCTGGTGCCGGTAGCTGGAGCTCGACAGCATGACCCCGGCAAGGAAGGCACCCATCGCCATGGACAGGCCGGCAACATCCATCAGGAGCGCGGCTCCGAGAACCACCAAAAGCGCGCCGGCAGTCATCACCTCGCGCGTTCGAGCGCGGGCCAGCAGGGCGAAGAACGGGTTCAGGCCCCAGCGTGATACGCCCAGGAGCGCCAGCAGCGCGGCAACCGCGATCAGGACGTCCGTCCATCCCGATTGGCCCTGGGACAGGGGAGACAGGAATGCGACCACCGCCAGAAGCGGGACGATCATCAGATCCTCGAACAGGAGGATGGCAACCGACTTCTGGCCTTCGCCGCCGGAAATCTCGCCGCGATCCTGCAGGACGGACATGATGACGGCGGTCGAGGAAAGAACGAAGCCGGCGCCGGCGATGAAGGCCACCGGGCCGGGCAGGCCGAAGATCGCCATGCCCGTCAGGGCGAGAGCGGCGATCGCTGCGGCGACCTGAGCGAGGCCGAGCCCGAAGATCTGGCCACGCATCGCCCACAGCTTGTATGGGCGCAATTCCAGGCCGATGACGAACAGGAACATCACCACGCCGAGCTCGGAGAAATGCAGGATGGACGGGGCATCGGTGATGAGCCCGAGAACGGACGGCCCGACCAGGACGCCGGCGGCGAAATAACCGAGGACCGATCCGAGGCCGATACGCCGAAACAACGGAACCGCGACGACGGCCGCCCCCATCAGCATGATCGCCGGACCGATCGTCTGCCCCAAGCTCGCGTCTGCCATCAAGTCCGCCCTTCCGATCCCGTTTGCCCCATCCCATCGGCCCGATCCCAATGGGCCCGATCCCAATGGGCCCGAGCGACCGGCGCCGGCCGCTCTCGTCCGGTCGGCAAACCGGCTGCGAGCCTGTCCTGCCGGCCAGTCCATTGTGCTTGGTAACGTCGCGAATACGGGTCGGATAGCCCCGGCGCCTGCAAAACTCTGTCGCAAAAAGCGGAACACGAAACCGCTGGCGACGCCGAAGGCGCATCGTTTGTGTTCGCTCGAAAAACCGGATCGCGGCCCCATCGTGCTGGGGACGTCCGCGGGACATGTGCCAGAGCTCCGCCCGCCGCGGCAGGAGAGTATCGTCGCGCGGATACGCCGCCGCTCATCGATCAAGCGGCGCGATCTCGGGCAGCGCTAACCTTCAGGCGGCGAGAGAAGGCCTGCGAGGGACGACCTGGCGAATTCCGCCACGGCCTGCGCCTGTTCCGATTCCGGATCGAGCCTCGCTATCGAGGCTTCGGTGGTGGCGACGATACGCTCGCGGAAGCCCGGATCGGAGGCGCCGGCATGTTCGACCAGCGCCCGAACCACAATTCCGAGCGCCAACCGCTCCCCCGAAGAAGCCAGATCGGCCCTGTCCTGCCTGTCCTCTGCCGACATGGCGGCTTTCTCCCTTTGCTGTTCCCATCCCGGTTCCGCTCTTTCCTTCTGCCAGTAGCGAGAGGTCTTGCCGGCAATATGGATCATGCGCGCCGCGCGCCCCGGATCGCCCCCCTTGCCCGTTTCGGGATCCGCTCCGCAGTGCTGCAGGAACAGGAAGCGAAGAGCCGCAAAATTGAAATAGTCGTCGGCCGGCCTGCGGTATTTGTGGCCGATCGTCTCGAGTTCCTTCACGGCGTCCGCCTGCGCCTTTTCGATGGCTGCGTGCATGGCCGCGATCATAGCCTGCTCGGCGCGATGCAGAATTTCTCCCGCCGGCTGGTTCGGACATTTTCCGGTCATTCAGACAGATCTCCCAGGGGCTCCTGCCGCCAAGGTGGACGCCTTTTCGGGCGAAAACCCGGCGGCTCTCGGTGTTTCGCCCGGTTACTGGTTACGGCGCTCCCGCATGAGACGGAGCATTTCGACATTGTTGCGGGCGGTCTCCGACGAGATCCGCGCGCGCTCCATGTTCATGAATTGCTCATGATCGCGACGGCTTTGCTGCCGCAGCATGCAGTCGGTGTGCGAGCGGGAACCGTACCGGGCGCCGAAATCGGCGCATGTGCCGCCATCCTCGCGAAGGTTCGCCCGGCGCTCCTCCCGCGGCGACATGCATCCGGTCAATGTCATAACCCCGAAGACGGCGCCGGACGCCACCAGCAGCATCCGGGCGATCGGTCCGGTGCAGATTTTGTTCATCACGAAATACCTCATCGTTTCGGCGCTGCGGATTGCAGCGCGCCTGTCTTCAGTCCTGTCCAGTAGGCCGCAAAGGCCCACATATCGGCATGCTGGGAGATGGCCTTGTCGAGCGGCATGCCGGCACCATGTCCGGCACGCGTATCGATGCGTACCAGACGCGGTTTAGGCCCCAGGTCGGCGGCCTGCAGCGCGGCTGCATACTTGAACGTGTGGGCGGGGACGACGCGGTCGTCGGCATCCGCGGTCGTCGCGAGGATTGCCGGATAGTCCTCATCCTGCCGGATCGTGTGATAGGGAGAATAGGCCAAGAGGTTGCGGAAATGCCGTTCTTCGGCCGGGCTGCCGAACTCGCTTACCCAGAAACCACCGGCGGTGAACCTGTCGTAGCGCAACATGTCCAGCACCCCGACACCCGGCAGCCCCACGTCGAACAGGTCGGGCCGCTGGTTGACGACGGCGCCGACCAGCAGACCGCCATTGGATTCACCCTGGATCGCCAGACCTTCCGGCGGGGTCACGCCGGTGCGCTTCAGAAACTCGGCGGCGGCGATAAAATCGTCGAAGGCGTTCTGCTTTTGCTCGAGCTGTCCCGCCCGGTGCCACGCCCTTCCATATTCGCCGCCGCCGCGGATATTGGCGATCGCCAGCACTCCACCCCGTTCCACCCAGGCGAGCTGGATGGGATTGTAGACGGGAACCAGCGGAATGCCGAAGCCGCCATAGCCGTAGAGAAGGGTTGGCGCGGCCCCGGTCACATCCTTCCTGCGCACCAGAAACAGCGGGACCTCGGTTCCGTCCCCGGAGCGATAGAAGCGCTGTTCGACCGCGATCTCATTCGGATCGATCGGTGCCTTAGGCTTCGCCCAGGGCGTCACGATGCCGGAGGCCGTATCGTAGCGATAGATCGCCGTCGGCGTATCGAAACCGGTAAAGCCGAAGAACAGCTCACCGTCCGCCGGATCCCCCTGGAAGCCGCCCGCCGTCCCGATGCCCGGCAGGGCGACGGTGCCCGCCGGCTTCCCGTCGATGGTGAAGCGACGGATCTCCGTCTTGGCGTCGACGAGATAGCCGACGAAAAGCATGCCGCCGAACAGCGCGGCATCGTTGAGCACGGCGTTGTCGGCATCCTCGGCCACGATCTCCCTGACGCCGGAACCCGGCTCGGCAAGGTCGAGCGATACGACGCGCCGGCGTTCGGCGCCGTCGGTCGTCACGAGGACGAGCCTGCTGCCGTCGTTGCCGATGACCGACCATTCGGAGGCCATGTCAGGCACGACCGTTTTCGGCGTCCAGTCCCGAGCGGCCAGATCGACGACGGCGAGAGCATTCTCGTTCGTCCCCGGTGTCGAGGCGATGGCAAGATAGCGTCCGTATTCGGCGCGATCGGCCACATGCAGCAACTCGGGGCGATCGGGGGTCGAATGGATCAGGCGATCCTCGCCCTGCGGCGTGCGCAGCCTGTGCAGATAGACCGCATGATCGGCGACGGCCGCATCGGCAGTCCCGGGCGCCGGCTCGGGCATGCGGGAATAGAAGAAACCGGATGCGTCGGGGGCCCAGGTGATGCGCGTGAACCTGGCCCAGCCGACCGCATCTTCCAGCGTCTCGCCGCTATCGACGTCGAGAACGCGAATGGTTCGCCAGTCCGTACCGCCTTTCTGTATGCTGAAAGCCACATAGCGGCCATCGTCGGACACGCTCCACTCGCCTATCGCATCGGCATTGTCGTCCGACCAGGCATTCGGATCGATCAGCAGGCGGGACGGGCCGTCGACGCCGTTGCGGACATAAAGAGACGGCTGGTTGTCAAGGCCTTGGTTGAACGTGAAGAAATATCGGTTTCCGCGTTTGCGGGGGACCGTGAACCGCTCGTGGTCGAACAGTTCCCTCATCCGCTTTTCGAAGTCGTCGCGGCCCGGAAGCGTGTCGAGATGGCGACGGGTGAGCGCGTTCTGCGCCTCGATCCATGCGGTCACGGCCCGGTCGCTCGGCGCATTGCTTTCAAGCCAGCGGTAGGAATCCACGATCGTCCGATCGAAATGCGTTTCGACCACGTCGATACGTTCCGTCTCCGGATAGGATATCATCCTGACGGGATCCTTCGTCGGCTGAGCGGATGCGGCGGGAGCTTTCATGGGTTCCTCCGGCGGGAATAGGGGCGGTGACGTCGATAGCTCGGCGCCGAAGAAGAGGATTAATGGCACTTAGTGTCAATAATGTGGTCCTTGCATCCGTATCCGTTCTGCGTTCGTTGCAGAAAATGACAATGATATGTTTGGACGCGTGGCATCGAGCGCCATATCATGGCTCGATATCTCGATCAGGAGGCGGACATGAGCAGGACAATCCGGGAAGGCGCGCATATCGAGGTGGCGAGAAGCGCCGCACGCCTTTTCCTGGAAAAGGGCGTCGCCGGCACTACCGGAGACGAGATCGCCGAGGCGGCGGGCATATCGAAGCGGACCCTGTGGCGCTATTTCCGCACGAAGGAGAGCTGTATCGAGCCGCTGTTCGCGCTTACATCGCAGCGCTTCGCCGCCAAGCTGCGGAACTGGCCGCTCGAAACGTCCGTGGAACGGTTCCTGGAGATCAGCTACGACTTCAGCAAAATAGAGAAGCAGGAACTGGAAGACGGTGCGCTCGTCGTCAGGCTGATTGCCGGGCTCGAGGAGGAACCTGCCCTGCTGGAGCCCTGGTTCATGTCGACCCGCTCGACCGAAGAACATATGGCGCAGGTGATCGCATCGCGGCTCGAACTCTCGCCGAAGGATTTCGAGGTGAGGCTTTGCGCAGCCACGGTCGCCGCGGCGATGCGCATCGTCGACGAGACCGTCAGCAGGGCTGCGGTAAAATATGGACAGGTCCCGACACTCGCGGAGACCAACGACCGGCTCGCTCAAGCCATCCGGCGGGCAAGCACGCTGCCGTTCTGCGATCCCGTCACGCCGCGGACGCGATGACCTGAGCAGACGAGACGGCGCTTCGCAGGACGGCTACATCGACCAGAGAATGGAGAGCGGGGCCGCTTGCAGCTTTTCCCCGAACGGGGTCACCCGGTCATGGTCGTGGAGAACCAGACCGCGGACGAAACGGTCGCCGACGGCCTGTTGGAGCTGCCGAAGCCCCCGGAAATCATCGGACTTGACCGTCGCCGACGCCTTGACCTCGATCCCGATGATGCGACCGCGGCGGTCCTCGATCACCACGTCCACCTCGTCCTGGTCTTTCGTGCGGTAATGCGAGAAGGTCAGCCGCCGCTCCGACCAGGAGGCGAGTTTCAGAAGCTCGGACACGACGAAGCTTTCCAGCAGGGCGCCGAACCTCGCCCTGTCGCGTCGGAGACTTTCCCGGCCGTCTTCCCGCAAGCTCGCGAGAAGCCCGGTATCGACGAAGTGCAGCTTCGGGGTCTTCACGAGCCGGCTCAGCCGGTTGTTCGACCATGGCGGGAGCGTACGCACCAGGAAAAGGCGCTCGAGGATCGAAACATATTTGCCCGCCGTGACGCTCGACAACCCCAGGGCCGACCCGAAGCTGCTGTGGTTCACCAGTTGCCCGGCATGCTCGGCAAGGACGTTCAGCAATTTCGGCAGCCGGTCGAGCTGATCGATATTCGCGATGTCGTGAACGTCGCGATCGAGAATGAGGGCGACATAGTCTTCCAGCCAGGCCGTGCGGCGTGCGGGCGTCGGACGGCGCAGCGCTTCCGGATATCCGCCTCCCAAGACGACATCCATCAGGTCGTCGCCAAACACGACGCCGTCTCCGGCCGTCGGCTCTTCGCCGCCAAACAGACGGTCGAGCAGCCGGCCTGAGGTCGAGCGGATCTCGGATTGCGCAAACGGCAGAAGCGGGACGACCGCCATCCGACCGGCGAGAGAGTCGGCGATAGCCGGCACGGTCGCCAGGTTGGCAGAGCCGGTCAACAGGAACCGGCCGGGCTCTTCGTTGCGATCCACGCTCTCCTTGATGGCGAGCATCAGGTCGGGGGCGCGTTGGATCTCGTCAATCACCGCTCTATCGATGCCGCGAATGAAGCCCGTCGGATCCGATCTTGCCGCGCTCAGCGTACCGGCATCGTCGAGCGTCAGGTAAGGGCGGCCCGTATCGGCGAAATGACGCGCCAGCGTCGTCTTGCCTGCCTGCCGCGGCCCGGATATCAGGACGACGCGCGTGTCGGCCAGGGTCGTCTCGACGATCGGCCGGGCCTTGCGCTCGATATAGGACCGGGTGGCAGCATGAGTTTCCATTCGGCCATTCTTAAACGTTTTTCCGTCTGATTTAAAGTCAAAATGCGTCCAATTTTAATTTGCATAGCGGCCATACCAAATTGCAGCCGCGGAAATCAGCCATATTTCCATGTAAAAACCTTGCAACAGAGCATTGAAGGCGCAGCGCACTATAGCGATTCGTTATAGGTTTCGCGGAATTCGTCATTTGACACATAGCTGTTGATCGGGCCTTTTTCCCCCATGAATTAAAGGGGAACCCCATGAAATCAAAAACACTCGCCCTGTTTCTCGCACTGGCGGCCGCCTCGACGGCGCATGTCGCTCGGGCCGAAACACTGCAGGTCGCCGTCGGGACGTCCGACATCACCAATATCGATCCGCATCGCGCCAACGGTTTCGATTCGATGCTGCTGAGCAACGTGTTCGACGGCCTCGTCAGGTTCCCGCCGGGCAGCGCCGACCCCGCACAGCTGGAGCCGGATCTCGCCGAGCGCTGGGAAACCTCGGCCGACGGCAAGAGCTGGACCTTCCATCTGCGGCCGAACGTCAAGTTCCACGGCAATTACGGCGAGGTATCGGCCGACGACGTCGTCTTCTCGCTGAAACGCGCTTCGACCTCGGCGACATCGTCTTTCGCCGGCAACTTCGCTGCGGTGGCGGATGTCGTCAAGGTTGACGACATGACGGTCAGGATCGACCTCAAATACCCGGACGCCGGCCTTCTCGGCCTCCTGTCCAATTTCCATGGGGGCCTGATCGTCAGCCGCAAGGCGGCCGAGGAGATGGGGTCCGCCTTCGCATCCAAGCCGATCGGAACCGGCCCCTACGCGATCGCCGAACACGTGCCGCAGCAGCATGTCCGCCTCGTCGCCCACCAGGGCTATTTCCGCGGCAAGCCCGCGATCGACGAAGTGATGTGGCGCTTCGTGCTTTCCGACAGCAGCCGCGACCTGGCCTTCCAGTCCGGCCAGATCGACATGATCTACGGCAAGCGAGAGCAGCGCTGGGTCCAGCAGGTGAAATCCCGCTCCGACGCCGTCGTCAACATTTTCGGTCTCGGCGAATTCCGCACCCTGCACATCAACCGCAGCATCAAGCCGCTCGACGACATCCGCGTCCGCCAGGCGATCGGCATGGCCATCAATGTCGACCAGATCGTCCGCTTCGTCGGCAGCGACGTCGCCCGCAAGGGCTGCTCGGTAGTGCCTCCCGGCTATCTCGGCGAAAGCTGCAGCTGGGAGATCACGCCCGACATCGAAAAGGCCAAGGCACTGCTCGCCGAGGCCGGGCATGCGGACGGCATCACGCTTCCGGTCGTCGTCTCGAACATCTCGTCGCAGCTGCCGATCATGGAGATCATCCAGAGCCAGCTTTCCAAGGCCGGCATCACGCTCGACATGAAGGTCGTCGATCACCCCACCTATCAGCAGCAGATCCGCCAGAATGCCAGCGCGCTGGTCTTCTACGGAGCGGCGCGCTTCCCGGTCGCCGATACCTATCTGAGCGAATTCTACCATTCGAACGCGATCGTCGGAAAACCGACCGCAATCACCAACTTCTCCCATTGCGACGTCGCCGACGGCGATATCGAAGCGGCGAGAATGGCGACGGATCCGGCGGCACAGCTCGCAAGCTGGAAGTCCGCCCAGGAGAAGATCGCCAAGGACGTCTGCGCGGTCCCGCTGTTCGAGCTCCTGCAGGTCTGGGCGCATAGCGACAAGGTCAACCTCGGATACGAGCTGAAGGGCGCGATCAACATCGCCCCGCAGATCACCGAAAAGACGACCGTCAGCCGCTGAACGTATCGCGCATGATCTCTGCGCCGACCTCGTTGGCGCAGCGGATGAACGACTCCAGAAGGCCCGCATTGCGGGCCTTCTGCGTCTTCGCCAGCAGGAAATGGTTGACCAGCGCCGGCTCGAAGCGGCGGATCGCCACCCGGCCCTGGACCGTTTCCGCCATCAGCGGATGCACGAGCGATATCCCGAGCCCACCCGCGACGAATTCGCAGACCGTCGGCGCCGTCGACGCCTCCAGCATCAGGTTGAGACGGACCCCGTGCTCCAGCATCACGGCATCGGTGGCCCGGCGCAGTTCCACCGATTTGTCGAAGGCGACGAAGGGCTGGTCATGCAGGTCGGCGGGATGGATCACCGACTTTTCCGAAAGCGGATGTCCGAGGGGCAGGATACAGACGATCTGTTCGGTGAGGAACGGCACCGTTTCGAGATAGGGATGCTCCACGCGCGCGTTGAGAATGCCGACATCGATCTGCCGCGTGACCAGCCAGTCCGCCAGACCCGGCGACCCCTTGACGACGAGCGAGACGAAAACGCCCTTTTCCCGCTGCATGAACCGCAGCGTCGCGCGCTGGATGAAGCGCCCCGACAGGGCCGGAAGAACGCCGATGAGCAGATGGCCGCGCTCCTCGCGCTTGACACTCTCGACCGCCCGCTCGATCTGATGCAGGCCGGCAAAGATGCGATCGACCTCCTCGTAGAGGCGCATGCCGTGGACGGTGGGCGAGAGCTTTCCCTTCGCCCGGTCGAAAAGCCGCAGGCCGCTATCGCTTTCCAGGTTCGAGACGAGTTTGCTGACGGCAGGCTGGGTGACGTTGAGCGCTTCGGCCGCGCCGCTCACCGTGCCGTTTTCGATAACCGCGCGAAACGCCTCCACCTGGCGCAGATTGATGCTCTTTCCCATAACCTTTTGGAATACCACCCCCCAAAACTATTGTTGGACGTTGTACCATCAAGCTGCGAACATGACTATCGTCAAATGCCAGTCCGGCAACGCAAGTTCGACAGGGGCCATGTACTACGTCATAAAACGCATATTGCTTGGGGTCCCGACCCTGTTTGCCATGTTCACGGCGATCTTCTTCATCATCCGGGTCGTACCCGGCGATGCGGCCGTCGTCATTCTCGGCGACCAGGCGACGGAGGCCTCGCTGCAGGCGCTCAGGATCGAACTCGGCCTGGATCAGCCGCTGCTGCAGCAGTACCTTTCCTTCCTGGGCGGCATCCTCCAGGGCGATCTCGGCACGTCGATGGTAACGAGGCGTCCGGTGCTGCAGGAGGCGCTGCTCGTCCTGCCGAACACGCTGGAACTCGCACTCGGATCGATCCTGATCGGTCTGGCCCTCGGCATGCCCATGGGCATCTACGCCGCCGTCTACCGCAATTCCTGGCCGGATTATTTCGGGCGCATATTTTCCCTGATCGGCCTGTCGCTTCCGGCCTTCGTATCGGGCATCCTGCTGCTTCTCGCTTTCGCGATCCAGCTTCGCTGGTTTCCGGTCATCGGCTCGTCGCAGCCGGCCGGCCTCGCCGACCGCCTGTCTAGCCTCGCCCTGCCGGCACTCAATCTCGGCATCATCATGAGCGCCTTCGTCGCGCGGGTGACGCGATCCTCGATGCTGTCGACCCTGGGCGAAGACTATGTGCGCACGGCAAGGGCCAAGGGCGTACGCTCGACGAGGCTGATCCTCCGGCACGTGCTGTCGAACTCGCTGCTGCCGATCATCACGGTGGTCGGCCTCTATTTCGGCACGCTGATCGGAAATTCCGTCCTCACCGAGATCGTGTTCAACCGGCCGGGCCTCGGCCGCCTCATCCTCGGCGCATTGAACACCCGCGACTACACGCTGCTCCAGGGCCTGATGATCATCTTCGCCTCCTTCGTCGTCCTGGCCAACCTCCTGACCGATCTGGCCTACGCGGCTGTCGATCCACGCATTCGGGCCGCATAAGATGAGAGCACTCTATTCGACGCTGCAAGACAGCGCCCGCTTCGTGTCGCGCGGCGGACTGTTCACCTGGTTCGGGCTCGCACTGCTTGCGGCAATCATCGTGATGGCGATCGTCGCCCCGCTGATTTCACCTTATGATCCGCTGGAGCAGGACATCATCAACCGCCTGCTTCCGCCATCGCAGGAATTCCTGCTCGGCACCGATTCCTATGGCCGGGACGTCCTGTCCAGGCTCATATACGGGGCACGCGTTTCCCTTTTCGTCGGCATCGTCGCGATCACCATCGCTTTGGTGATCGGAACGTCGCTGGGCGTACTCTCCGGCTATATCGGCGGCCGGTTCGATGCCTTCGTCATGGCCGTGGTCGACATCATGCTGTCGTTCCCGAGCCTGCTGCTCGGCATGCTGGTCGCCGCCGTCCTCGGCGCCAGCCTCGAAAACCTCATCATCGCGATCGCGATCACCGAGATCGCGCCGTTCGCCCGCCTTGCCCGGGCGCCGACGCTCGTCCTCAAGGAAACGGACTTCATCTACGCCACCCGCGCCATGGGCTGCAGCCATGTCCGCATCATGGGCGTCCATATCGTTCCCAACATCATGTCCGAGATCCTGGTGATGGCATCGCTCTGGATGGCGACCGCGATCCGCACCGAAGCGTCCCTGAGCTTTATCGGCCTCGGCGTGAAGCCCCCGACCCCGACCTGGGGCGGCATGATCCGCGAGGGTTTCGAAAACATCCTCGAGGCCTGGTGGCTTGCCCTGTTCCCCAGCGTCTTCGTCTTCGTGACCGTGCTCGCGCTCAATCTTCTCGGCGACGGCCTGCGCGACGCGACCGATCCCAAGCTGCGGCAGAAGACCTGATCCATCTGCATATTCCATAGCCCCCAGGAGCACTTATGAGCCAAGCGAATTTCGTTTATCTTAGCCAGGAGGATGCCGTCGCATGCGGCGCCGCCGACGTCGCGGCAACCGTCGCCGATACCGAGCGCACCACTCTGCTGGCCTATCAGGGCAACGCCATCGAAGCCCCGACCGCCACGCTCTTCTGGGGCGTGCCGGCGGAAAAACTCAAGAACTTCGTCGGCTATCCCAGCAAGAAGCGCGCGAACATCCATGCCGGTTATCTCGACGACAACGGCGTCAAGAAGGTTGCTCTCAAGAACATCCCGAGCAATCCCGACAATCCCGCCAACGGCAAGGGTCCCCGCGCATCGGGCCTCGTGACCATTCTCGACCCCGAGACCGGTTATCCGCTGGCGCTGATGGACGCGATGGTGATCAGCTGCATGCGCACCGGCGCTCTCGGCGCGATCGGCGTGAAGCATCTTCGGCGCAAGGGCGCGACCAGCGTCGGCCTCATCGGCGTCGGCCCGATCAACCAGGCGGCGCTGGCCTGCACCGCCGAGGTCATGCCGGAACTGACGACGGCCTTCGTCTACGATTTCAACGAGGACCGCGCGAAGGCCTTCGCCAAGGAATTTTCCGAAAAGCTGAAGATCGAGGTCATTCCGGTCAAGTCCGCCAAGGAAGCCGTGGTCGATGCCGACGTGGTCATTCCGGCGACCAACGTCCAGACGATCGACGACGCCTATATCCAGGCCGGCTGGCTGAAGCCCGGCAGCCTGCTCGTCGATCTCTCGATCTGGGATGCGACCTGGGAAGCTCTTGCCGGTGCGGACCGCTACGTCATGAACTCGGCGATCAGCATGGAGCGCAAGACGATGACGCCCTCGGTCCTGGTCGACAAGGGGATCGCCGCGGAGGCCGATATTCTCGACCTCGGCAAGATCATCGCCGGCGAAGCCAAGGGGCGCGAAAACGATGACGACGTCATCGTCTATTTCGCCCGCGGCATGGCGATCTACGACGTCATGTGCGGATACCGGGTCTACGAGACCGCCCTTGAGCGGGGCCTCGGCCAGGACCTGAGCCTCTGGAAGACTCCGTTCTGGAGCTGAAACCTGCATGCGGCCGGGATCGTTCGTTACCGGCCGCATCCTCCACCGCCCACTGGAATCCGCGTTGAGAATGTCCATGACCGACAACATCCTGAGTGTCTCCGATCTGTCCACCTCCTTCAGGGTGAATGGCGCCTGGAGCCCCGTGGTCAGGAATATCTCCTTCGACATCGCCGCGGGCGAGACACTGGCGGTGGTCGGCGAATCCGGCTCGGGAAAGAGCGTCACGGCCCTGTCGATCCTGCAGCTGATGCCGAGGCACAACAGCAGGATCGAAGGTTCGATCAAGCTGCAGGGCAAGGAGCTTCTCGGTCTTTCCGACATGGAGATGAGCCGCATCCGCGGCAACGAGATCGCGATGATCTTCCAGGAGCCGATGACATCGCTCAATCCGGTCCTGACCATCGGTGCGCAGATCTCCGAATCCCTGGTGCTGCACCGGGGCATCTCGCAAAGCGAGGCGCGCGCCGAAACGGTCCGCCTGCTGGAAAAGGTCCGCATGCCGGCGGCCCGGCAGCGCTATGACGATTATCCGCATCGCTTTTCCGGCGGCATGCGCCAGCGCGTCATGATCGCCATGGCGCTCGCCTGCAAGCCGAAGCTGCTGATCGCCGACGAGCCGACGACTGCCCTCGACGTGACGATCCAGTCGCAGACGCTGGAACTCATCAGGGCGCTTCAGGAAGAAGAAGGCATGTCGGTGCTCTTCATCACCCACGACATGGGCGTCGTGGCGGAAATCGCCGACCGCGTCATCGTCATGAACCGCGGCGTCTCGGTCGAGACCGGGCCGACGACGACGATCTTCTCCAAACCCTCCCACCCCTATACCAAGGCGCTGATTTCGGCCGTGCCTTCGCTCGGATCGATGACGGGCCAGCCGGAGCCCCTGCCCTTCCCGATCATCAGCCGGGAAACGGGCCTGCCGGAGGAAATGCCCGCGGTTGCCAGCAAACCCGTCAGTTCGTCCGGACCGATCCTCGAAGTCGAGGGCCTCACCACCCGCTTCGAAGTCAGATCCGGCGCGCTCAGCCGGGTTTCGGGCCGGGTCCATGCGGTGGAGAACGTCTCCTTCACGCTGGCCGCCGGCGAAACTCTCGCCATCGTCGGCGAATCGGGCTGCGGCAAGTCGACGATCGGACGCTCGCTGATGCGGCTCGTGGAGCCGCAATCCGGTTCCGTCCGGATCAACGCGCTCGACATGTTGCGGCTGCGGCCCGCCGATCTGAAGAAGCAGCGAAAGCGGATGCAGATGATCTTCCAGGATCCCTATGCGAGCCTCGATCCCCGCATGAGCATCAGCGACGCGATCGTCGAGCCGATGATCGTCAACGACATCGCGACCCGGCAGCAGGCGCGCGCGAAAGTGGGCGAGCTCCTGGAAGCGGTAGGCCTCAGCGCCGACATGGCCAACCGCCTTCCCCATCAGTTTTCGGGAGGCCAGCGGCAGCGGATCTGCATCGCACGGGCGCTGGCGGTCGAACCGAGCGTCATCATAGCGGATGAATCCGTGTCGGCACTCGACGTTTCGGTCAAGGCGCAGGTGGTGAACCTGATGCTCGAACTGCAGTCGAGGCTGGGCCTGTCCTACCTGTTCATCTCCCACGACATGGCGGTCGTCGAAAGGGTGAGCCACAGGGTCGCCGTGATGTATCTCGGCGAGATCGTCGAAATGGGCTCGCGCGAGCGTATCTTCTCCAATCCGCAGCATCCCTATACCCGCAAGCTTCTCGCCGCCGTCCCGGTCGCAGATCCGTCGCGACGCCGCGAACGGTCTGCCCTGAACACCAGCGAGATCCGCAGCCCCCTGCGTCCCCTCGACTATGTCCCGCCGAAGCGGACCTACGATCGGATTGCCGACGACCATGTCGTCATGGCGTGGGGAGACGATTGGCAGAACTAGGTGCGGCGATCCGTGGATCAGGCCGGTACTGCGGGCATGTCCCGGCATATTGCAAGCACGGCATGACGTTCATCGCACGATGTAGGCAGCTGGAGCGTTGCCGTTGCCGCATTTGATCGCTAAGGTCGCCGCGGCAACAGGCCGAACGCGAACGAGGACCACTTATGGCGACAGGTACGGTAAAGTTTTTCAATCAGGACAAGGGTTTTGGGTTCATCACGCCCGATAACGGCGGCGCCGACGTTTTCGTCCACATTTCGGCGGTAGCCTTTGGCGGCCCGCTGCGCGACGGTCAGAAGGTCAGCTACGAGCTCGGCCAGGATCGCAAGACCGGGAAGTCGAAGGCCGAAAACGTCAACCCGGCCTGAGCACACTCGCTCTAATCCGTAGTAGACTACGCAACATCCAGACGTCGCGTGAACCACGCGACGTCGCATATGCTATAGAGCCGAGGCTTCTGCCGCGTCGCCCGACCGCGAGGCGGCGTCCGCCGAGACTTGCCCATCGGCAACGGACATGAGCAGGGAACGGCCCTCCGGAGATGCCCTCGCGTCGTCGCGGATCTGCCGACGCGTCAGCCGCCTGTCGTTTACATCGGTCCCGGCCTCACCTAGGGATGCCGGACATCTTCGAACCGAGAGCAGACAGGCCATGCTGATCAAGCAAAGCGACTATCATCGAATCTACCGGGTCATCAACAGCCTGCTCGTCAACGAAAACGCCGACCCGGCCACGGCGGCGATGTATTTCAGCACATTCGGCGCCTTCATCCTCAAGCAGCATTTCAAGCTGGAGGCCGCGCCCAGGGGCGGCCTCGCCGCCTACAATTTCGGCGGCACGGTCCTCCTTTTCGCCGATCACCGCGAGGACGGTTACGTGACGGGCGCCGGGGAAAACTTTCACTGCTGGGTGGAGGCGGACGGCTGGGCGATCGACTTCATGGCGCCCGCCTTTGTCGACAGCGCCCGAGAACTCTCCGTCCCGGCCAAGATGTTCCAGCGTCCGATTTCGGCCATGGCGCCGTCGATCAACGACCTGGGGCAATCCGGCGACTTCTTCTACAGATCGGAACCCGAGGCGACCGCCCGGCGATTCGCCGCGTGGCGCGAACATGGGATGATCGGCGATCTCGCCACTATCGCGGCAAAATGGTTTCGCAAATCGCCGAGGCAGATGCCGGCGTCGATTTCCGTGCAGGATCGAAACGGAGCCGCGAGGGACGTTCCTCTTTCCGGCCACGCCCTCACCGGCGCCTGGTAACGGTCCCGCAATCCTCCGGCGAAGCACGGAACGGCGACGTCAGACGGCGGCGTTCCGGGTGGAGGTTTTCGGAAAGAATATCGCCCGGCGCGGGTCGACATCGTAATCGGCTGCGAAAACGCCGGCATCGGCTGCGATCTGTGCCACCGCATCGAGGATGTAGCCGACCTTTTCATCCGTCAGCAGGACGCTGAAATTCAGCCGGACGAAACCCGGCTTGCGCAACTCCTCCCCGGCGAGGATGGCCTGCCTGATGATCTCCGACTGCTCGTCGTCGATCGACAGCAGGCGGTGCACATAGGGTCCGGCGCAGGCGCAGCCGCCACGGGCCTGGATGCCGAACCGGTCGCTCAGCATGCGCGTGATCAGCTGCTGGTGAAGGTATCCGCCCCTGCCGTCCCCTATCCTGAAGGCGAAGACGGGGAGACGATCGGCCTCGGGCAGGCCGAGTATCTCCAGCTGCGGCACATCTTTCCAGGCGAGGAATGCGCGTCGCACGAGCTCGCGGTTGCGCGTGGCCATGGCCTCGATCCCGATAGCCTCCTTGACGATGAAGGCCAGCGCGGCCCTCACGTCGCCGATCCCGTTGGGCGTACCGGCCTCCTCGCGCGATTCCAGGCTGTCGCTGTAATCATGCGCCGACGGGGAGACGAACCGCACCGTTCCGCCACCCGGCCAGGACGGTTTGCGTGCCGAAACGGCATCGCGGCGAAGGATCAGGATGCCGGAGGCGCCGGGGCCGCCGACGAATTTGTGGGGAGAAACGACGATGGCATCGATCTCGGCGCGCTCGGCGGGGGTCATGGCAATCGGCAGATAGGGACCCGCCCCCGCATAATCCCAGATCATCTTCGCCCCGGCAGCCTTGACCATCCCGGTTATCGCCGCGATATCGCAGGTAATGCCGGTGATATTCGATGCAGCCGACATGGAGCATATCGTAAGATCTGTCCGCGCATCCGTGAGCGCTCGATGGAGAAGAACGGGATCAGGCCCACCTTCGGGATGCTCGGCGATCTCGATCACCTCCGCGCCGCTTTCCCGCCAGGGGAGAATGTTGGAATGGTGTTCGTAGGGGCCGATCACCACCCGGACCCTTTTGCCCGCGCCGACGGCTTCGGTGACGCCGAGCAACGTGACGAGGCGATTGATCCCCGATGTCGCGCCCGAGCCGGTGAAGATCACGCAATGGTCTTCGGTCGCTCCACAGAAGCCGGCGATCATCTTCCGCGCCTCGCGACGCAGCCGGGTCATGAACCCTCCGCAATAGGAGGCTTCCGTGTGGCTGTTGGCATAATAGGGCAACACCTCCTCAAGGATGAAGCGTTCGACCTGATGGAGAGCGCGGCCGGATGCGACATAATCGGCATAGACCAGATCCTTCCGCCCGTATGGCCCGCTCACGGTTGCCGTCGCGCCGACGATACCGGTGCGCAGCTCCGCAATGACGTCCGGCCTTGCCAGCCCGTCGCGAAAGCCCGAAAGCGGCGTCCCGGTCTGGTCCGTCATTCTGGCGGTTGCGTCCATGCCCATGTCCTCCGGCGGATGTTGACAGAGATCCTAACCTGATCCACCGTCAAAAAATCCACAGTTCTTCACGGGATTTCTGCAGAAAGCAGTTCATATGAACGATGATATGTCAAAGATCGATAGTTTTGACATCAGGATCCTGACGGCCATGCAGGCGAACGGGAATCTGTCCCAGCGGGATCTGGCGGAGAAGGTCGGCCTCTCCCAGAACGCCTGCTGGCGCCGATTGCAGCGGCTCACCGCCGCCGGTCTGATCCGCGGGTCGCACAGCGCAATCGATCTCAAGGCTTTGGGGCTTGATCTGACTGTGTTCGTGATGATCCGCACGCGACATCACTCCAAGGAGTGGAGCGAAGCCTTCCGCAGACATGTGGAACAGTTGCCGGAGGTCGTCGATTTCTACCGCATCGGCGGTGACTGGGACTATCTGATCAAGGTCGTCACCAAAGGCATGTCGGGTTACGATGCGTTCTACCAGAAGCTGATTACGAATTTCGAGCTGGCGACGGTGACCGGGTTCTTCTCGATGGAAGCCATCATCGACAATCGTCCGGTGGATCTGGGCAGGTTGCGGTGACGCACTGACGAACGCCGCCGATCCTCCAACGAACGAGGGCGCTCGACCCTTTCGGGGAGCGCCCTCTCACACCGGACGACTTCACGCGCGACGGCGGGCGTCGCGGCGGAACTCAGTCTATCTCGGGTGGTCAACCGCAAATGGGATCGCGCTGCGGCATTTGCAAGAGTATGCTAAAAAGCAGATGCGGGGGAAGCCGGCAGATGCTTGCCCGGACAGCGACGGCGTCCATCGATCTGCCGCAATGGAGCGTGGCATGGACAGCGACGAGCGGCGCGCGATCTATGAAAGGGCTCGTGACCGGGCAAGGAAGACGGGTGCCCCGATGGACGAGGATCCGCTCTTTCTCGGCTGGGTCGAGGAATGGATCGCCGGCGAGATCGGCATCGCCGACCTCAAAAGACGCTATCGCGAACTTCTTCGTCTGCGGGGACAACACAGGAGGATAGCCCGGATCAGCACTTCGGACGATGCGTGAGGCCGAAGCCCATTCCTCCATACTTCCAGGGAAGCCGCGAGGTCGCGCCCGTTCACGAAGGATGCGACACAGACCGGCTCGGGTGACGCCGCTCCCGTCCGCGCCGATGGCGGGTCCTCACGACGCTCCCTGATCGTTTTCCGTGTCAAGGTCTTCAGGGCGGACGCCCTCATCCCTGCCCTTTCGGTCCGCGTCCTTTTCCTGCGTGTCGTTCGAAGGCGGCGAGACGCCGCCGCTGCGATCCGCCGACCAGGTTTTGGGCAGCGCGCTTTCCTGACGCTTGTTGTCGTTCATGTTACCACTCCGTCTGCAGGTCAGAGCAGAACACCCGTCGGCCATATGCGTTCCCGACCGCAGGCCCGCCATGGCGGCAACCGGAACGAAGTGACGGCCGGATGTGGCGCGTCAAGAACGCATTTTCTCACATCATCCTAAGTTCTGGCAAAATCGATCAGGTAGTAGCAGAATAATACCCGCCGTTCTTTTCCGGCTCTATAGTCCGTCCGGGAGACAGGACGAGGGAGGATCATGGCGAAGTTCGTTCACAGTATGATCAGGGTTCTCGACGAGGCCCGATCAGTCGACTTCTACAACCGTGCGTTCGGCCTCGACGTGGCTGAACGGCTCGATTTCGACGGTTTCACATTGATCTATCTGGCCAATGCGGAGAACAGCTTCGAACTGGAGCTGACCGTCAACAAGGGGCGCGAGGAGCCCTATGACCTGGGTAACGGCTACGGCCATTCCGCCTTCGTCGTGGACGATGTCGATTCCGAACATGCCCGGTTTGAGGAGGCCGGGTTCGCGCCGCGCAAGCTGGTCGATCTGCAGCACGACGGTCGGCTTCTGGCGCGGTTCTTCTTCGTTCAGGATCCGGACGGATACCTGATCGAGGTCATCCAGAAACAGGGGAGATTTCGCTGAAGGCGAACTGAATACCGTTTTCATCATGGGAGGAGGACACTATGAAGACTACAAAACGACGCCTGCTGATGGGCGGCGCGACGGCGGCCGTAATGGGATCGTCGATCGCGAAAGTCGCCTTCGCCAAGCTGCCGCTTGGCACCGACGCCGACCCGGCGAGCCACCGGGCCCTGGTGCGAATGATCCAGGTCATGTTTCCCCACAAGCGTTTCGGGGAAGGCCCCTACAAGCGCACGGCCGATGCCGTTCTGGCGGCGGCCGGCAAGACGCCCGCCGAGAAAGTGGCTTTCGCAGCCGCGCTCCAGGCACTCCAGGCCGGCGGCTTCACCGACCTTGACGACAAGGCGGCTCTCGAACGGCTGAAAGGCATCGAGAACACCGACTTCTTCAAGCTGGTCAAAGGCACCACCGTCACCACGCTCTACGACGACCCCGAGGTCTGGGCCCTTCTCGGCTACGAAGGGCCGAGCTTCGACAAGGGCGGCTATGTCAACAGAGGTTTCAACGACCTGACATGGCTTCCGGAGCCACGGATCGAGGAATACACGGGAGCGGGTCAATGAAACAGATCGCGAAAGACGAAAAGGCCGTGGTCATCATCGGCTCCGGCGCAGGCGGCGGAACGCTTGCCTACGAGCTGACCAAGGCAGGCATCGCCTGCGTGCTGCTGGAGGCCGGCGCCCATCTCAAGAACGAGGACTACCAGAACAACGAGTGGGAGGCCTTCAAGCAGATGGCCTGGCTCGATCCGCGCACGACGAGCGGCTCCTGGCGGATCGCGACGGACTTTCCGAGCCTGCCGGCCTGGATCGTCAAGGCCGTCGGCGGGTCCACCACTCATTGGTCCGGCGCGACGCCACGCTTCAAGGACTACGAATTCAAGGCGCGCACCACCTATGGCGACATAGCCGGGGCGACGCTGCTCGACTGGCCGATCACGCTGCAGGATCTCGCGCCCTATTACGACAAGGCCGAAATCGCCATGGGATCGACGCATCGCCATGGTCGGCCGGCACTGCCGGCGAACAACAACTACAAGGTTTTCGCCAACGGCGCGGAACGGGTCGGCTACAAGCTCTATGCGACCGGCCCCTATGCGACGAATGCCGAACCCTATGACGGGCGCCCCGCCTCCATCCAGGACGGCTTCAACTTCCAGGGAGACAAGAGCAAGGCGAAGTGGAGCATCCTTGTTCGCGAAATCCCGCGGGCGCTGGAGACCGGCTTGCTGGATCTGCGCCCGGAAAGCCACGTCGTGCGGATCACCCATGATGCGGCCGGCAAGGTCGATACGGTCGTCTATGCCGACAAGAGCGGAGCGCTTCACGAACAGGCGGCCCATATCGTCTGCGTGGCAGGCAATTCGATCGAGACCCCGCGGCTTCTTCTCCTGAGCGAAAGCAACCGGTTCCCGAAGGGGCTCGCCAACAGTTCCGACCAGGTGGGCCGCAACTACATGCGGCATCTGACCGGCTCGGTCTACGCGCGTTTCGACAAGCCGGTGCACATGTTCCGCGGCGAGACCATGGCCGGCATCATCGCCGACGAGGCCGTCCACAAGCCGGATCGCGGCTTCGTCGGCGGCTATTACATGGAGACGCTGTCGCTCGGACCGTCCTTTCTGGCCGCATTCGCCGATCCCGGAGCCTGGGGTCCCGATTTCGCCGAGATCATGGAAGCCTATGACAGTACGGCGGGCATGTGGATCGTCGGCGAGGACATGCCGCAGGCCACCAACCGCATCACCCTATCGCAGACGGTGAAGGACCAGTGGGGTCTGGCCGCCCCGAACGTTCACTTCGACGACCACAAGAACGATGTGGCGATGCGCGACTATGCCTATGAGCACGCCGAGAAGCTCTATGCCGCCGTCGGGGCGATCGCCTCGCACAGAACCCCGCCCTATCCCTCGACCCACAATCTCGGCACCTGCCGCATGAGCGAGAAGGCGGAGGATGGCGTGGTCGACCGGTGGGGCCGCGCCCACGACGTGCCGAACCTCTTCGTCTCCGACGGTTCGGTCATGACGACGGGCGCCGCCGCCAATCCGACGCTGACCATCGTGGCGCTCGCCATACGTCAGGCGGAATACATCGCGGGCGAGCTGAAGAAGGGCAGTCTCTGACATCGAAAGGGGCCGCTCGCTGCGGCCCCCTTTGCCGGCAGGCCGGCTGTGCTATCTTGAGCCAGGGCCAAGAGAGGAGTTTTCCATGTGCAGGTTGTTCATCGGCGCAAATTCTCAACTCTGGGAAAGCCAGACCCGTTCGATCCGCATGGACGGGATGGTGACGAGCGTTCGCCTGGAGACGATGTTCTGGACCGTGCTGGAGGAGATCGCCGCCAAGGACGACATGAACGTTCCCCAGCTCCTGCATCAGCTCTACAACGAGTCGATCGACGAGGGACATGATCTGGGCAATTTCACCTCGTTCCTGCGGGTGTGCTGCCTGCGATATATCGACCTGCAGCTGAAGGGCCTGCTTGCGCCTCGCGGCCGCGACGGCCTGCTTTCCACCGACGAGATCCTCAACCTGGAAGCCACGCTGCGCGGTGTTCCGGCGTCAAAAAGTCCAAGCCCGGGCCGCCGTCATTGACGAGACGGCGATGCGGACGGATTGCGGAAACGTCATGAGAGGAATTTCCTCACGATCTCGTTTTCCTCTTCCCCGCCGGTGAAATCATTGAGCAGCCTGCGAGCGATCTCCCGCCCCTCCTGACTGACGAGCGTCACATCACGCATCGCGCAGATCTTCACATGAGCGTTGTAGATCCGATGCAATTGTTCAGCCGTGAATGTCTTACCCGTCGCCATCCGCAGGACATAGCGTTGCGGCACCGGGAAAAACAGAGGCAAACGTCGCCCGCGACGGATGCTCCGAAGACTACGCCGGCCGAACCGTCATGCGAAGCGATCGTCGCCAACCCGATCGGTAGCAGCCATGCGCCGGCCGCAATTGGTCTGCAAGGTCGTCCGGTGGCCGATCGGTAGCGATTTCGATTGTCTATTTTCGACGTGTCGCCTATTCCGCGCATCCTATTCTATCCGATCGATATCGCGGAGGTGAAAAAGCCTGCCGTTTGGGAAAGAGAACCGAGTGCAGGCAGAGACGTCATCAGGACGCGTGGCAAAACGCGTCGTATTGCATTTCCCGGGTTTCGAGCCGCTCGATGCGGCCCGGCATCGGGACCGCTACCAGAGGGCGCTGCAGAAAACCGCGGAACTCTGGGGACTGTCTGCCGAAGTCGGCACGTTGCATCAGGACGGTGACTGTCCCTATTTCGACGTGGAGACGACCGGGCCGGGCGCCGCCGGGCGCGTTTCGAGCCGCGTCATCATCCTCGATCATGGCGATATCGTCGGCCAGCTGGCGCGCAGGCCGCTTCTCACCCGGCTTCTTCGCGGCTTCGTCAGCGCCGGCACCGTCGTGTTGCAGGGCGGCGCCCTCGGCTATTTCCGGCATGCCTGGCGCTTCGGCCTGTTCTTCGTCTTTCCATTTCTCCTGATGATCCTGGGCATGCTGGCAAGCCTGGCGATCGCCACCTATCCGTGGTGGCTGGGCGTCAGCCCATGGCACTATCCGGTAGCGATAGCGGCAGGCCTCCTGTTCTTCGTCAGGATATTCGTCCCTTGGTCGGACCGGTTCCACACATTGCATCTGTTTGCCGACTGGGAGGTTGCCGTCGCGGCTTCGCGCCTCGACAATCCGGCCGTGAATGCGTGGATCGAGGCATGCGTGCGTTCGGCGAGACGGGCATTCGATCTCGACGCCGACGAATATGTCGTCAGTTCCCACAGCATGGGATCCAGCATGGCGGTCCACACGATCGGCACGCTGCTCGAGCGCGAACCGGGCCTGTTCGACGGCAAACGCGTCGCCTTCGTGACGCTCGGGGGGGCCACGCTCCAATGCGCCTTGCTGCGTTCCGCCCATACGCTGCGAGCACGGGTGGGCAAGATCGCCCGGGACAGGAACATATTCTGGCTGGAAGTCCAGTGTCTCACCGACATCATCAGTTTCTATAAATCGTCGGTAACGGCGCTGACCGGCCATCCGGACGCACCGCAGCCGCGGCTGACCTTCCTGCGCATCCGCAACATGCTGTCGCCCGAGCACTACCGGAAGATCAAGCGGGACTTCCTCCGCGTGCATCGGCAATATGTCCTCGGCTCCGACAGACGGACGAATTTCGATTTCGGCCTGATGACCGCCGGGCCGCTCCCGGCAGCGGCGTTCGAGCGATCCACGCCGGTCGAGGTCACGGAGGATGTGGCAAACCGTTGACCGGCGTCAGCCCGATCCCCGCAGGTCACGCTCCGCCCTCTCGATCGCGCTCGAATTCAGCACCTTGCGGGAAAGGGCGACCGCGACGGCCCTCGTCCTCAGGTTGAACCAGCCTTCCCTGCCCTGACCGAACGTCTCGTAGACGCCGAGCTTCTCGTACAGCTGCTGCAGGCGGTTCTGAACGCTCCTGAGAGAAAGCCGCTTGCGCTGGGCGATCGCCTTGTCGGTGAGGCCGAGGGCAACGTCGACGAGGATCTCGTATTCGACGTCGGAAAGGCCCAGCGAATTGCCGAGGCTCTTCTGCTGGATGCCGCGTATCTCGCGATCGATGACGCACTGGGATTCGAGGAAGACGCTGCGCAGCGCGAGCTTCAGCCTTTCCTCGGAGGCCGACTTCAGTACATAGCCGTAGGTCGCGCCCTCCGGCACGATCCGCGCCACGCCGCGCACATAGGCCTCGTCCGAATAGTTCGACCAGAACAGGATCTTCGTATCCGGCCGCTCGCGCCAGATGGTGCGCGCGGCCTCAATGCCGTTGCGTTCCTGCATCTGCAGGTCCATGACGACGTTTTCGACGCGGGCCGCGCGCGCCTGCGCCTCGCCGCTAAGGCCGTTATCCGCCTCGATGACCTTGCCGCATTCCGGCAGCGCGGCGCGAACCGCCTCCTGGAGGAAGGACCTGTGCAGCGCATCGTCCTCGACGATCAGGACATCCATCATACCATCTCCGTAACGCCGCGACGGCCGGTCGGAAGCACCACGCGCACGCGAGTTCCGCTGCCTTTTTTGTCCGCCGCCGGCCTGGGACCGATGTCGAAACGGGCGGAAATCAGCTGGGCACGCGTCTTCATATTGTCGATGCCCTGCCCGGCCCGGCCGTCATCGCGGCCATCCATCCCCCGGCCGTCGTCCTCGACCTCGATGGAGAGAGCGTCACCGGCCCGTCCCAGGCGGACCCTGATCCAGTCCGCCTGAGCGTGGCGGATGGCGTTGTTGATGGCCTCCTGAGCGATCCGGAACAGGGCGATCTCCACCGTGGGATCGATGTTCTGGAGCGCTCCGGCACTGTCGTCGATCATTTCCCATTCTATCGCCTGTCCGCTTTCGCCGACCGATCGCTCAAGATGGGTTTCTATCGCCTGGGCGACCCCGAAGAGCTGCAAGACGGCCGGCTTCGCTTCCTCGATGATCTGGCGAAGATCCTGCATGCATTGCTGCAAGGCGCGGCAGAAGGGCTCCAGAACGTCGCCAGGGCCGGCGGGATTGTCGCGCAGTTTCTCCATGCGGCGCGTCAGCCGCGTCAGGTCGGCAAGCGTCTGGTCGTGCAGGTCCATGCCGATCCTCTGCCTTTCGGCCTCCAGCGCTTCGGTGAGTTTCAGGGCGCCGAGGCGCAGACCCTCCTCGCGGGCGCTCGCCTCGGTCTCGATGACGGCGGAACGCTTGGCCTGTTCGGCTGCGCGCAGCGCGAAGAAATAGGGAGCCAGGAGATCCGCCACGGCGCGGGCGTTCTCGACATCCTCCAACGTGTAGCAGCCGCGTTCCACGCAGGAGCAGCTGAGCGCGCCGATCACGTCGCCCTGCACCCGAAGCGGCACATGCAGGCGGCTGCGCAGCGAGAGCTCGATGATCGGGCTCGAAAACGCGCCGGCAAAGTGGAACCTTGGATCGGTGCAGGCATCCTCCGCCAGGAGGTAATCCACCTCGCCGGCGAGCAGGGTCCGGATCGGGCTTCCGGTGAGGAGAGCCGGCGGCTGCCTGCTCCAGGCGGTCTCGAGGCCGCTCTCGTAGGCGATGTGATACTTGCCGTCCAGCATCTTGATGCAGACGTCGAGATGATCGTGCGGAATGATGTGGCTGATCTCGTCGGCCACCGCCTTGATGATCGAATTGAAGTCGAGCTGTCCCGCCAGCAGCCGCGAAATCCCGAGATAGCGGTCGAACAGCAGGTTTCGTCCCGTGTTGAGCATAGGGCGGACCTCCTCCAAGTCCTCAACCGATATCTAAGCGCCCCGGCGGCGCCGTTGTCCTGCGGGAACCCGCAGATATTCGGCGGAACCCCGCAGAAAGCGTGCTTGGATGCGCCTGTACAACATCTGAAATCTCCTCCATGCTCGATGTACTGAGCAAAAGGGGCTCAGGGCAATCATTATCTCCGGATCACCGTTGAGGAGCGGCCCGGAGATGGATCAGGGAGCTTTGGGAGGACATCATGACCATCAGAACGATGCTAGCGGCATCCGTGGCCCTCGCGTGCCTCGGCGGATCGGCACTTGCCGACACTTCGGACAAAAAGATCGCGCTGTCGAACAACTACGCCGGCAATTCCTGGCGCCAGGCGATGCTGACGAGCTGGGACAAGATCACCAAGGACGCCGTCTCCAAGGGCGTGGTCGCCGCAGCCGACCCGTTCACGACGGCGGAGAACCAGGCGACCGAACAGGCCGCGCAGATCCAGAACATGATCCTTCAGGGCTATGATGCGATCGTCATCAACGCCGCCTCGCCGACCGCGCTGAACGGCGCGATCAAGGAAGCCTGCGACGCCGGCATCACCGTCGTTTCCTTCGACGGCATCGTCACCGAACCCTGCGCATGGCGCATCGCCGTCGATTTCAAGGCGATGGGCGAAAGTCAGGTCGACTACCTCGCCAAGAAGTTGCCGCAGGGCGGCAACCTGCTCGAGATCCGCGGCCTCGCGGGCGTTTCGGTCGACGACGAGATCCATGCCGGTATCGAAGCCGGCGTGAAGAAGAACCCGCAGTTCAAGATCGTCGGCTCGGTCAACGGCGACTGGGCGCAGGACGTGGCCCAGCGCGCCGTCGCCGGCATCCTGCCGAGCCTGCCGGAGATCGCAGCCGTCGTCACACAGGGCGGCGACGGTTACGGTGCGGCACAGGCCTTCTCCGCCGCCAAGCGGCCGACGCCGACCATCGTCATGGGCAACCGCGAGGACGAACTCGTCTGGTGGAAACAGCAGAAGGACAAGGACGGTTACGAGACCATGTCCGTCTCCATCGCGCCGGGTGTCTCGACGCTCGCATTCTGGGTGGCGCAGCAGATCCTCGACGGCAAGGAAGTCAAGAAGGACCTCGTCGTCCCGTTCCTCAGCATCGACCAGGCCAGCCTGGAAGAAAGCCTCAAGAACACCGAGAAGGGTGGCGTAGCGAATGTCGAATATTCGCTCGAGGACGCCCAGAAGGTAATCGCCGCCAAGTGACGGCGCCTCCCGCCTGCCGGGCCGCAGCCGCAAGCTGCGTCCCGGCATGGTTCCCGACATTTCCAGAACCGACAGCGATTGCATGACCGAAGCCGTGAAGCGACAAGAGGTGGTGGCCGCACGCGGCATCAAGGTGACCTTCGGCGCCGTCCGGGCGCTCGACGGAGCCGATCTCATCATCCATGCCGGCGAATGTATCGGGCTGGTCGGGCACAATGGTGCCGGCAAATCCACGATCGTCAACGTCATCAACGGCGGGCTGACCCACTACCAGGGGTCGCTCAGCTACGGCGGCAGCGAGGCCCACGGCATAAACGCCGCCCGCGCCAGCGGCGTACGCTGCGTCTTCCAGGAACTGTCGCTCTGCCCCAATCTCACCGTCGGCGAAAACGCGCGGATCATGCATGCGGAACTGAAGGGCCGCAACTGGCGCCGCCGGGCGCTCGCGCTCGTCGAGACCCAGCTTCGGGAGATATTTCCCGGCCATTCGATCGACTGCGACCTGAGCATCGACGACCTGTCGATCGCCGAACGGCAGATGGTCGAGATCGCCATCAGTTTCGCCGGTATAGAACGGCGTCCGAGGCTCGTCATTCTCGACGAGCCGACCTCTTCGCTCGATGCGGGACTTGCGGCCCAGCTGATGGCCTATATCCGCAAGTTCGTCGCCGAGGGCGGCTCCGTGCTGCTGATCTCCCACATCCTGGGCGAAATCCTCTCCACATCCGACCGGATCGTGGTGATGAAGGACGGCCGCGTGGTGGCCGATCGCCCCGCCTCGGACTTCAATACCCGCAGCCTCGTCGAGGCGATGGGCAACGTCGTGCGCGAACAGGCGTTTTCCCGCGCCGCCACGGTCAAAACCGGGGCACCGGTCCTCTCCATGCCGCCGCGACGCGGACATGGCCTCCCCTTCGAAGCCTATCGCGGCGAAATGATCGGACTTGCCGGCCTTGGCGGTCACGGCCAGACCGAAGCGCTGCTCGACCTCTATCTCGACCGCAACAGCAACTGGTGGCCGACGCGACGGCGAGAGATCGCCTTCGTCGCCGGCGATCGCAGCCTCAACGGCACCTTTCCGCTGTGGAGCATCCTGAAGAACCTCTCCATCGCCTCGCTCGGCCAGCTTTCGTCGCACCGCATGGTCGACCGGGCGAAAGAGGACACGCTCGGTCAAAACTGGAAGCAACGCATCGAGATCCGCACGCCCGACATGGAAAACCGCATCCTGTCGCTTTCGGGCGGCAACCAGCAGAAGGTGCTTTTCGCCCGGGCGCTGGCGACCACCGCAAGCACCGTGCTGATGGACGACCCGATGCGCGGCGTCGATATCGGCACCAAGCAGGAGGTCTACGAAATCCTGCGCTCGGAGGCGGCCAAGGGCCGGACCTTCGTCTGGTATTCGACGGAAATGGACGAGATCCGCCTCTGCGACCGGGTCTACGTGTTTCGCGAGGGCGCGATCGTCGCAGAACTCGTCGCCGACGAGATCAGCGAAAAGAACGTGCTGGCAGCCTCCTTCAGCGAAGGAGAAGCGGCATGAGGCTCTCCTCCGGCACGATCCGCCTGATCATTCCCGCCGCCTCCCTGGTGCTGCTGCTCGCCGCGGTCTTCTACATGCAGCCGCGCGCCATGAGCTATACCGGCCTCAATCTGCTGTTCAATCTGGCGGTGCCGATCGCGCTCGCCACCATCGCCCAGATGCTGATCATGTCGGTCAACGACCTCGATCTCTCGATGGGCACCTTCGTCAGTTTCTGTGCCTGCGTCACCGCAACGTTCCTGCAGACCTCGCCGGCGCTCGGCATTCTGATCTTCCTCGGTGCAATCGCCACCTATGCGCTGATCGGGGTGGTCATCCACATTCGCGAACTGCCGTCGATCGTCGTGACGCTCGGCATGAGCTTCGTCTGGGGCGGCATCGCCGTGCTGATCCTCCCGTCGCCGGGCGGCACCGCCCCGACATGGGCCAGATGGGTGATGACGGCAAAACCGCCGCTGGTGCCGATGGCGATCGTCGCCAGCATCCTGATCGCCGCGGTCACCCACTATATCGTCATGCGCTCTTCCTTCGGCGTGCTGATGCGCGGCGTCGGCGGCAACAGCCGGTCGGTCGAGCGGGCCGGCTGGTCGGTGATCGGCGTCAGGGCCGCGACCTATGCGCTTGCCGGCTTCTTCGCGGTCCTCTCCGGTATCGCGCTGGTGGGGCTCACCACCTCGGCGGACGCCAATATCGCCCTGCGCTATACGCTGCTGTCGATCGCCGGCGTCATCCTCGGCGGCGGACAGTTCGTCGGCGGCAAGGTCTCGCCGATCGGCGCCGTCATCGGGGCGCTGACATTGACGCTCGCCGGTTCCTTCCTCTCCTTCATGCGTATCTCGCCGGACTGGCAGATCGGCGCGCAGGGCGCGATCCTGATCGTCGTACTCGCCCTGCGCCTTGCCCTCAACCGTCTGGAAAAGCGGGAGAAGAGCCAATGACCGCCCATCGGTTCCTCATGGCCAAGCCATGGATCTGGTCTTTCGTCGCAGCGATCGTCGTCTGGGTGGTGACGGTGCTGTTCACCG
>JBQGDG010000423.1:0-9938 GCA_052038935.1 Neorhizobium sp. | reverse complement strand
GCCGTTGTTGAGGCGGGTGACCAGCGGCATGATGCGGCCGTTGATCTTGGCGCCGACGGTGGTGTCGCCGATATTGGTGTGCACCGCATAGGCGAAGTCGATCGGGGTGGCGCCGCGCGGCAGCGCGATCAGCTTGCCCTTCGGCGTGAAGCAGAAGACCTGGTCCTGGAACAGTTCGAGCTTGGTATGCTCGAGGAACTCCTCGGGATTGTCGCCCTCCGCCAGGGACTCGATCGTGTGGCGTAGCCAGGAATAGGCGTTGCTCTCCTTCGGCAGCAGTTCGCCGCCCTTTACGGCGCCGCGGCCGTCCTTGTAGAGCGCATGGGCGGCGATCCCGTATTCGGCGATCTCCTGCATCAGCTGTGTGCGAATCTGCAGTTCGATGCGCTGGCGGGACGGGCCGACGATGGTCGTGTGAATGGAGCGATAGTCGTTCTGCTTGGGGTTGGAGATATAGTCCTTGAACCGCCCCGGCACCACCCGCCAACGCGTATGGACGATACCGAGCGCCCTGTAGCAGGACTGGATATCGCCGACGATGATGCGAAATCCGTAGACGTCGGAAAGCTGCTCGAAGGAGAGCGATTTCGACTGCATCTTACGGAAGACCGAATAGGGCTTTTTCTGGCGGCCCTTGACGAAGGCGTCGGAAAGGCCGCTCGCGACCAGCAGTTCGCGAAGCTCGTCCTCGATCTTCTTGATCAGGCCTTCGTTGCGGGACGACAGTTCCGCCAGCCGCTTCGTGACCGTTTCGTAGGCCTCGGGATTCATGTAGCGGAAGGACAGGTCCTCCAGCTCGTCACGCATGTCCTGCATACCCATGCGGCCTGCGAGCGGCGCATAGATATCCATTGTCTCTTCCGAGATGCGCGCCTTCTGCTCGGCCTTCATGTGCTCCAGCGTGCGCATGTTGTGCAGCCGGTCGGCGAGCTTGACGAGAAGCACGCGCACGTCGTCGGATATGGCGAGCAGCAGCTTGCGGAGGTTTTCCGCCTGTTTGGCCTTTTTCGATACGAGGTCGAGCCGCTTCAGCTTGGTCAGGCCTTCGACGAGACGGCCGATATCCTCGCCGAACAGTTCGTCGATTTCCGCGCGGGTGGCGGTCGTGTCCTCGATCGTGTCGTGCAGGAGAGCAACCGCGATGGTCGACTCGTCGAGATGCATGTCGGTGAGGATGGCCGCCACTTCCAGCGGATGGGAAATATAGGGATCGCCGCTCGCGCGCTTCTGCTGGCCATGCTTCTGCATGGCGTAGACATAGGCCTTGTTGAGAAGAGCTTCGTTGGCATCGGGCTTGTACTTCTGTACCCGCTCAACGAGCTCGTATTGCCTCATCATGCTAAATAGTGCCCTCGCGTCTCGGCATGGCGAACAAACGAAAAATGGCGCGCCAACCGTCGGTTAGCGCAGCCATCATAATGCAGACAACCAGATTAGGGCGATAGAATGAACGTTCGGTTTCCGGCACGGGGGCCGGATGTCCGAGGATATCAGTAATCGTCGCTCTTTTCCGGCGGAACCAGGCCTTCGATACCGGCAAGCAGTTCCTCTTCCGACATCTGGTCGAAATTGATGTTTTCCGGGGCGTCTTCCTCTTCGCTGTCGGCAGCGACGGATACGCCGCCTGCGGCGATGAGCGAGGCCGGATCGGGCTCGGGCTCGTCCACTTCGACATGCTTCTGCAGCGAATGGATGAGATCTTCCTTCAGGTCGTCGGGCGACAGCGTCTCGTCGGCGATCTCGCGAAGCGCTACGACCGGGTTCTTGTCATTGTCGCGGTCGATCGTGATCGAGGCGCCCTGCGAAATCTGGCGTGCGCGGTGGCTCGCGAGCAGCACGAGCTCGAAACGGTTATCGACTTTGTCAATGCAATCTTCTACTGTGACACGGGCCATAGCCTGTCCTTTGCGGTCGAGATTTCTGGAATTGCTACGCCGATACAGCCATCGGGTGGAAAATTCAAGTTTTTCCTGCCACAGGCGCGCCGATCCCCATAATTCCGGCTTCGCACCGAACGATATTCAATCACGACGTGCTTGGAATATTGCGAATCGTGCCATACATGACAAACATATGAATAGCCCGTAATGTAGAGAATATTCTAAGGTCAACGGCTAAATTTTGCGTTTTGCCGAGACCCCTGCAAAGCAGGCATAAAAAGGGGATGGAGACATATGTTTGACCCAAGAGAGAAGATTGCTCTCTTCATCGACGGCGCAAATCTGTACGCGGCCTCCAAAAGCCTCGGCTTCGACATCGATTACAGGAAATTGCTGAAAGCATTCCAGAAGCGCGGCTACCTGCTGCGTGCTTACTACTATACCGCGCTCATCGAGGATCAGGAATATTCCTCCATCCGCCCGCTGATCGATTGGCTGGATTACAACGGCTACAAGGTCGTAACCAAGCCCGCCAAGGAGTTCACCGACTCCCTCGGCCGCCGCAAGATCAAGGGCAATATGGACATCGAGCTGGCGATCGACGCTATGGAACAGTCGGAGACCGTCGATCACCTGGTGATCTTCTCCGGCGACGGCGATTTCACCAATCTGGTCGAGGCGCTGCAGCGCAAGGGCCGCAAGGTATCGGTCGTCTCGACCATGCAGACGCAGCCGCCGATGATCGCCGACGACCTTCGCCGTCAGGCCGATCACTTCATCGACCTGATGACGCTGAAGGCGGAAGTCGGACGCGACCCCTCCGAGCGCCCTGCGCGCGCAGCCGAACCGGCCGAGCCGTCCGAAACCTGACCGGCCTCCGGTGAACATTCAGAAATAGGCGCCCGTTTTTCGGCGGCGCCTGTTTTCGTTTCGCGCTAGAAAGGCCCATGCTTTTCGAACGCCCCTCCGACGACATCCTTTACGATGCACTGATAGCACGCGACGCCTCCTATGAGGGGTTCGTCTGGGCGGCGATCAGGACCACAGGCATTTTCTGCCGTCTCACCTGCCCTGCCCGCAAGCCGAACCGCGAGAACACCGCCTTCTACGGCACGATCGCCGCATGTCTCGAGGCGGGGTTCCGCCCCTGCAGCCGCTGCCGGCCACTCCTGAAATACGGCGCAACCGATCCCGTCGTCACGCGGCTTGTCGAGGCGCTCGATGCCGAGCCCTTCCGCCGCTGGAGCGAGGGCGACGTGAGCGCCCTCGGCATCGATCCGTCGACGGCCCGGCGCGCCTTCAAGCGTCAGTTCGGCATGAGTTTCCTCGATATGGCGCGGCTGCGGCGCATGGGCAAGGCGGCCGAAGTGCTGCACGAGGGTTCGAGCGTGATCGAAGCACAGATCGATGCCGGCTTCGAATCCGGCAGCGGTTTCCGCAGCGCCGTGACGCGGCTTTTCGGCGAGGCCCCCGCGAAATTGCGAGGCAAGGAACTGCTGCGCGCCGACTGGATCGAGACAACGATCGGCCCGATGATCGCCATCGCCGACGCCCATGCGCTGCACATTCTGGAATTCGCCGAGCGAAAAGCCCTGCCGGCCGAAATCCGCAGATTGCAGGCGGCGACGGGCAGCAGCATCGCCGTGGGAAGGTATTTGCCGATCGACGAGATCGAATCGGAACTGAACGACTATTTTTCAGGCGTGAACAAGGGTTTCAGGACGAGACTGGCCAATCACGGCTCTGCCTTCCAGCGGCGAATATGGGAGGCTCTGCGCGGCATTCCCGTCGGCGAACTGCGCGGCTACGGAGCGCTCGCGGCCGAAATGGATCTGCCCTCCTCCACCCGCGCGGTGGCGAGCGCCAATGGTGCCAACCAGATTGCCATCGTCATCCCCTGCCATAGGGTGGTCTCGGCGGATGGCAGCCTGACGGGTTACGGCGGCGGATTGTGGCGTAAACGCTGGCTGATCGAGCACGAGCGGCGGATGGCGGCGGCCAAAGGCGGCTGAGGCCACGTCTCACGCCGAGGCCGCGGCGCTGCGCCGGTCTGTCTCCGGCGTTGCCTCATTCGCCTTGCGCGCCCGGAACACCGCCTCGACGATCAGGGACAGGGGCAGGCCGATGGCGAGCGGAATGAAGAAATAGATGACGCGAAACGCCACCAGCGAGCCGATCGAAGCCTGATCGCCCATGACATGGCGGACCGTCGCTTCCAGAACCCCGAGCCCGCCCGGCGCATGGGTGATGAGGATCGCGACATTGGCGAGCACGAACGCCGTCGCCGCCTTGAGGTAGCTGACATCGGCATTCACCGCCATCACCTCCCTGAGGCAGGCCGACACGAAGGCGAAGTTTATCGTGCCGATGACGACCTGGGCGATCGCGATCCGCAGCGTCGGCATCTGGAACGTCCAGCCGCGGATCTTGAGCGGGGTACGCAGGAATGCGGCGAGCAGCAGATAGCCAACGGTGGCAAACAGGCAGCCGGCACCTATCGCGATGACGGCGCTTTCCCCGAGCCTGAGGACGGCGGCGGCATCCCCGGGATTGATCACCATGACGATACCGGCGAGCACGGCCATGCCGAGACCGACCGTGACACCGGACAAAAGCACGATCTTCGCTACATCCTCCGTCGTCATCCCCCAATGGGCGTAATAGCGATAGCGCAACGCTCCGCTGCTGAGACCCGACAGTCCGACGCTTTGGCCGATGGACAAGGCAATGAAGGAGGCGAGCGCGATCTTCGGATAGGCGAGATCGTTGCGGACATAACGGACGCCCGCCCAGTCGAAGCCGGTCAGGCAAACATAGGATGCGAAGGCGAAAAGCAGTGCGAGCGCGAGATTGGCGGCAGGAATGGCCCGCACCGACTCGTAGATTTCAGCCGGCGAATATTCGCTGAAGACGTTGTAGAGAAGGTAACCGCCAAGGCCCAGTCCGACGACCAGCATCGCATAGGTGAAGATCTGCTTTTTCGTCATCATTCATTCGCCCGCACCAAGGTGAGTGCAAACGACGGGATGTGGTGATTGGTTCCCGAAACGGGAGCTTCCCCTTAAGGACGGGCCGGATGGATCTGCCATGCCTGCGCCTGTCCAGGGAAAAGACGGCGCTGCAGCGAGACATCAGGAGCGAAGGAAGGGACCGCACGCGCGGCCCTGAAAGCCGCCAGCCAGGGTCTCAATTGTCCTTCAACAGACGAGACTTCTGGCGGTTCCAGTCGCGTTCCTTCTCGGTCTCGCGCTTGTCGTGCAGCTTCTTGCCCTTGGCGAGCGCCAGTTCGAGCTTCGCCCTGCCGCGTTCGTTGAAATAGATCTTCAACGGCACCAGCGTCATGCCTTCGCGGTTGATGCCGGAACGCAGGCGGCCGATCTCGCGCTTCGACAGAAGCAGCTTGCGACGGCGGCGCGGCTCATGGTTGAAGCGGTTTGCCTGGAGGTATTCCGGCAGGTGGCTGTTGATCAGCCAGATCTCGTCGCCTTCGTCGGACGCATAGGATTCGGCGATATTGGCCTTGCCTTCACGCAGGGACTTAACCTCCGTGCCCGTCAGCACGAGGCCTGCCTCATAAGTATCGATGATCTCGTAATTGAAGCGGGCCTTGCGGTTTTCCGCGACAATCTTGTTCACCGTGCGCTGGCTTCCTTTGGGTGCCATGGTCCTAACGTCCGATCCGCCCTTTACGAAAGAATAGTCCCCGCCCATGGGCCATGGACGGGGTTGATCATTATGTAATGCGCAGCCTTCGGAAAGTGAAGGAGCCGCCTGACGTCCTCAGTTCAGAAGGCCTGCATGGCGAAGCGCTGCGTCGATGGCGGCTTCGGTCGCCGGCTCGAGGCTGGAGACGAGTGGCGAGCGCACCGTACGGTTCATGCCGCGAAGCTTGCTCAACCCGTATTTGGCGCCACAGAGACCGGGCTCCATGAAAATCGCCTTGTGCAGCGGCATCAGGCGGTCCTGATATTCCAAGGCCTTGCTGTAGTCACCTGCGAGCGTCGCCGCCTGGAACTCGGCACAGAGGCGCGGGGCGACGTTTGCGGTCACCGAGATGCAGCCGACGCCGCCATGGGCGTTAAAGCCGAGCGCCGTCGCATCCTCGCCGGACAGCTGGATGAAATCCGTACCGCAGGTGATGCGCTGTTCCGATACGCGCTCCAGCTTGCCGGTAGCGTCCTTGACGCCGACGATGTTCTTGTGCGCGCCGACGAGCTTGCCCATCGTTTCCGGCAGCATGTCGATGACCGAACGCGGCGGGATGTTGTAGATGATGATCGGCAGCGACACGGCCTCGGCAATCGCCGCGAAATGCGCGATCAAACCCTTCTGGGTCGGCTTGTTGTAATAGGGCGTGACCACGAGGAGAGCATCCGCCCCGGCCTTTTCGGCATGTAGGGCCAGTTCGACGGCTTCCTTCGTATTGTTGGAGCCGGCGCCGGCGATCACGGGAACGCGCCTGTCGGCGACCTCGATGCAGAGTTCGACCACGCGCTTGTGTTCGTCATGGGACAGCGTCGGCGATTCCCCGGTCGTGCCGACCGGCACGAGACCGCTGCTGCCCTCGGCGATCAGCCATTCGACATGGGCCGCGAAGGCATTCTCGTCGACCGCTCCCTCGGCAGTGAAGGGCGTGACAAGTGCGGGGATGGATCCCTTGAACATCAAAAACTCCCATGGCCGCAGTCCACGCTTCGGCCGCAATCAGTAACTAAGGTCGCGCACCATAAAGCGACGGCCGATTGCGAACAAGCGCAAGCTCGCGGGATTTTGATGTGCCTTTACGCCTCCTTTACAGGGTATTTTCAGGAGTGTGGTAAGGTTTCGTTAATGCGCTCGGCGGCTAATTGAGAGGTCAATGTCTTTTTCGCGAGATGCCGCATGAAGAAGTCCGCTCTGATCCTGGCTTTGGGATTGGGTGCCGCAGGCATGCCGAGCCTTGCTTTCACAGCGAGCGACGGGATCGTGCCTTTGCCATTTGCCCGGCCGAACGCTCCGGCGTCCATTCCGATGCCGACACAGCAGGCGCTGACCCCGGCAGCCATGCCAGTTCCCGACATTACCGGATCGATACCGCGCGCCAACCGGCCGCTGGCGTCGGGCGCGCTGAAATCGGGGCTGGATGCGCTTTCAGACAATAAGGCGCTCGAAGCGATCGCCTATCGCGACGGCCTGCCGTCGGGCTCGCTCGACCGACGCATCCTGACCTGGGCGATCGCCAATTCCGGCATGCGCGACGTGCCCTATCGCGAGATCGCGGCCGCGCAGCAGGAACTCACCGGCTGGCCGGGCCTTGGCGGCCTGAGAGAAAAAGCCGAGCGGGCGCTCTATCGCGAAAACCCGCCGGCCACCGCCGTTTTCGCGGCGATGGGCACCGGCCGTCCGCAGACGCCGGAAGGCGCCATCATCCTTGCGCGTGCGCAGGCATCCGCCGGCCGTTCCGCCGACGCGGCACGCACCGTTCGCAATCTGTGGGCGTCCGAGGCCCTGGACCCTTCGATGGAAGACAAGGTCCTTGGCGAATTCGGTCCGCTGATGAGGACCGCCGACCACAAGGCGCGGATGGACTATCTCATGTATCGCGGCAGGACGGCGCAGGCGAAACGCTTCTCCGGTCTCGGCAATGCCCAGTCGCTCTACAAGGCGTGGGTGGCCGTGGCAGGCAATGCCAAGAATGCCGGTACGCTGATCGGTGCGGTCGATGCATCCTGGGCGAAGGATCCGGCCTATCTCTTCGTCCAGATCGAATACGCCCGCCGGCAGGACAAATATGCCGAGGCGGCACGACTTCTCGAGCGCGTGTCAGCCGATCCCGCCCGCCTGATCAACACCACGGAATGGTGGAACGAGCGGCGCATCATTGCCCGCGGCCTTGCCGATCGCGGCGACTTCAGGGCCGCCTACAGACTGGTCGCGGCCCATGCGGCGCAAACATCTGTCGATCGCGCCGACGCGGAATTCCATGCCGGCTGGTATGCCCTGCGGGCGCTCCACGACCCGGTTGCGGCCGAGGCCCACTTCCGCAGGATTCTCGATGCGTCGAGCCGGCCGCTTTCGGCCTCGAGGGCGCTCTACTGGCTCGGGCGTTCGGCGGAAGACGGCGGCCCTGGACAGGCTCGCGCCTTCTACGAATCGGCCGCCCGCTATCCCGGCACGTTCTACGGGCAGCTCGCCGCGGCGCGTCTCGGCAAACAGGCGCTCGACGTCAGCTATCCCTCCCCTTCGACGGCCGACCGACAGCGTTTTGAGAACCGCGATGTCGTGCGCGCCATCGCCCGACTGGATGCCGTCGGCCATGACCGGCGCAGTGCCACGCTCTATTCCTCGCTCGCCGAACAGATCGACAGCCCCGGCGAACTGGCATTGCTGACGGCACGCGCCGAAGCGCAGGGCGACCACGCCTTGTCGCTGCGGATCGGCAAGGCCGCCTTCTCTCGCGGCGTCGACGTGGCGGCGCTCGCCTATCCGATCGGGGTCATTCCCGCCGGCGCGAACATCGCCGGATCGGGCAAGGCGCTCGCCTATTCCATCGCGCGACAGGAAAGCGCCTTCAATCCCGCGGCGGTCTCGCCGGCCAATGCCCGCGGCCTGCTGCAGCTCCTGCCGGGAACGGCGCAGGGCGTCGCCAAAAGACACGGGATGAGCTTCAGGACGGATCGCCTGACGAGTGATGCGGGCTACAACGCGACGCTCGGAGCCCATTATCTCGGCGAACAGATCGACGCCTTCGGCGGCTCCTACATCCTGACCTTCATCGCCTACAATGCCGGTCCGAGGCGGGTGCCTGAATGGATCTCGCGCTACGGCGATCCGCGCGGAAAGACGCTCGACGAAGTGATCGACTGGGTCGAGCGCATCCCCTTCCCCGAAACGCGCAACTACGTGCAGCGCGTGCTGGAGAATTACCAGGTCTACAAGACACGGCTCGGCCAGAAGGCCGATATCGTTTCGGACCTACGCTTCGGCCGAACATGACGCCAATCGGCTTTTCGCCGGCCGCGCCGGGGCGTCGAAACACAAAAGGCCCGGGAAATCCGGGCCTTGCAGAGGTTTCGAGAGCGGTCAGAACGTGCGCTGGAACCGCAGCATGCCGGACCAGGCATCATCGTCGACAACGGCATTGTCCCAGTTCGTGTAGGCGACTTCCGGCTGGATGAGGAAGCCGGAGACGGGAGTCCATTCCAGATTGGCCGCCGCGGCGAAGGTTTCGTTGTCGGTATAGGCGACCTGGACATTGGCCGCCAGCTTGTCGGAGAACTCGTAACCGCCGCCGGCCCACAATGCCCAGTCGCCCCAGCTGACGAAACCGTCGCCGGGCGCATAGCTGTGGATGACGTCGCCATCGGTGTTCCAGGCGCCCATGAGGAAGGCGTTGAGCGATCCGAATTCGCCGCCGACGCGCGCCTTGATCGCACCTTCCTCTTCCGACTCGTCATAACCGGCGGCAATAGCCGCCATGAAGGTTCCGTTGTCGTATTTCACGCCGCCGGAGACATTCACCCAGTCGCTGGCGCCGCCGGGCGTGTCGTTGTCGTTCTCGCCGTCATCTTCGAGCGCGACGAAGGCGGAGAACCCGTTGCCGGCGTCATAGGTATAGGCGAGCATGTTGACTTCGCTCGGCCCATAATCGACGACGTCGTCGTTTTCGACATTGCCGGCGGAATCGAGGAAAAGCTCGTAAAGCGATTCCTTCATGCCGGCCGTGAAGCCGCCGAGCTCGATCGTCGCCACCATCAGGCGGGTGCGTGTATTGTTGCCATCGATTTCGGAAACGTCATATCGCGGGTCATAGTCGAACCGGGCGGTGATGCTGGTCTTCAACGCGCCCCATTCGGTATCGGTCGCCGTGTTCAGATAGATCTCCGCACGGGCGTTGGTGTAGGTGCCGTCGCTGTCCGGCTCGTAGACATCACCGTAGATGGCGTCGAAACGGACACGGCCGCCGATCTTGAGGCAGGTCTCGGTGCCGGGGATATAGAAATACCCGACGCCGAACGCATCGCAGATCCGGACATATTCCATTGGTTCCGGTTCGGCCGCGACGATCGCGTCGGCGGC
>JBQGDG010000422.1:0-9921 GCA_052038935.1 Neorhizobium sp. | reverse complement strand
GGGCCGGAAATGATCAGCGGCGTGCGCGCTTCGTCGACGAGGATGGAATCCACTTCGTCGACGATCGCGTAGTTGTGGCCGCGCTGTACCATCTGGCTGCGCTCATACTTCATGTTGTCGCGCAGATAGTCGAAGCCGAGCTCGTTGTTGGTCGCATAGGTGATGTCGCAGGCATAGGCCGCGCGGCGCTCGTCGTCGCTCAGTCCGTGCATGATGACGCCGGTGGACAGGCCGAGGAAACCGTAGAGGCGGCTCATGATGCCGGCGTCGCGCTGGGCGAGATAGTCGTTGACCGTGACGACGTGAACGCCCTTGGCGGACAGCGCATTGAGATAGACGGGCAGGGTGCCGACCAGCGTCTTGCCTTCGCCGGTCTTCATCTCGGCGATCGCTCCGTCATGGAGGATCATGCCGCCGGTGAGCTGGACGTCGAAGGGGCGCATGCCGAGAACGCGGCGGGAAGCTTCGCGGACAACGGCGAAGGCCGGGATCAGGATGTCGTCGAGGCTCTTGCCGTCGGCCAGCATCTTGCGGAATTCGGCCGTCTTGTTGGCCAGCTGCTCGTCGGTGAGAGCCTTCGTCGCTTCCTCGATGGCATTGATCTTCTCGAGTCTCGGCTTGTAGCCGCGTACGCGGCGCTCGTTAGCCGAACCGAACAGTTTGCGGGCGATGCCGCCGAAGCTGACCATGCGAATGGTCCTTTCTGATCTCAGTCCCATGGGCTTGCGGGCCGGATGTCGGCCGGTTCGGGTGCCGGCAAATTGACCCGTCGCGCCCGGAAACTCTTCTGGACGCCAAGTTGCGTGACAGATAAGAGGGGGTCCGAATTATGTCAACGCCTGGGGCCGATACAGAATGGCCACAATCCGGTGTTTGTGAAGGATTCTAGGGTCGGATCTCACCCGAGGCCGGCATCCATGCGAAAGGTAACTTGATGTTGCGTCACAAACTTCTCGTCACGGCGGCGATCGTCGCCGCGATTTCGTTCCAGGCTCCGGCATTCGCGCAGGAAGATCCGGTCGTCGCCAAGGTCGGCGCGCTGGAAATCAAGCAGTCCGAGCTCGATCTGGCCATCCAGAGCCTCGATCCGCAGCTTGCCCAGTTGCCTGACGAGCAGAAAAGGGTCGCCGCCCTTTCGGGTGCCATCGACGTCAAGCTTCTCGCAAGCGGCGCGATCGCCGAAGGCGTCGAGAAGACCGACGACTTCAAGAAGCGCATGGCTTATCTCGGCGACCGCGAGCTGCACAATGCCTATTTCCGCAAGCATGTGATCGATTCCACGTCGACCGAGGAAGTAAAGGCCCGCTACGACAAGGAAATCGCCGCGCTGCCGAAGCAGGAAGAGGTGAAGGCCAGCCATATCCTGGTGAAGACCGAGGACGAGGCCAAGGCGGTCATCGCCGAACTCGACGGCGGCAAGGATTTCGCGGCGATCGCCAAGGAAAAGAGCCAGGATTCCAACAAGGACGACGGCGGTGACCTCGGCTGGTTCGGTCCGGGCCGCATGGTGCCGGAATTCGAGCAGGCCGCCTTCGGCCTGGAAAAGGGCGCTTATACGAAGACCCCGGTGCAGACGCAGTTCGGCTTCCACGTCATCAAGGTCGACGACAAGCGGGATGCGCCGCCGCCGCCCTTCGAGCAGGTCCAGGACCAGGTCAAGCAGCTCGTCATGCGCGACAAGTATGTGGCGCTGATCGAAAAGGCGAAGGCCGAGCAGAAGATCGAGATCACCGACGAGGCCCTGAAGAAGGGTTATGAGGAAGTCGGCAAGATGCAGGACGCCGGCGGCGATGCCGGCGCTCCGGATGGCGCGGCACCGGCTGCACCGGCGCAGCAGTAAGAGGTCTGACCAAGGCGGGTTGGGAGCCCCTCACCCCGCCTCCGCTACGCTCGGCGCATCCTCTCCCCGCAAGCGGGGCGAGGGGGAACGGAGACGGCGCGGCACATGTCCTTCTCCCCGTCGAAACGGGGAGAAGGTGCCCGGCAGGGCGGATGAGGGGCAGCTTCTTTTTGCAATCAAGGTTTTTCCCATGTCCGCTTCCGTCTCCCCACTCGCGCCCAAATCCTATCCCGCAATGCCCGCGCTTCGAGGCGTGCGGATGGCAACTGCGGCAGCCGGCATCAAGTACAGGAACCGCACCGACGTCCTGCTGATGGTGTTCGACAAGCCGGCGGCCGTGGCAGGCGTGTTCACCAGGTCCAAATGCCCGTCCGCACCGGTCGATTTCTGCCGGACCAACCTGCCGCACGGCGTTGCCCGTGCCGTCGTCGTCAATTCCGGCAATGCGAACGCCTTTACCGGCCTCAAGGGGAAATCGGCAACGGCGCTGACCGCCAGATCCGCGGCGGAAGCCGTGGGCTGCGCAGAAAGCGAAGTCTATCTCGCCTCGACCGGCGTGATCGGCGAGCCGCTCGATGCAACCAAGTTTGCCGGCGTGCTCGGTGACATGAACACGACCGCGACCGGTGACTTCTGGCAGGAAGCCGCCAAGGCGATCATGACCACCGATACGTATCCCAAGGTTGCGACACGCACCGCCGAAATCGGCGGCGTCAAGGTGACGATCAACGGTATCGCCAAGGGCGCCGGCATGATCGCGCCCGACATGGCGACCATGCTGTCGTTCGTGGTTACCGATGCGGACATATCCGCTCCCGTATTGCAGGCTCTGCTGTCTGCGGGCGTCGAGCCGAGCTTCAACTCGATGACGGTCGACAGCGACACGTCGACATCCGACACGCTGATGCTGTTTGCGACCGGCGCCGCCTCCGAAGACGGCCAGACGCGGATCGAGAATGCCGAAGATCCGGCGCTCGCCTCGTTCCGCGATGCGCTGAACGCGCTGCTGAAGGATCTGGCGATCCAGGTCGCCCGCGACGGCGAAGGCGCCACCAAGATGCTCGAAATCACCGTGACCGGCGCCGAGAGCGATGCCGCGGCGAAGACGATCGCGCTGTCGATCGCCAATTCGCCGCTGGTGAAGACGGCGGCGGCCGGCGAGGACGCCAACTGGGGCCGCATCGTCATGGCCGTCGGCAAGGCGGGCGAAGCGGCGGATCGCGACAGGCTGGCGATCTGGTTCGGCGACGTGCGCGTCGCCGTCAACGGCGAGCGCGACCCTTCCTATTCCGAGGAAGCCGCCTCCAACGTGATGAAGGCGCAGGACATTCCGGTTCGCGTCGATCTCGGTATCGGGCAGGGCAGGGCGACTGTCTGGACCTGCGACCTGACGAAGGAATATGTCGCCATCAACGGCGACTATCGGAGCTGATGCGGGGAATGGCTGCGTCGAACGCCCAGGCCGGCCTGCCGCTCGTTCGCAGGCTCGAGGCCGTAGGCTTCCGGGCATGGCCGGCGGCATCGGTGGTCTATGATGGAAGCTGGCAGGTGCGGCTGACCGGAGGGCATCCTTCGAAACGGCTGAACTGCATCGTGCCGCTCGATCCGTCCGACCATCGCGATCTCGATCTGCGCCTCGTCAAGGCGACCAAGCGTTTCGAGGATTACGGGCGGCCGCTGGTCCTGCGGGAAACGCCGCTCGCGCCTGCGGCGATGATGCGGCATCTGGAAAAGGACGGCTGGCGCCCCTTCGAGACCGTCGACGTGCTGACGGTCGACCTCGCAGGGCTGGAACTGCCCGATACGCTCGACTATCTCCCGAGCCACGACATCGGCCGTTTCGCCGATGCCTGTCTGTACGTCTCGGAAGAGGATCCCGGGCTGAAGCCGGCGCTCGCCGAGATACTCAGCGCCATCCGCCCGCCCTCCGGCTTCTTCATGAAACAGGATCCGAACAATGGCGCGGTCGCGACCGTGCTCTGCGTGCAGGACAACGATCTCGCCGGCATCCTGTCGCTCGCCGTCGCGCAGTCGCACCGGCGCGAGGGCCTGGGCACCGAAATGCTGTCCGCGGCGCTCCGCTGGGCCCGGCTCAGCGGCGCCAAGACGGCTTGGCTGCAGGTCGATGCGGGCAACGAGAGCGCCCTTGCGCTCTATCGCCGGTTCGGGTTCGGCAAGGCCTATTCCTATCGATACTGGCGGCTGGAGGAGCGTCCGTGAACGCCGAAAAGAAGATCCTTCTCGTTGCGGCCTGCGCGCTCGTCGATGCGGATGGCCGCATTCTTCTGGCGCAGAGGCCGGAGGGCAAGTCGCTCGCTGGGCTGTGGGAGTTTCCCGGCGGCAAGGTCGAACCCGGCGAGACGCCGGAGGAGACGCTGGTGCGCGAACTCGAAGAGGAACTCGGCATCGTCACCAAGGTGCCTTGCCTCGCGCCGCTCACCTTCGCCAGCCACGACTACGAGACGTTCCACCTGCTGATGCCGCTCTACATATGCCGGCGTTACGAGGGCGTGCCGAGCGGACGGGAAGGCCAGCAGATCAAATGGGTACGGCCGAACGCGCTTCGCGACTATCCGATGCCGCCGGCGGACGAGCCGCTGATCCCGATCCTGCAGGACCTGCTCTGATTAAAATTAGAGGGGTCGGATTTATTTCGCGTTAACAGTTCGTTCAACCGATTCTGGCATCGTCCGGGCCTACCAAGTAAAGCGTTCGGTGAGGCTATCGAGGAATGGACGACGAGTTCTGGAAATCTGTGCGCAATCGCCAGCGGGCGACGTACAGGTCCGGCAAGACGGGCGCGCTCAATATCGCGCTGCTTTTCGGAACGGCGGCGATCGCTCTCTCGCTCATCCTGACCCCTATGCTTGCGGAGCGTTCGGATCAGAAACGCCTTGCGCATGTGCAGGAGGATTTCGATCTGCTGACCACAGGATCGATCCCGTCCGGCGAGCGCGGCAACAAGCATTACACCATCCGCAGGAGTGTTCTGCAGGAGACGCCCGGTTCGGTCTGTATCGTGCAGGGTTACGGGGGCAACGGCGGCTGCTGACCGGCAGCGCAGGCCCCGGTGAGAATGACCAGTTCCAATCCGTTGTCGAAGGACATCCGATGCGTTTGCTTCGTCGCTTTTTCCATGATGCCCGCGGCGCCACGGCTGTCGAATACGGCCTTCTCGCCGCCATGCTCGGCATCACGCTCGCCGCCGCGCTCGGCAACTACTACAACCTGATGGACAACATGTTCCGGGGCGTCGCCAATACCTACGAGGACGCCACCAAGTAGTCCTCGCCTCACTCGGCCTTTTTCTTCAGGGCTTCCGCCAGCCGCATCTTGGCCGACCCGGGCTTCAGCGGCTGCTGCTGGCTCTGGTGATGGGCCCAGCCGGATGCGTAGATGATGGTGAAGGTGGCGCGGATGCGGCCATCGGGATCGGAATACCGTTCAGCATAGATTTCCGCGGCGCGCATGAAGAAGGCGCGTCCGAGAGGCTTTCTGCTCCGCCCCACGAGCGGGTTGGCCATGCCCATGGCGCGGATGTCGCGCATCAGCGGGAAGAGGGAATCGTAGCGGACCGTGTAGGTTTCCGTATCGACCACGGGCAGTTTGAAACCCGCGCGCTGGAGAAGCGAGCCGATGTCGCGCACGTCGGCAAAGGGGATGATGCGCGGGCTGGCGCCGCCGGTCAGTTCGGCCTCGGTGGCGAGAAGCACGTCGCGCAGTTCCGCCAGCGTATCGCCGCCCGGTATCGCCGCCATGAACAGGCCGTCCGGTTTCAGCGCCCGGCGGATGCGGACGAACGTGCCCGGGAGGTCGTTCACGACGTGCAGCGAAAGCGGCGACAGGATGAGGTTGACCGATATCTGTTCCATCGGCACGTCATCGAGCGCGGCGATCTGGACGGTGTCGTCGCCGGCTGCGAAGATGCCGCTGGTCTCGATCCGCAGCATGTTCTCGATCTTGCCGGTGGCCATCGCCCGGCTGGCCGCGATGCCGGTTGCGCCATGCAGTTCGACCGCCTGGGGGAACGTGCGCTCGACGACCGACAGCCTTTCGGCCATTTCCTGGGAGGCGATGTCGAGCAGGAAATCCGCCTTGTCCGTCCTGTTTTCGAATGCCCGTTCGCGCCTGCGGGCAAGCAGCCGCTCGTCAAAAAGAATTTCCATGATCACCACTCAAATTATTCTTCGCTAAGGCGCTCTCTCTCGCCTATTGTCAACCCATGTCCGTTCAGCAGGCCCGCAGTTTCGTCCAGACGATGGCCGCATCCGCCCGGCTGGGTGCCGGGCGCATCGTCGATCTCGTCTATCCACCGGTCTGCCTGGGATGCGGCGCGCTGACCGGTCGCCACGGCGCTCTCTGCGCCGGTTGCTGGACGTCCATCCGTTTCATCGAGCGCCCCTATTGCGAGGTTCTCGGTCTTCCCTTCTCCTATGATCCGGGCCCGGGCATGCTTTCGGCCCAGGCGATCGCCCATCCGCCCGCCTTCGACAGGCTCCGCGCCGCGACGATCTTCGACGACGCCGCGCGTTCCATGGTCCACGGGCTCAAATATAGGGATCGCAGCGATCTCGCGCCAACCATGGCGGCGTGGATGGCACGGGCCGGGCGGGACATGCTCGCCGATTGCGACGGCATCGTGCCCGTACCGCTTCACCGGTCGCGCTTCGCCCTGCGCAAATACAACCAGGCGGCTGAACTGGCGCGGCAGCTCGCCCGGCAGGCGGACCGGCCCTACCTGCCGGCGACGCTGGTGCGGACCAGGAGGACGAAGCGACAGGTGGGGCTGACGGCCCGGGCACGGGAGGACAACGTCCGGGCCGCCTTCGCCGTGCCGGCAGGGCGCGAGGCGGACGTCGCCGGCAGGCGCCTCGTCCTCGTCGACGACGTCTACACGACCGGAGCGACCGTCTCCTCGGCCGCCCGTGCCCTGAAGAAGGCGGGCGCCGTCGAGGTCCGTGTTTTGACCTTTGCAATGGCCCTGGCCGAGCCTATATGACGGATTGTGACAAAGTGGCGCAGAGGCTCTATCGGCGCCTGGAGACCTTCATGACGGACGTTACGATCTATACCCGCGAATATTGCGGCTACTGCGCCCGCGCCAAGGCGCTTCTCGATTCCAAGGGCGCCGACTACACGGAACACGATGCGACCTATTCGCGGGAATTGCGGGAAGAAATGATCGCCAAGGCAAATGGCCGCTCGACCTTTCCGCAGATTTTCATCAATGGAGAGCATGTGGGTGGCTGCGACGATCTCCACGCGCTGGATCGTCAGGGCAAGCTGGATGCCATGCTCGCGCGATAGGTTAGCGGAATGCCGGTCAAAGTAGCAGCGGTTCAGATGTGCTCCGGGGTCGATCCGGCGAAGAACGCCTCGACCATGGCGGAGCTGGTGCGCGATGCCGCGCGCCGCGGCGCGGTCTACGTGCAGACGCCGGAAATGACGGGCATGCTGCAACGGGACCGCAAGGCCGCGCGGGAGGTGCTCCGCGACGAGGCCGGCGACATCGTCGTGGCGACGGCCCGCGGGCTCGCCGCCGAACTCGGAATCCACCTGCATGTCGGCTCGACGGCGATCGACCGGAACGACGGCAAGATCGCCAATCGCTCGTTCCTCTTCGCCCCGGACGGCCGGCAGATCTGCAGCTACGACAAGATCCACATGTTCGACGTCGATCTCGACAATGGCGAGAGCTGGCGCGAAAGCTCGGCCTACGAGGCCGGAGGCACGTCGAAGGTCGCCGGTCTGCCCTTCGCCAAGCTCGGCATGGCGATCTGCTACGACGTCCGTTTTCCGCAGCTCTTCCGCAGCCAGGCGCTGGCCGGCGCGGAGATCCTGACCGTGCCGGCGGCCTTCACGCGGCAGACGGGAGAGGCCCATTGGGAGATCCTGCTGCGCGCCAGGGCGATCGAAAACGGCGCCTTCCTCATCGCCGCCGCACAGGCCGGCGTCCACGAGGACGGCCGCGAGACCTACGGCAATTCGATGATCGTCGATCCGTGGGGCACGATCCTTGCGAGGGCCGGCCATGCGGGCGAGGAGGTTCTGGTCGCCGAAATCGATCTCGAGGCCGTACGGGCCGCGCGTGCCAAGGTCCCCAATCTCAGGAATGCGCGCGAGTTCTCGCTGGAGGAAGTGGCCGGCACGAACGCCGGAGGAGCGGCAGCGTGATCAAATATTCCCTCTGCTGCGAAAACGCCCACACGTTCGAAGGCTGGTTCTCCGAGAGCGCCGATTTCGACCGCCAGATGGAGAGCGGTTTCCTGACCTGTCCCGTCTGCGGTTCCGCGGCGATCTCCAAGTCGCTGATGGCGCCCTCGGTTTCGACCGCGCGCAAGAAGGAAGCCAAGCGGCAGATGGCGATGGACCTCGTGCGCCGGGAGGCGATGGCGAAGCTCAAGGAAGCGGTCTCCAACATCCGCGCCAATGCCGAGGATGTCGGCGAGAAGTTTCCCGAGGAGGCCCGCAAGATCCACTACGGCGAGGCCGACGCCCGCGGCATCATCGGTCAGGCGAGCCTCGGCGAGGTGCGTGACCTCATCGAAGAGGGTATCGAAGTCGCGCCGCTGCCGGCGCTTCCGGAAGATACCAACTGACGGCCCGGCGGCTCCAGCCGCCGATCACTCGCCCCGCCTGGCGAGCAGCATGTAGTTGACGTCCATATCCGGCGACAGGTTCCAGCGGTCCTGGATGGGATTGAAGAAAACACCCGTGCGATGGACGATGTGCAGGCCCGAGGCTTCCAGCGGACGTTCGAGCTCCTCCGGGCGCACCAGCTTTTCATACTGATGGGTGCCGCGCGGCAGCCAGCGCAGGACGTTCTCGGCGGCGAAGATCGCCAGCGCCCGCGCCTTGAGGGTGCGGTTGATCGTCGCGACGAACATCAATCCGCCCGGACGCACCATTTCAGCGCATTTCCGCACGAAGAGATCGACGTCGGCGACGTGCTCGACGACCTCCATGTTGAGGACGACGTCGAAGATCTCTCCGGCAGCGGCGAGTTCCTCGGCCGTGACCGCGCGATAATCGACGGATATCCCGGTCTCGCTCGCATGGGCAGAGGCGATGCCGATGTTCTTCTCCGACGGGTCGGCGCCGACGACGGTCGCCCCCATGCGCGCCATCGGCTCGGACAACAGGCCGCCGCCGCAGCCGATATCAAGGATGCGCAGCCCGGCGAGCGGCTGGTGCGAATTCGGATCGCGGCCGAAAGTCTGGCAGATGCGGTCGCGGATATAGGCGAGGCGAACGGGATTGAACTTATGAAGCGGGCGGAACTTACCGGTCGGGTTCCACCACTCGGCCGCCATCTTCGAAAACCACTCGACCTGATCCTTGTCGACAGTCGTTGCGGGCGCTTCGGTCATCACTTGTCATCCCTTGTGTTCGGACCCTGAAGTCGGACGTTGAAAAGACGAAGTCAAGGGGCCGACGACGGGTGGCGATGCTGCCCGCACATCCTCCGCCTGACGACGGACAACAATTCGTAATCAGATTGCGCCCCGTCCAGCTGTCTCACGAGCTCATCTACCGCTGCCCGGAGGGGGGCATACTGACGTTCAGTCATCTGCGCCGTGCATAGGGGAAGCTTGGCGCAAGCATTGCCGCTCAGGCCGATCTCCCGTTGTGCGCGCACCTGAAATCGCTGATGTTCGGAGGGCAGCATCGGGCCAACACAGCACTGCAATCGGCGGCATTGCCGAAAACGGCACTCACGGCTCCTGATATTGAAGAGCGATGCCACAAGCCGCCAGTTGGATTCATGGAACTCGGCGCGGCGCTGTTCGTATTCGGAAAAGTCGGTGCGGCTCATATCATCATCCTTTCCATTCATCCTTCACGGTTGAGGGTGGTTGCGCCCGCGATTTACGGCTCTTCCGGTTTCGGGGGCGAGAAGTCCTTGTCCGGAGGACGGAGTCCTCCCTTGGCGATCGCGATATTTTCGTTTCGGCCGGGACACGTCGGGTGCCTCGAATGAAATTTTTATAGTGACACGCGACGTGTCCCGTTCGGTGTGTTTTTCCGCGCAACTCCGGTCCGTCTACTGCGACCGGGACTTATGCCCCTTGCGGGGCTGC
>JBQGDG010000421.1:0-2880 GCA_052038935.1 Neorhizobium sp. | reverse complement strand
ACTGGTACATGGAGGGCAAGATCCAGATCGATCCGATGATCACCCACACGATGCCGCTCGAGGATATCAACCGGGGCTTCGAACTCATGCATCAGGGCGAAAGCATTCGCGGCGTGGTCGTCTATTGACCGCCGCGACCGTACACAGCCCAGCCGCCTACAAGGTCGACCTGCGGAGACTGGAGGAGTTCTCCGCACTCGATCTTTATGCCATGCTGAAGATGCGCGTCGATGTCTTCGTCGTCGAGCAGGAATGCGCCTATCCCGAACTCGACGGCAACGATCCGGACTGCCTGCATCTGCGGCTTCTCGACGGGGATGATCTCCTGGCCTGCGCCCGTCTGTGGCGGCCGACGCCGGACGCTCGCCCACGCATCGGACGGGTAGCGGTATCGCCACACCATAGGGGCAAGCGCCTGGGCGACGCCCTGATGCGCGAAGCTATCGCCGAATGCGAAAAGGTATATCCGGGCGAGCCGATCGAGATATCCGCCCAGGCGCATCTGCAGAAGTTCTATGGATCGCTCGGCTTCGAGCCGATCTCGGAGGAATATCTCGAAGACGGCATCCCCCATGTGGATATGCTGAGACCGGCGCACTGAACCTTTGACCTGCGGGCAAGCGCCGAAAACGGCGATTGCTTGCATTTCCCTTTGCGCGATCTATCATCCTCTCCGGGAAGTCGAGAGAGGAAATCAGCATGTACAAGTTCGAAGTATACAAGGATAAGGCAGGCGAGTTCCGGTTCCGTTTCAAGGCCTCGAACGGCCAGAGCATGTTTTCGTCGGAAGGCTATTCGGCCAAGGCTTCGGCAATGGCTGCGATCGAATCGATCAAGAAGAATGCGCCTGCCGCAACCGTGGACGATCAGACGACCGCCGTCGCGTAACCCGGCCTTACCTTCCGGCCGGCCCGACGGGGGAAGTCCCTGCCAGCAGGAAGGTAAGTACGCGTGATCTACGTCGATGCAGATGCCTGTCCGGTGAAGCCGGAGATTCTCAAGGTCGCGGAGCGCCACGGCCTGGAAGTGACGCTCGTCGCCAATTCCGGCCTCCGTCCTTCGCGCGATCCGATGGTGCACAACATCATCGTCTCCGGCTCCTTCGATGCGGCGGATGACTGGATCGCCGAGCGCGCCGCCGGCGGCGACATCGTCATCACCGCCGATGTTCCGCTTGCCGGCCGCTGCGTGGCAGCCGGCGCCTTCGTCACCGGGCCGACCGGCCGCATTTTCGACCAGGCCAATATCGGCATGGCGACCGCCATGCGCGACCTGGGACAGCACCTGCGCGAGACGGGCGAAAGCAAAGGCTACAACGCCGCCTTTTCGCCGCGCGACCGATCGGCCTTTCTGGAAACGCTCGACCGGCTCTGCCGCCGCGCCAAGTCGCTCACCCGACCGTAGGATCGAAAGCGGAGAAGCCGATGACCGAGACTTCCGGCTCCGTATCCATCCGCCACTGGCGTCGCCATCGACACGGGCCTTTCTTCGCGGCGGCGATCGCCGCTCTTGTCGCCCTGCCCGCTCTGATCCGGCTGCTGCCGGACCTCTCCGCCGCGCTGACGGCGATCATCTTCTTTCTGGTGTATCTCGGCCTGATAGCTCTTCGTTTCCCTCGTCTAGACGCCGATCATTTCGAGGCGAGCGGTCAGAATACCGACGAGCCCGCCCCTATCATACTGGCCGTCACGCTGCTGGCGGCGATAGCCGCTCTGGTGACGCTGTTCGAAGCGCTCAACAACAAGCAGCCCTCCGGCATCATGGATGTCACCGTCGGTTTTTCCGCCGTCATCCTTGGCTGGTTTTCGATCCATACGATGTTTGCCCTGCACTACGCCCATCTCTACTGGCGTCCGGGGGACGACCGGAGCGACGGCTCAGTCGGAGGCCTCGACTTTCCGGGCACCGACCGTCCGGGCGTGTGGGATTTTCTCTATTTCGCCTATGTCATCGGCATGACGGCCCAGACATCCGACGTTTCGATCACCCGCACCGACATGCGCCGGATCAATCTCCTGCACGCGGTCGTATCTTTCTTTTTCAACACGATACTGGTAGCCGCTGCAGTGAATGCCGTGGTTTCTCTGGCAAGCTGACGGCCTCACGGCCGACAAGAGCGAAAGGAATTTCGATGAAGATCATTTCCCAGAACACTGCCTTCGGCGGGATGCAGGGAGTTTTCGCCCATGATTCGGACGCCTGCAAATGCGAGATGACCTTTGCCGTCTTCGTGCCGCCGCAGGCGATTTCCGAGCCGCGTCCGGTTCTCTGGTACCTCTCCGGCCTCACCTGCACCCATGCCAACGTCATGGAGAAGGGCGAATACCGCCGCCTTGCGGCCGAACTCGGCCTCATTATCGTCTGCCCGGACGTCAGCCCGCGCGGCGATGACGTTCCTGACGAGCTGACCAACTGGCAGATGGGCAAGGGTGCCGGCTTCTATCTCGATGCGACGGAAAAACCCTGGGCCGAAAATTATCGGATGTATAGCTATGTCACCGAGGAACTGCCGAACCTCGTCGGCCAGCAATTCCGTGCGGATATGGGCCGCCAGGGCATATTCGGCCATTCCATGGGCGGTCACGGCGCCATGACGATCGCGCTGAAAAATCCGGAGAGGTTCAGGAGCTGCTCGGCCTTCGCGCCGATCGTCCAGCCCTCCACCGCCGACTGGTCGGCGCCGGCGCTCGAAAAATATCTCGGCCCGGACCGGGCGGCATGGCGGCGATACGACGCCTGCGCTCTGGTGGAGGACGGCGCCCGCTTTCCCGAATTCCTGATCGATCAGGGCAAGGCCGACGGGTTCCTCGACAACGGCCTGCGTCCATGGCTGTTCGAGGAGGCGATCAAGGGCACGGATATCGGTCTGACGCTCCGCAT
>JBQGDG010000420.1:0-6084 GCA_052038935.1 Neorhizobium sp. | reverse complement strand
GCCCGATATGCTTGTTCCGACTTTTCCTGCATCTCAGGATGGCTTTGGATGCGGCGCCTGCTCGCCACGCGTGAGCCCGTGCTAGGTCGGGCTGGCGAACTTTGGTGCGCTGCAGCAAATGTAAGGTTTTCTTATAAAAATATACCTACGGTCACGACAGGACAACGTGATCGGTCGAGATCCGAGTGCGCATGATGTGCGCCGTCGAAGACGGTTTCCTGAATTCCCCTCATGCGCTCTGTTTCCAGCACGTTCTGGAAAGGTCTCTCCATGCTCACGAATTTGAAGATCAAGACCAAGTTTCTCATGGTCATTGCCATTCTCGGCCTCATCTCGCTTGCCGGAGTGATGTATGTCACCAGCAGGTTCAGTGCCGCCAATCAGGCCTATTCCAGCTTCCTGCAGAACGAAAGCAATGCGGCGACCTACGGTCCGCGCGGAGCGGCCGGCATGTGGACTGCGACGACCTGGCTCAGCCGTGCGCTTGCCCAGGATCCGCAATCCGAAGTCTTCAAGGATTTGTCCGCGCGCTTCGGCAAGGAGTTTTCCGGTGCTCGTGACCGCCTGTCCCAGATTCCCGGCATCGTACCCGACCGCCAGGCCGCGATCGACGAACTGATCGCCGGAGCGGACAATCTTAAGGCGATCGGCGACGATCTCCTGAAGGCGCATGTCGCAGGCGACGAGGCGAAGGTGCGCGAGCTATCTCTGAAGCTTGATCAGGCGATCGTCGATCTGTCCCCGAAATTCGGTGCCAACAACGGCGCCATGGCCGAGATCCTCAACAATGGCGCCAGGGAGATGTCGGAATCCGTTTCAGCGACCATCCTCTATGCGATCTGCGGCCTGCTCGCCGGCATCGCTCTGGCCGTCGCTGCCGCCGTGACCATCGCCCACCGGGGCATTACCGCACCGATGGCCCGCCTGCGCGAGCGTATGGCATCGCTCGCTGCCGGCGACACGCAGGCCGGAATCGACGGGCTCGACCGCAAGGACGAGATCGGCCAGATGGCTGAAGCCGTGGCGGTCTTCCGCGACAACGCGCTGGAGCGTCAGCGTCTGGAACGGGAAGCCGAGGACAATCGCGGTCTGTCCGAGCGTGATCGCATCGAGCGCGAGGCCGCCAAGACACGGGAAGCAACGGATGTGAGGTTTGCCGTCGAGCATCTCGCCCAGGCACTCAGCCAGCTTTCCGACGGCAATGTTTCCTATCGCATCGATCAGCCGTTCACGGCAGCGCTTGATGGCGTTCGAAGCGATTTCAACGCCTCCGCCTCGAAGCTTCAGGTAGCGCTCGAGCAGGTTGCCGAAAACGCCCGCAGCATCGACGCCGGTTCGGCCGAGATCAAGTCGGCCGCCGATGATCTCGCCAAGCGCACCGAGCAGCAGGCTGCTTCCGTCGAAGAGACTGCGGCTGCGTTGGAGGAGATCACCACGACAGTGAAGGACGCCGCACGCCGCGCCCAGGAAGCCGGTGCGCTGGTTGCCCGCACGCGCCACGGTGCGGAGAAGTCCGGCGAGGTCGTGCAGAACGCAGTGAGGGCAATGGAGCAGATCGAGAAGTCTTCCGGCGAAATTGGCAACATCATCGGCGTTATCGACGACATCGCCTTCCAGACCAACCTTCTCGCTCTCAATGCCGGCGTCGAAGCCGCCCGCGCCGGTGAAGCCGGCAAGGGGTTTGCTGTCGTCGCCCAGGAAGTGCGTGAGCTCGCCCAGCGTTCGGCGAACGCCGCCAAGGAGATCAAGGCGCTCATCAACACATCGAACGAGCAGGTGCAGAACGGCGTCCATCTCGTGGGTGAAACGGGCAAGGCGCTCGAAACCATTGTCGGCGAGGTTCAGGAGATCAACCGGAACGTCAACGCCATCGTCGAATCCGCCCAGGAACAGTCCTCCGGCCTTCAACAGATCAACACCGCCGTCAACGCGATGGATCAGGATACTCAGAAGAACGCTGCGATGGTCGAGGAACAGACGGCCGCAAGCCATGGTCTCGCCCGCGATGTGGCGGCGTTGAACGCACTTCTCGCTCAGTTCAAGCTGTCGGATGCGATGCAGAGACCAGCCGTGCGGGCTGTGAGTCGTGACGAAAGACCGGCGGCATCTCCTGCGCGCGCGCTCGGCCGCAAGCTGGCGACTGCCTTTTCCGGCAATGCCGCTGTCGCTGATTCCAGCTGGGAAGAGTTTTGAGACTATCCGCGTCTTGAACGGCAGATGACCGACGCGCCTGCGTCCTTCCACCGATAATGAACCGCGAGGGCCGGCTTGGCCTCCGCGGTTTTTGTATATCGAGCGGGTATTTTGGATGGCTGTGAGGCAAACTGCACTTTTTGTGGTCGCTTATATGGCGTCGAATTTGATTGCTATGCGCATCGCGCAAGGCTGGCCAGCTTAGTGGGCGTTGGTAAACGGAACCGCGAAATCGTATGTATAGGTCAAGTTAAAGACACGGAAAGAAAGAAGAAACCCATGTTTGACTCAGTACGCAAGTTTGCCCGCGCGCTCCGCGTCCCTTCGGCGCAGGACCGCGAAATGGCATATCTCAACGAAGCTCGTGACCGCATCGATCTCGAATATCGCATGCGTCAGGTCGATCGCGGCATGTTCCGCAGGGCTCAGTTCTAAGCCCCGACGATCCAAAGCAAGCGGCGCCCCCGTCTCGGAAGGGGCGCTTCAGGTAAGACGGCAACCGTGATTTCGTTTCGCGCTTGCCCCTCGCGGATTGCCCGGCCCAATTTCGCCACGATCCCGGCCTCTGCTGTCAGCCAGTTCGATAACATTGCCTCACGCTGCGCCGCCTTCGATATGTGCCGGCCTGCGGCCAGGTTGACCCGAAATGCCGTTTCGCCGCCGTTCCAAATTGTCCCTGCGCCAGAGGCTCCATGCGACTTTCTCACCGCGCCGGGGGCTCCTGAACGCCCTTTCCCGGTCGCTTGCCTACCAGCGCCTCAGGATCATGCGCCTTGGCGGGTCTCCCCATGCCGTCGCGGCTGGGCTCGCCGTCGGCGTGCTCAGCGCCTGGACACCGTTTCTCGGCCTTCACATCCTGCTTGCAATTCCCCTGGCCTGGCTCGTCGGCGGCAGTGCCATAGCCGCGGCTATCGGTACCGCCTTCGCCAATCCGCTCACCTGTCCCATCATCTGGCCGCTGACCTGGGAAGTCGGTCGCCACATGCTCGGCGAGCCGCCCGCCTCCCGCAACATCGATCTCCCGGCGCTTTTCGCCCATCTCGATCTCTCCCGGATCTGGAGCCCCGTCATCGAGCCGATGCTGCTCGGTTCCCTGCCGCTCGGCCTTCTCTGCGCCCTGACATTTTACGTCGTCATCTATTTAGGCGTGCGCAGGTTCCGCAATCGTCGGCTCAGCCGCTTGACGGAACGGGCCAGAGTCATCAAGTCAGGCGAAACCGCATAGACTGGATAACGACAAGGGCTGGCTTAATGATCATCGGCATGGGGAGCGACCTCATCGACATAAGGCGCGTGGAAAAATCGATCGCCCGTTTCGGCGAACGGTTCACCAATCGCTGTTTCACCGACATCGAACGGGCGAAATCCGATCGCCGCAAGAACCGGGCGGAATCCTACGCCAAACGCTTCGCCGCCAAGGAAGCCTGTTCCAAGGCGCTCGGCACCGGGCTCGCGCAGGGCGTCTTCTGGAAGGACATGGGCGTCGTCAACCTGCCGAGCGGCAAGCCGACCATGGCGCTGACCGGCGGGGCTGCCGAACACCTGGCCGCCCTGATGCCCGCCGGCCACGAGGCCGTCATCCACGTCACCATCACCGACGAATATCCCTATGCCCAGGCTTTCGTCGTCATCGAGGCCCGACCGGTCGCGAACGCCTGAGGGCGGGGCGTGACAAGATCGTAATCCCATGGCCATTGCCGCGGCTTTTGGAAGAGTTTAGACAAGGCACCCATCGCCGAATGAGAAAGATTTGACACGTGTCCGATAAAGCCGAGACGAAGCAGCAGAATGCCCTGTGGGAGAACATCAAGGTCATCATCCAGGCCCTGCTGCTGGCAATGGTCATCCGCACGGTCCTGTTCCAGCCGTTCACCATTCCGTCCGGTTCGATGATGCCGACCCTGCTCGTCGGCGACTATATCTTCGTCAACAAGTTCGCCTACGGCTATTCGAAATATTCGCTGCCCTTCTCGCCGGACCTCTTCGATGGCCGCATCCTCGAGTTCAGTGAGCCGGAACGCGGCGACGTTATCGTCTTCCGCCTGCCGCAGCAGCCGGAGATCGACTATATCAAGCGCCTGATCGGCCTGCCGGGCGACCGCGTCCAGGTTCGCGAAGGCATACTCTACGTCAACGGCCAGGCCGTGCCGAAACAGGCAGACGGCAGCTTCACCTCGGACTATCGCCTCGATCCCGGCGCCAACGTCCCGATCTTCCGCGAAACCCTCGACAATGGCGTGGCCTATGACACGCTCGACCAGTCGCCGGTTTCGCGTGGCGACAACACGCCGGAATTCATCGTTCCGGAAGGTCATTACTTCTTCATGGGCGACAACCGCGACAACTCGCTCGACAGCCGTTTCGACGTCGGTTTCGTTCCCGCCGAGAACCTCGTCGGCCGCGCCAGCGTCATCTTCTTCTCGCTCGGCAACGACACGTCGTTCCGCGAGTTCTGGAAATGGCCGGCCAACATGCGCTGGGATCGTCTGTTCAAGGGCGTACACTGATGAAGCCGCGACCGCTGTCGGCAGAGGAGAGAGGGCTGCTGGAAACGGCGATCGGCCATGTCTTTGCCGACAAGCAGTGGCTCGACCGGGCGCTGACCCATGCCAGCGCCGGGACGGTCAAGACCGCCAACTACGAACGGCTTGAATTTCTCGGCGACCGCGTTCTCGGCCTTTGCGTGGCGGAACTGCTGTTCACCACCTTCGGCGCTGCGGCCGAAGGCGAACTGTCCGTCAGGCTCAACCAGCTCGTCAGCGCCGAAAGCTGCGCGCTGGTGGCCGACGAGTTGGAGCTGCATCGCTTTATCCGCACCGGCGCCGACGTCAAGAAGCTGACCGGCAAGCGGATGCTCAACGTGCGCGCCGACGTGGTCGAAAGCCTGATCGCCGCCCTTTATCTCGATGGTGGTCTGGAAGTCGCGCGCGCCTTCGTCCTGCGTTATTGGGAAGGCCGGGCCAGCAAGCCGAATGCCGCTCGGCGCGATGCCAAGACCGAGCTTCAGGAATGGGCCCATGCGAAGTTCGGCGTGACGCCGGCTTACAGGGTGGACGACCGCTCCGGACCGGATCATGATCCGCGCTTCACGGTGACGGTTGAAATACCGGGTGTCGTGCCGGAGACGGGCACGGACCGGTCGAAACGGGCTGCCGAACAGGTAGCCGCCACAAAAATCCTCGAACGCGAGGGCATCTGGCAGAAGACGTCTGCCGAAGGTTGATTGGACAAGATGAACGAAGACCAGAACATCGCCGCTGAAGAAGGCAATCCGCAGGCCACTCACTCCGGCTTCGTGGCGCTGATAGGGGCGACCAACGCCGGCAAGTCGACGCTGGTCAACCGCCTGGTCGGCGCCAAGGTATCGATCGTCAGCCACAAGGTGCAGACCACCCGTGCCATCGTGCGCGGCATCGCCATTCACGACAACGCCCAGATCGTCTTCATGGATACGCCCGGCATCTTCAAGCCGCGCCGCAGGCTCGACCGCGCCATGGTGACCTCCGCCTGGGGCGGCGCCAAGGATGCCGACCTCATCGCCCTGCTGATCGACAGCGAACGCGGCATCCGTGGTGACGCGGAGACGATCCTCGAGGGCCTGAAGGACGTCCATCAGCCGAAGATCCTGCTTCTCAACAAGATCGACCAGGTCAAGCGCGAGGATCTTCTGGCGCTTGCCGCTGCCGCCAACGAGACCGTCGCCTTCGAGCGCACCTTCATGATCTCCGCCACCACCGGTTCGGGCTGCGACGATCTGATGGATTATCTCGCGACGACGCTGCCGGAAGGCCCCTGGTACTATCCTGAGGACCAGATCTCCGATCTGCCGATGCGCCAGCTGGCCGCCGAGATCACCCGCGAAAAACTCTTCCTGCGCCTGCATCAGGAACT
>JBQGDG010000419.1:0-2065 GCA_052038935.1 Neorhizobium sp. | reverse complement strand
GGACCAAAAACCATGAACATTGCCGTCAAACCCGCCGCCGCCATCCGCGCCATCAACTGGAACCGCATAGAGGACGACAAGGATCTCGAAGTCTGGAACCGTCTCACCGGCAATTTCTGGCTTCCGGAAAAGGTGCCGCTGTCGAACGACATTCCCTCCTGGGCGACACTCAGGCCGGAAGAGCAGCAACTGGCGATCCGCGTCTTTACCGGGCTCACCCTGCTCGATACGATCCAGAACGGCGTCGGCGCGGTAAAGCTCATGGCCGATGCCGCCACGCCGCACGAAGAGGCCGTCCTCTCCAACATCTCGTTCATGGAAGCGGTGCATGCCCGCTCCTATTCCTCGATTTTCTCGACACTCTGCCTGACGCCCGATGTCGACGACGCTTATCGCTGGTCGGAGGAAAACGAATTCCTGCAGAGGAAATCGGCGCTGATCATGGAGCAATATGCCTCGGGCGATGCGTTGAAGAAGAAGGTCGCGAGTGTTTTCCTCGAGAGTTTCCTCTTCTATTCCGGCTTCTATCTGCCGATGTATCTGTCGAGCCGCGCCAAACTGACCAACACCGCCGACATGCTCCGCCTGATCATCCGCGACGAGGCGGTGCACGGCTACTATATCGGCTACAAGTTCCAGCGCGGAGTGGAGCGTATCTCCGAGGAAAAGCGGCAGGAAATCAAGGATTTCGCCTTCGATCTTCTCCTCGAGCTTTACGACAACGAGGCCCGTTATACCGAAGACCTCTATGACGGCGTGGGACTTACGGAGGACGTCAAGAAATTCCTGCACTACAATGCCAACAAGGCACTGATGAACCTCGGCTACGAGGCGCTGTTTCCGCCGGAGGCCTGCAGGGTCAATCCGGCGATCCTTTCGGCGCTCTCGCCGAATGCCGACGAGAACCATGACTTCTTCTCCGGGTCCGGCTCTTCCTACGTGATCGGCAAGGCGGTGGCCACCGAGGACGAGGACTGGGCGTTCTAGAGCGATCGACATACCTCGATGCGCGGCCCGCCGCTTCCGGTGGCGGGCCGCCTGCCCGGCTGATTTCAGGATACGCGGCGCTCCCAGCTTGCAAAAGGATCGGCAAGATCGCGCCAGAGTTCGGGCGCGAAGGCCGGAGCATCGACCAGACACGCATCGAGTTCGGCGCGGATCCTGGCCTCGTCCATCGGCTCCGCTCCAATGAACACGATCTCCTGCCGGCGATCTCCCCAGACCGGATCGAGATAAGGCTCGATCATCCGCAGGAACCCGGCATCGCGCGGCCACTGGTCCTTCGGAACAGCAGACCACCAGAGCCCCATTTTCCCCGTGCGCACCAGAGCACCCGCCTGGCTGATCTCGCCGACATGATACGGTCGCGTCGCAAGCCAGAAGAATCCCTTGGCCCGCACCACGCCCGGCCAGGAACGGTTGACGAAATCCTGAAAGCGCAGCGGATCGAAAGGCTGGCGCGCCCGGTAGACGAAAGAGCGGATGCCGTATTCCTCCGTCTCGGGCACATGATCCTTGAAGCCATGCAGCTCCTTGAACCAGAGCGGATGTTCCTGTGCCCGCTCGAAATCGAACCGGCCCGTGCCGAGCACATCCCTGGTGTCCACGCGGCCGAAATCCGCTTCTATCAATCTGGCCTCCGGATTGAGTGCGGCGATTATCGTTCGCGCCGCCTGTCTCTCGGCCGGCGTCGCCGTGCCGATCTTGTTCAGCACCACGACGTCGGCAAACTCGATCTGCTCGACCAGAAGATCGACGATCGTTCGGTTGTCGTCATCGCCTGCGGTCGAGCCACGGTCGGCGAGAAAGTCGGCCGAGCCATAGTCCGCGAGCAGATTGGCGGCATCGACCACCGTCACCATCGTATCGAGCCTTGCCACGTCGGAAAGGCTGCGGCCGTTCTCATCGCGAAAATCGAAGGTGGCGGCGACCGGGAGCGGCTCGGCAATCCCGGTCGATTCGATCAGCAGATAGTCGAACCGCCCCTGTTCGGCGAGAGCGCGCACTTCCATCAGCAGATCGTCGCGCAGGGTGCAGCAGATACAGCCATTGGTCATCTCCACCA
>JBQGDG010000418.1:0-6704 GCA_052038935.1 Neorhizobium sp. | reverse complement strand
TGGGTGTGTTTATCACCCGCCCCGATCTGATCTTGCAACCGGGATCAGCCGGTCAGATCGGGGCTGCTCGGTGTGCCGTGTGGCGAGCAAAGGACATTTTAACTTTGCAAACCGCCGGACATTCCAACTCATCCGTCACATTGTATGTAGCGGGGGTGGGTTCAAGAATGAACTCACACCGCAAAGTTGGAATGTCCTGTTTCTGCAAAGTTGGAATGTCACACTTCCGGCGCTCGGCCCTCTTCGTCGTAGGACGTGTAGATGAAACGGATGCTGCCGAGGATGTCCCGGCGCTCGGCCTGCGTCCAGTCGTGGAAGCCGAAGAGTTCCGTGTAGATGAATCCTGTCAGTGCGAGATAGGCCATCACCGTTTCGGGCGATAAGCGCCGTCGCGGCATCACTTCACGAGGATGAGGGCAAAGCCGTCCCAGCCCTTTTCCCCGACCGTCTGGATCGCGGTGGCGTCGAGGCGCGGATCTTCGGCGATCATGCGCAGGAATTCGCGCACGCCCCGGACATTGGCGTCCAGGCTGTCGCTATCGGCCACCGCACCGCCGCGCACGACGTTGTCGGCGATGATCACCGACCCGGGCCGCGACAGTTTCAGCGACCATTTCAGATAGTTCGGATTGTTGGGCTTGTCGGCGTCGATGAAGATCAGATCGAACGGTCCGTCGATCTGCGGCAGCACGTCGAGGGCGGCGCCGACACGCAGATCCACCTGTTCGGAAAGTCCCGCCCGCCCGATATTCCTCGCTGCGACGGCCGCATGGTCGGCATTGGCTTCGATCGTCGTAACCCGGCCGCCCGCCGGCAGCGCCCGCGCCATCCAGATTGTGCTGTAGCCGCCGAGCGTGCCGATTTCCAGAACCCGCGAGGCACCCGTCATTGCGATGAAGAGCGCCAGCATCTTGCCCTGTACTGCGGAAACGTCGTGCGGCGGCATGCCCGCCTTCGCATTCTCGGCAAGCGATTTGTCGAGACAATCGGCTTCCGGCGCCAGGATTTCGCGGAAATAGGTGTCGACCGCCGCCCATTTCGGGGTGTCGGCCGAAGGATAGTCGGGAACGCGCATATCGGTGAAACCTCGCTGCAAAGCTGTGCTCATACGAGATTGATCGTGTCGCGTTGATGACAGGGCGACGACAGAAGGACGTCTCGTGCGAGATCACGCAATCGGGGCCGCGCCCTGCCCTCTAACCTTGCGCGAATTTCACCAGCGCATCGCCGGCAAGCCGGTAGCGGATCCATTCCGTCTGCGGTTCGGCGCCGAGGGAATCATAGACCCTGATCGCCGGCTCGTTCCAGTCGAGCACGCTCCATTCGAAACGGCCGCAGCCGTTCTCTACCGCGATCCCGGCGAGCCGCCTCAGCATCGCCTTGCCGGCGCCGGCGCCTCGGGCGGCCGGGGTCACGTAGAGATCTTCGAGATAGAGCCCGTTGCGGGCCTGCCAGGTCGAATAGCTGAAGAACCAGATGGCCATGCCGATCGCCACACCGTCCGTCTCGCAGATCAACGCCCGTGTCACCGATCGGGGACCGAAGATCGATTCCTCGATCGTAGCGACGGTCGCCGCGACTTCGTGCTCGGCCTTTTCGTAGATCGCCAGTTCCCGGATGAACCCGAGCAGCGTTGCGGCATCCTCGCGCATGGCGGGGCGGATTGTGAGCGACATGGGGGCGTTCTCCGGAGATGGCAGATGGCGGCGACGGCCGGTTTCGCAACGTTATTCCGCGGCGTCCTTAACCTCGGCGATCTCCAGCTCGTAGCTGTAACCGTCGAGCATGCCATAGGCCTGTTCTATGGTCTTGATCTCGCTCTCGGCCTTGCCGATCGCTTCGCTTATCGTCTCGCATCGCGCTTTCAGCATCCGCCCCAGCACGTCGGTTCCCGGTTTGCGGCCCATCCGGTCCATGTGATTGCGGATCCGGGCGCGGTGGCGTTCCATCTCGAGGATGTGGAAACGTGCGTTGACGATACGGTCAGTCAGCTTCCGGCGCATCGATGCGACGGGGTCGAAGGAACCGGGCTCCCGCTCGTCGAGGATCATCTCGTTGACGAGCATTTCGAGGATGACCAGGCCCTGGAGATCCTTCGTATCGGCAAGCTCGGGGTCGTAACCGGTATCGTCGTAGACCTTGCGTCTGACGGGATCGATAAGGAGTTCGTAGGCCATTTTCAGGTTGCCGAACAGCTCGGCGTCTCCACCCGCATCGGGATGCGCCGATTTCACCCGTCTCCTGTAGGCGGATTTGATGGCCGCGCTGTCCACGTCTCGCGACAGACCAAGAATGTCATAGGGGTCGATCAAGGAGCGTCACCTGTCTTCGGCATTGCATGCTTAGTGGTAAGGCGTAAGCCTCGGCGGCTCAACCCCTTACTCATTCTTGTGGCCAATTAGCGGCACGCCGTGGCGGCTCGGGGGTCGCCGGCCGGCTTTCCCACAGCTATCGTCTCAGGCGTCTGAACGGTCGTTTCCCTTCGGCGACCGGTGCCATCAGGAAACTGACGAAGACGCATGGCAGCAACACGATGAAGGTCGCCGAAAGGCTGACATGTTCGGCGATGAAACCGAGCAGCGGCGGCACGCCGATGGTCGACAGCATCAGGGTCAGCGCCAGCGCGGCCAGATTTTCGGACGGCTGGCCCCGGCCGAGCGATATCGTCGTGGCAACCGCGAGCGGAAATGCCAGGGCGATCCCGCAGCCGATCAGGAACAGCGCGGCACCGGCTTGCGGCGCGGCCGAGGCCGAGACGAGCAGGACTATGCCGATGGCGACCATGACCGCCGACATGCGGATCAAGGCCAGCGCGCCGAAACGGTCTCTCAGCATGTCGCCGCCCATGCGGGTCGCGCCCATGCCGATCGTGAAGGCGGCGTAGAGCGCGCCCGCCGTCGCCGGGTCCGCTCCGAGCTCCTCCCGCAGGAAGAAATGCCCCAGTCGTAGACGGCGCCCTCGACGATGCAGAGGCCGAAGACCATGACGCAGATCAGCAGGATCGTCCTGTCCGGAAGAACATAGGCCGAGCGTCGCTGCGCGACCGCCTGCTGCATGGGATCGGGCGGCGTCAGAAGAAAGACCGCAAGGCAGGCAAGCAGCACGAAACCGGCGGCCATGCTCTGCTGGATCGTCGGCGAAATCCCCTCGCCCGCGAGAAACCCCGACAGCAGCGATCCGGCCAGAAGGCCGATCGACCAGAAGCCGTGGCTGCGGGACAGAACCTTGACCCCCGTGCGTCTCTCTATTCCGGCTGAGATCATGTTCGCCGCCACGTCGAAAATGGTCCGGAAGAAGCCGAAGAGGAAGAAGCAGACCACGAAGCCGGGCAGCGACGACAATGTCAGCAGCGGGCTCAGAAGCGCGCATATGGGCAGGGTGATGATGGCCGTCACCCGCGGCGTCAACCGGTCGGTGATGCGACCCGCCAGCGGCAGCGCCAGAAACGTTCCGACCGGCGCGCTGAGCAGCGCCATGCCCAGCATGGCCTTGTCGATGTCCAGCGAGGCCTGGATCGACGGCAGACGGGTGAAGAGCGAAATGAAGAGGATGGCGTTGCTGAAATAGAGCAAGGCCGGCGGCAGCAAGGTCATTGGGGCATCCGGTCGAATCGGTCGGGTTATTGGTGGCAGCGCACCGGAGCGACGACAAGCGACGAAGATGGGACGCTGCCCTGCACCGCGGCGGGGCGTACCGCGCCGGATCGGCCGTGTGTCGCCTTTTTATGACCGATTGATCAAATAATCCTTATTGCCATCTTTTCGGCCTCCGCAAACGCGCTACCATTCGGCTTCGTTGCTGGAGAACGTCTGATGATCGCTCGATATGCTTCTCTCGTCGCGTTGCTGATGCTGGTATTCATCCCGCCTGCCCGGGCGGAAGATCCGGTCGCCGAGGTCCAGTCGGTCATATCCGATCAGATCGAAGCCCTGATGGCCGATGACGCGGACAGGGCCTATTCCTACGCCTCGCCGGATATCCGAAGCCTCTATCCGGACAAGAACACCTTCCTCACCATGGTGCGTAAGAACTACCAGCCCGTCTATCACGCCGGAAACTACGCTTTCGGCCGCTCGAAACTGATCGGCGGCGGCGAGATGGTGCTGCAGGAGGTGATGATCAGCGGCCGGGAAGGCAAGGACTGGACCGCCATCTACGAGATGCGTCTCATGGACGACGGCAGCTACAAGGTCAACGGCGTCAGGATGATGCGCAACACGGCAAGCCAGGGGATCTGATCCCCTCGCCCGTTATACCGGATCGATATCGCCCTTGGCCCAGGCTTCCTGGGTTTCCGCGTAGAAATCGGCGAACCGCCCTTCTTCGATCGCCTGGCGGATACCCTTCATCAGATCCTGGTAATAGTGGAGGTTGTTCCATGAGAGCAGCATGCCGCCCAGCGCCTCGTCGGAGCGTACGAGATGATGCAGATAGGCGCGGGAATAATCGCGCGCCGCCGGGCAGCTCGATTCCTCGTCCAGCGGACGCATATCCTCCGCGTGCCGGGCATTGCGGATGTTGACGCGGCCGCGGCGGGTGAAGGCGAGGCCGTGACGGCCGGAACGGGTCGGCATGACGCAGTCGAACATGTCTATGCCGCGCGCCACCGACTTCAGGATGTCGTCCGGCGTGCCCACGCCCATCAGGTAGCGCGGCTTCTCGGTCGGCAGGACCGGCAGCGTCGTCTCCAGCATGGAAAGCATCACGTCCTGCGGCTCGCCGACGGCGAGACCGCCGACCGCATAGCCCTTGAGATCGAGCTGTTTGAGGCCTTCAGCCGAGCGGATGCGCAGCGCCGGCTGGTCGCCGCCCTGCACGATGCCGAACATCGCCTTGCCCGGCTGGTCGCCGAACGCCACGCGGCAGCGTTCGGCCCAGCGCAGCGACAATTCCATCGCGCGCTCGATTTCCGCCGGCTCCGCAGGCAGCGCCACGCATTCGTCGAGCTGCATCTGGATATCCGAGCCGAGCAGGCCCTGGATCTCGATCGAACGTTCCGGTGACATGTGGTGCAGCGAGCCGTCGACATGGCTCTTGAAGGTGACGCCCTTTTCGTCGAGCTTGCGCAGCCCGGACAACGACATGACCTGGAAACCGCCCGAATCGGTCAGGATCGGGTGCTGCCAGCGGATCAGTTTGTGCAGCCCGCCGAGACGCGCGACGCGCTCGGCACCCGGTCTCAGCATCAGGTGATAGGTGTTTCCGAGAATGATGTCGGCGCCGGTATCGCGTACCTGGTCGAGGTACATGGCCTTGACCGTTCCGACGGTTCCGACGGGCATGAAGGCCGGTGTGCGGATCGTGCCGCGCGGCATGGAGACCTCGCCCAGTCGAGCGCCCGCATCGGTCTTCTTCAGGGTGAACTGGAAATTCTCGGTGGTCATCTAGTCTTTCCGGAAAAGCAGGCTGGAATCGCCGTATGAATAGAAGCGATAGCCGGTCGCGATCGCGTGGGCGTAGGCGTTCTGCATGACCTCGAGGCCGCTGAATGCCGAGACGAGCATGAACAGAGTGGATTTCGGCAGATGGAAATTGGTCATCAGCATGTCCACCGCCTTGAAGCGGTAACCCGGCGTGATGAAGATACCCGTCGCGCCGCTCCAGGGAGCGATCCTGCCATCGTCTAAGGCGGCGCTTTCGATGAGACGAAGCGAGGTCGTGCCGACGCAGACGATCCGCCCGCCCCTTTCCCTCACGGCATTGAGCGCGGCTGCCGTATCGGCGCTCACATGGCCGATTTCCTGATGCATCTTGTGGTCGGCCGTATCGTCCGCCTTCACCGGCAGGAAGGTGCCGGCGCCGACGTGAAGCGTGACGAAATGCCGTTCGATCCCGGCGGCATCGAGCCTTGTGAAGAGATCGGGCGTGAAATGCAGGCCAGCGGTCGGAGCCGCGACGGCGCCTTCCTCGCGGGCGTAGATCGTCTGGTAGTCCTGCCGGTCCTTTTCATCCTCGGCGCGTTTGGCGGCGATATAGGGCGGCAGCGGGATATGGCCAACGGACATGATCGCCTCGTCGAGCGACGGACCGGACAGATCGAAGCGGAGCGTGACCTCTCCGCCCTCGCCCTTTTCCTCGACGGTCGCGCCCAGGGAGCCTAGAAGGCAGGTGTCCCCGCCATGCCCGAACTCGATCCTGTCGCCGACCCTGATGCGCTTGCCGGGTCTGGCGAATGCCTTCCAGACGCTGGGTTCGGTGCGCATGTGCAGCGTGGCCGAGACCTGCTGGCCGCCTGCGCCTTCTCTGTGCCGGACCCCTTCGAGCTGCGCCGGGATGACCTTCGTGTCGTTGAACACCAGCGCATCGCCCGGCTTCAGGAAATCCGGCAATTCGCAGACCCGGTGATCGGCGAGCACGGGATCTCCGCCCGGGCGCACGACGAGAAAACGCGCGCTGTCGCGCGGGTTTGCGGGCCTCAGGGCGATATTGTCTTCCGGCAGATCGAAATCGAATAGATCGACGCGCATGGTTCTCTCAAAACGGCAGACCCGCCCCGCCTCTGGGACGGAGCGGGTCCAACAGGGAGGGTCGGATCAGACGTCGGCGGCGACGCGGACCGAGACGATGGAATCCGGATCCTGAACCGGCTCGCCCTTCTTGATCTGGTCGATGAATTCCATGCCTTCGATGACCTGGCCCCAGACGGTATACTGCTTGTTCAGCCACGGCGCGTCGGTGAAGCAGATGAAGAACTGCGAGTTTGC
>JBQGDG010000417.1:0-7631 GCA_052038935.1 Neorhizobium sp. | reverse complement strand
TCGATCGCCTGATCGACGAAACGGTCGTCGATATCGGCGACGAACTCTATCCTGCTGGCCCTGCCGTCCGAACGTAGCTGCGCGAAGACCTTGCCGTGTTCGTCGTGCAGCGGTTTCGGTGCGGCGGCCTGCGGCCTTTCCATCTTTTTCGACAGGCGATCGAACAGCCGCTGGAAGCGCTCGTCGCTCACCGCCGAATGAAACGCGCTCTTCGCCATTTCCTCCTGCGCCGCGGCCTGGGCCTTTGCCGTACCCAACAGTTCGCCGAGCTTCATCCAGCGGTCCCGGCCAGCCTTGGGAGCTGCGCCGATGGTGCGGATGATCGCCTCCGGCACGCTGTCGACGACCTGGAGGAGGCGCGAGAGCTCGCTCTACTGCACCGCGAGCGCATCGCCGATGACCTTCCTGTCGAAACCGTGGGCCAGGAGATTTTTGGCAAAGACGGCGCGTTCAATGAACGAGAGGTTGCGCCGCTCTGCATTCTCCTTGCCTTGAGCCAGCACGAGTTCGTCATCGGACAGCGCCCTGACGATCGCCTTGACCTCCATACCCAATCGGGTCGCCGCGCGGATGCGACGATGACCATAGGCAGTCTGGTATCGGCCAGGCTTTTCAGGATGATGGCGCAGAAGCACGGGGACCTGCTGGCCGCTCTCACGCATGCTGTCGATCAGCACGGCGAGATCTTCGTCATCCTGCTCGCCCAGGCGCAACCTGTCCTCGACGAAGGACGAGTCGATCTTGTCGGGGTGGATAGCGACGACACGCTCCCCTTCGCTCAAGGCCTGACGCAGCAGGCGGGCCTCCTCCGCTTCGCGCGTCATGGCGTTGAGGGAAAGGCCCATGGCCTTGACCGCGCCGGACGCGCTTCGTCCCGCGGAGTTGGGGACGGGTTCGGCAGAGACGCCTTTTTCCGGGCTCGGCACCGACTTCGTTTCGGGCGCAGGTTCGGCACCGGGCGCCAGCCCGCCACCGAAGAGCGCTCTCAACTCGTTTTTCCGGCTGCCTGCCATTGTCTGAAACCTTCCTTCTCTCACCGGCTCCAAGCCGAATGGATAAGCGCCTCGACCTCGCCGTTGACGGCGTTCATCGCTTCCAGCGCGCGATCGTAGGTGGAACGGGTGAAATTCTCGCGGCCTACTTCGTAAAGGGTCTGTTTCGTCAGGCCCGCATCCGACACAGCGGTCGATTTCAGCATCGGCGCCGTCAACACCCGATCGCCGAAAAGCGACCGCATGAACCCGACGATCTGCGCCTGCGGACCGTCGTTGGGTTCGAACCGGGTGACGAGATAACGGAGGAAATCGAAGTTCAACGTGCCGCCCGCTTCCCGCACGACCGAGAGGAGATCGGAGGTCATGAACAGAAACTGGTTCATCGATGCGACATCCAGCATCTGCGGATGCACCGTCACGATGACGGACGTCGATGCGCAAAGGGCCGAGAGGGTCAGATAGCCGAGCTGCGGCGGGCAATCGATGACGACGACATCGTAGTCGCTCTCCACCGTCTGCAGAACCGCCTGGATGCGTGCGAAGAAAAGTGGGCCGCTGTCTTCTCCGCTCTGACGCTTGGCCAGCGCCTGCGGCGTCACATGTTCGAATTCCTGGAGCTCGATATTTCCCGGCACGAGATCGAGCCCCGGGAAATACGTGCCGCGGATGATGTCCGAAAGCGGCCGCTGCTCGGCGTCGTAACGGATCGCGCCATACAAGGTATCGTTGCCGGTCAGATCGAGTTCCGGCTGGTAGCCGAACAAAGCCGATAGGGACGCCTGAGGATCAAGGTCGATTGCCAATACCCGATGGCCGGTCAGCGCCAGATACTGCGCGAGATGGGCGGCCGATGTCGTCTTGCCGGAACCGCCTTTGAAGTTCGTCACCGAAATGACCTGGAGATGTTCCCCCTTTGCGGCATCCCTGTGCGGAAGATAGGCCTTCGCCTTGGCAAGATTGCCTTTCCCGGCGGCCTGCTCGGCAAGATGAGCGCGCAGGGCATTGATATCCGCGAGAGAATAAAAACGCCGCCCTCCGGCACCCGTCTCGGGTTGCGGGCCCTCACCGGCAAGCGACAGCTGCCTGAGATAGCCGTCCGAAACGCCCACGAGCTTGGCAGCTTCACCGGAGGAAAAGCTGCGTAGCGTCTTTGTCGAAAGCGGCGGGAAAAGCCGTTCACGCATGGCCTTGAGCTGTTCGGACAGAGCGCGCGCGTCACGCGCAATCGTTTCGTCGGCCAGCTGGCGCGTTTCCAGCGTGTCCTGCCCCTTGGGTGCTGCCGATTTCTTTGCCGATGCGGCCATTACCAACGTCTCCTTGATGTCCGTCAGGCGGGTCCGCATGACAGGGCCATAATGGACCGTGCATGCGAAAATACGTTGACGGACGGGGTGCCTCGCAGCAGCGCAATACGCCCAGCTGTAAAATTAACAGCATTACGACATGGTTACGCCAAAAAACGAGATATCCACCCTTATCCGTTAGAACGGTGGACGGCGACGCGAGTCGCGTCAAGCAATTTTTCCCGCGGAGGGGGGGCAGCGCGCCAGAGGGCGGCCCGATTTGGCCACGGAGCGCATAAGAAACCGGTTTCCGCCTCCACAGCTCGGATGGATTGCTGCATCGGAGACCGACACGGCTATAAAAGTATAGATGATTCGCTGCATACGTCCCTGCGATGGAGAAGATGATGGAACCAATCTGGGCTGTCGGCCTGATGACGGGAACTGTTCTCGACGGCAATATCGACGTGGCATTGCTGAAGACGGATGGCGAAACGATCGATACGTTCGGCGCATACACGCTGGCGCCTTATTCGACCGAGACGCGTCGACTGCTGGAGGAGACGCTGCGGCAGGCCAGGCGCTGGAATTTCGAGGGGCCGGAGCCTGAAATCTTTCGGCAGGCCGAAGAGGCGCTGACGAGGTCTCAGGCCGAGGCGGTACGACAACTCGTCCAGCAGGCCGGCCTCGCCATGGGGGAGATCGGCATCGTCGGCTTTCACGGCCAGACTGTCCTGCATCGCGCACCGGCCAACGGACGGCTGGGCGCTACCAGACAGCTCGGCGATGGCCACCTGATGGCCAAAATCCTGGGGACCAGGGTCGCGTTCGATTTCCGTAGCGCCGACGTACGGGCCGGAGGCCAGGGCGCGCCCCTGGCGGCGATCTATCACGCCGCCCTGTTGCGCGGCATCGACCGGACGGGCGATACGGCGATCCTCAATCTCGGCGGTGTCGGAAACATAACCTGGTGGGATGGCGCGGATCTCCTCGTAGCCTTCGACACTGGACCGGCCAACGCGCCGCTCAACGACTTCGTCAAGTCGCATGGCCTTGGAGAAATGGACCGCGACGGCGCGCTCGCCGCAACGGGCCGGGTGGATGAGGAGAGGCTTGCACGCCTGCTGGAGCATTCCTACCTGAACGCGCCTTACCCGAAATCGCTCGATCGCTTCGATTTCACCTCGGCCATGGCAGATGGACTGTCACCTGCCGACGGCGCCGCCACCCTCTCCGCTTTCACCGCCTCCGCCGTGGGAAAGGCGCTCGACCTCTTGCCGCACCGGCCGAAACGGCTGATCGTCAGTGGCGGCGGCCGGCACAATCCGACGATCATGGGTATGCTGAAAGAGCGGGCGAAGGTGGAAGCGGTTTCAGCAGATCACTTCGGCTGGCGAGGCGACGCCGTCGAGGCAGAATGTTTTGCCTTTCTTGCGGTGCGCGTACTCTCGGGCCTGCCCATCAGTTTCCCCACCACGACCGGCGTCGCAGAGCCACTGACGGGAGGCAGGCTCGCGGCGCCATGAAGACCTCTTCCTATTCTTCAGCGGTCGCGGTAAGTACCCGGCTACAAGAAATAAATCGTTTTAAATGGCTTGAGGCAGGGAACATCGCACCCTAGTCTCTGGCCGATTCTCAACTGCATCGAGAGGCTTACACATGCAGATCGGAATGATGGGACTGGGCCGCATGGGCGGCAACATGGCGAGACGCCTGATGCGCGCCGGCCACGAATGCGTCGCCTATGACGTCAACCCGGCGGCGGTTCAGGCGCTTGTCAGCGAAGGTGCTATCGGCATCTCGTCCATAGAACAGTTCCTCGACAAATTGACGCCCCCGCGCGCAGTGTGGATCATGCTGCCGGCAGCGATCACGCCGACCATCGTCGACCAGCTGGCGGCCTTCATGCAGGAGGGCGACATCATCATCGACGGCGGCAACTCCAACTATCGGGATGCGGTCGATCAGAGCGCAAAGCTCGCGGACAAGGGCATCGCTTATGTGGATGTCGGCACCAGCGGCGGCGTCTGGGGCCTGGAACGCGGCTTCTGCCTGATGATCGGCGGGCCTGAAAAGGCTGTCCAGCACCTGGACCCGATCTTCGCAGCGCTGGCCCCCGGAGCGGATCTCGATCCCTCGCTTCGTTCCGCCGAAAGGGGCTATCTGCATTGCGGCCCGAGCGGTGCCGGCCATTTCGTCAAGATGGTCCATAACGGCATCGAATACGGCATGATGCAGGCCTATGCAGAAGGCTTCAACGTTCTGAAACAGGCCAATGCCGGCCATGGGCATCGCGAAGCGGACGCGGAGACGACTCCGTTGCCCGACAAGCAGTACTACCAGTTCGACATGGATATCGAGGCCATCAGCGAGGTCTGGCGCCACGGGAGCGTCGTTGGTTCATGGCTGCTGGACCTCACGGCCGATGCGCTGAAGGCCGACCCATCGCTCAGCGCATTCGGCGGCCGCGTATCGGACTCGGGCGAGGGCCGCTGGACGATGAAGGCTGCGATCGACATGGGCGTACCGGTACCGGTCCTGTCCGCTGCGGTATTCAGCCGCTTCGATTCCCAAGGTAATGCGGAATACGCCAACAAGATGTTGTCGGCAATGCGCAAGGCCTTTGGAGGCCATGTCGAAAAGCCGCACGGGAAGTAGCGCGCCAAAACAAGAGTTGACACTCTAGTCAATAGTTTGCATGAGTTCCCGACAGGAGGGTGCGATCCATCTCGCCCTCCTGTCGATTTTTGGCTTCTCGTAAGTCCTGTCGCGGAAAATCCAAGATTGTGCGACGTGGCTTCGTTCCAGGGGTTCATGCATGTCCCAGCCACTTGCGCCTCAGGAAGAGGCTGTTCTGGCACTGATCCGCAAGAACCCGTTTGCCGGGCAGCAGGAAATCGCAACGGCGCTGGGTCTCGCGCGCTCGACTGTTGCGGCACACGTCGTCCAGTTGATGAACAAGGGCCACATCCTGGGCCGTGGTTATGTGCTCGCCTCTGAAGCCCGGGCGATCTGTATCGGCGGAGCCGTTCTCGACCGCAAATATCATGCACGCGCAAAGATCGTGCTCGAGACATCGAACCCGGTAGACAGCACACGCAGCTTCGGCGGCGTTGCCCGCAATGTCGCCGAAAATCTCGCTCGGCTGGGTTCTGCGACAGGTTTCATATCGATCGTCGGTGATGACGACGGCGGGCATGCCCTGCTCAAATACATGCGCGAGATCGGCGTCGATGTCAGCCAGGTCGTGACCGCTTCGGAACGACCGACTGCCGAATATGCGGCAATCCTTGATACGGCAGGAGACCTCGTCCTCGGTATCGCCGACATGAGCGTCTTCGATCTTCTCCATCCCGAGCATATCGAAAGCGCCTGGCCGCATCTGGCCGGCGCCAGCTGGGTTTTCGCCGACTGCAATCTGGCAGCCGATACGTTGTCTGCCATCATCAGCCGTCGGAAAAATGCATCCTGCAAGCTGGCGATCGATGCGGTCTCCACCTACAAGGCCGCGCGCCTGCCAAAAGAGCTGAGCGGCATCGACCTCCTGTTCATGAACATAGACGAGGCGAATGCCGTTCTGGGCCGTACGGACGGACCGACGCCGGACGACGCGAAGCGAGCGGCTCTCGCCCTGCAGAAGGCAGGCGCAGGCATGGCCGTGGTCAGCGCCGGCGCATCCGGGGCGGCGATAGCGGGTCCCGATATCGTTGAATTCGTCCCGGCGGTGCCCGCCAGGCCCGTCGACATGACCGGCGCAGGCGACGCCATGATCGCCGGGACCCTGCACCGCTTGCTCGAAGGCGACGACATTTTCGAGGCTGCCCGCATAGGAGCGCTGCTCGCGACACTCACCACGGAAAGCGCCGCAAGTGTGCGGCCTGACCTGTCCGCCGCGTTTCTCCAGGCAAACCGGCACCGGCTCACGAATTGAAAGGACAAACCGATATGCAACGTCTCAAGCCGAAGCTCAACCAGGAAGTAGCCGATGCGCTCGCCGCCGGGGGAGCTGTCGTCGCGCTCGAATCCACAATCATCACGCACGGAATGCCCTATCCAGCCAATCTGGAAACGGCCAGGGCCGTCGAGGCGGTGGTACGTGCGAACGGCGCCGGTCCCGCGACGATCGCTGTAATCTCCGGCGAGTTGCGCGTCGGTCTCGATGCAGAAGAACTGGAAGTGCTCGCACAGGCAAAAAGCGTTGTGAAGGCGTCGGGACGGGATCTTGCCGTCGCGATGGTGCGCGGCCAGACCGCCGGCACCACGGTCTCGGCGACCATGCTGCTCGCGGATCTCGCCGGCATAGAGATTTTCGCGACCGGCGGCGTCGGTGGCGTTCATCGCGGCGCGGAACAGACGTTCGACATCTCGGCCGACCTGACAGAACTCGGACGGACAAAAACGACGGTCGTCTGCGCTGGCGTCAAATCGATCCTCGATATCGCCAAGACACTCGAATATCTGGAAACCCAGCGGGTGCCCGTCATCGGCTACGGGACGGAAGACTTCCCCGCCTTCTTCACCACCAAAAGCGGCTACAAGGCCGATCACCGCCTGGACAGCCCGGCCGACATCGCCAAGGCCATGTGGCTGCATCATCAGCTCGGTACCGGTACGGGGCTCATGATCGCCAACCCTATCCCGGAGTCGGCGGCGCTGACCCCGGAATTCATAGATGGAACGATCGACGACGCCGTACGCGAAGCCGAGGAGCGCGGCATCGCCCGCAAGGAAATTACGCCCTTCCTCCTCGCACGGATCAACGAGCTCTCCAAGGGCGAGAGCCTGAAGGCCAATATCGAGCTGGTGAAGAACAACGCGGCACTCGCGGCGAAAACGGCCGTCGCCTATGCCGCGCTGAAAAAGGCCTGAACGGATCGTCTCCACATACGGCTGGGCCTCAGCCCAACCGTATGTGCGGAACCCGACCACGTTCGGCGGCATCGAGCGCCTCGTCGTAACCTGCATCGGCGTAACGGATGATGCCGAGCGACGTATCGTTGGTTATCGCCATATCGAGCCGCTCCGCGGCAGCGTCGGTTCCGTCGGCGACGACGGTCACGCCGGCGCTCGTCATATAGCCGGCATATCCACCGCCCCCCGAGTGGATGACCACCAGGTCGGCCATCGAGGAGCAGAGCGTCATGGCGTTGATCAGCGGCCAGTCGGCGATCGCGTCCGATCCATCCTTCATGTGCTCGGTCATTATGTTGGTTTGCGCCATGGCCCCGGCATCGAGATGATCGCGCGAGAAAGCGACCGGACCTTTCAGTTCGCCGCTACGGACGAGATCGTTGACAGCTATCGCCAATTGCGTGCGCTCGCCGTGACCGAGCCAGGCGATCCGTGCCGGGAG
>JBQGDG010000416.1:0-1549 GCA_052038935.1 Neorhizobium sp. | reverse complement strand
AGCGCGCTGTTCAATTTCGACAGCGACGAGATCGACGGCAAGCCTTTCGTGACGCTGTTTGCCCATGAGAGCCAGCGGGCGATCGTCGACTATCTCGGCGGATTGTCCGGCCATGGCGTGGCGAGCGTGCTGAACGACGGCCGCGAAGTGATCGGCCGCGAGGCATCCGGCGGTTTCATCCCGCTGTTCATGACCATCGGCCGGCTGACATCCTCGAACGGCTATTGCGCCGTCATCCGTGACATCACGCAGTGGAAACGCACGGAGGAAGAGCTCCGGACCGCAAAACGCGCCGCCGAAACCGCAAACGCGCACAAGAGCGAATTCCTCGCCCATGTCAGCCACGAAATCCGTACCCCGCTCAACGCGATCATCGGTTTCGCCGACATGATGGCCTCCGAGCGCCTCGGGCCGGTCGGACATCCGCGCTACGTGGAATATGCCAACGACATCGGCCGATCGGGGCGGCATGTGCTCGACATCGTCAACGACCTGCTCGACATCTCGAAGATCGAAGCCGGCGAACTGGACATGGACTTCATCGCCGTCGGCCTCAACGAAACCGTTTCGGAAGCGGTGTCGCTGGTGCAGCCGCAGGCCAACAGCCAGCGCGTGATCATCCGCACCGCCCTTTCGCAGGCCGTGCCGCAAGTCGTCGCGGATCTGCGTTCGATCAAACAGATCGTGCTCAACATCCTGTCGAATGCCATACGCTTCACGCCATCCGGTGGCCAGATCGTCGTATCCACGGCCTATGAGGCGAATGGCAGCGTCGTGCTGAGAATCCGCGACACCGGCATCGGCATGACCCGCGCCGAACTGGAACTGGCGATGAAGCCGTTCCGCCAGGTGGCGGGAGCCGCCCGCAACCGTGGCGACGGCACCGGGCTCGGCCTGCCGCTGACCAAGGCAATGGTCGACGCCAACCGGGCAAGCTTCGCAATCACCTCGGCCCCGAACGAAGGTACGCTGGTGGAAGTCGTCTTTCCGTCGCAGCGGGTGCTCGCGAGCTGACCCCGGCGCCGAAAACGCGACATTAAATCATCATTTCGTCCTATGCGTGCACAGGCGGTTAAAAGAAAGGCAGCCATGGCTGCCTTCAAGACCAATGATGCTGTCCAACGAAGGATGGGTGTAGCGTACCGGATCACCCGGATGCTTGTCGCCCATAGGGAGTGATACACCCTTTGCGAAGAATCCGCGCCCGGTTTGAGGAACGTCCCTCAACAGGAGATTAAGCCTGTCCCGTTGCGGGGCATTTTTCCGTTCGCCGAAAATCGGATGTCAAGGAGGATCGGGTGGCGCCGATCGAGGGTACCGACAGCATTCCGGCGTGGGCAACCGTGCCGAGCCGGCAACACGCGTAGCATGCCGGCTGCGGCGCGGAAGAGCGCCGTCGCCTTCCCCAGCGGCCGATTTGCGCACCGCCGACATTTCCTATATGCGCCTGTCATGTTCACGAAAGCCGCCCAGACACTCCGCAGGCATGCCGGCCGGCCCTTGGGCCGCGCCCTGCTGCTGTCGGCTTGCGTCGTCGTGCTTCTCGTGC
>JBQGDG010000415.1:0-18705 GCA_052038935.1 Neorhizobium sp. | reverse complement strand
ATGAGGTTGGCGAGATCGCGCGTCGTTTCGAACGCGGCCGAGGCGCGCCGCTTCTCGATGGCCCGCGCGATACGTCCCGCCTGTTTTTCCTCACCGAGGAAACCGAAGATGCGGATCAGGTCGCCGACCTTGGCGCGATTGACGACATCGGCCGCCGATACGCCGTGCGAAGACATGCGCATGTCGAGCGGCCCGTTACGCTGGAACGAGAAGCCGCGCTCGGCCTCGTCGATCTGCATCGACGATACGCCGATATCGAGCACGACACCGTCCAGCCCGCCATCGGGGGCGAAATCGGCAAGCTCGGAGAAACGGGAATGGTGAAGCGAAAGCCGCCCTTCATGCCGGGCGACCAGAGCCTGGCCAGCGGCGATCGCGGCCGGATCGCGGTCCAGCGCAACGACCGAAGCACCGGAGGAAAGAAGTGCGGACGTGTAACCGCCCGCACCGAAGGTTCCGTCGAGGATGACCTTGCCGGTACCCGGCTGGAGGGCATCCAGGACCTCGTTGAGCAGAACCGGAATGTGGCGAACCGGTCCGCCATCGGCCTCGGTTGTTCCGTCGCCTTTATCCACCGCCATTCCGCACCCCTGCTTTAGACGGGGCGCAAGCTCGTACGCCCCTCTCTCGCGGCCGCCTGCGCCTCGTGAAACGCCTGCGGCTGCCAAAGTTGAAAATGATCCGAACGCCCGACAAACGTCACTTCCGAAGAAATCGCGGTGAAATCGCGGATGAAATCCGTGACCGTCAACCGCCCCTCGGCATCGAGCTTCGTGAAGACGCCGCCGCCATGAACCAGCAGCGACATCCGATTCGCCTCCGGAGAGAATGCGTCGAGAGACGCGATCTGCCGCTCGTAGCGATCCAGCAGATCCGGCCCTCCGACGCTGATCGCCGGAAAGATGAAGTCCTGAAGGCAATACAGCTCCTGAACTCCTCGCTCCGAAAGCACGGCGCGAAAACTCGCAGGAACGGAAACCCGCCCCTTCGCATCGATCCTGTTCGTCGCATTTGACAGGAAGCGGCCCATCACGCCCAACATCCGCTCCAGAAACACCCTGACCAGCGGGACCGCCGGCCGGATACGCAATCAGGAACACGGAGCCGCGTTGCGAGCGGGCCATGACCCACCCGGCCAGACGACCCGGATCCTTTGAGTAAGAGGCGAAAACTCGCCCTTGTGAAGTGCGATCTTGGGATACCATGGGACCATATGGGCGTCAATGGGACAGACCCCTCTAGCCGGCCCCCAACTGCATTTCTTTATAAGCTGTTAAGTTTAACAAAGGGTTATTGCCAGTGGCGCAGGCGACGCCCCGACACCCCTTCGCGAGCATCGAACAAAGGAGGACCAAGTCTCTGAACATACAGTTCTTTTTACTTCTCCGGCTCCTCACCCGCAGACCGATCGCATGCCGGGCGAGGACGTTCGGCGCCCTCCGGCGCAACGACTCACCCGCAGCGCGCGGGCGCCATACCAGCATGGAGGCCACCCACGCGTTTGATCGGCCAAGTGACCGAGCCGCACCGGAGCTTCGGCAAGGCGCCGCCGCCCGGGCGGGTGTCGGACACGCACCTTGCCGCAGGGATGAGAAAACCAGTTGGCCTGTAAGCCGGGTTCTGTATGGCTCCGGCACATAGGCACCGGAACGTGGCAACCATTCATCTGGGACGGTGTTTGCACACCGCCTCGCGCAACCCACCCGGATGACTTGCCCGGAAACAGGCTGTAAGCGCTTGCGCGCTCCGCGTCATCCCTATTCGGTCTTGCTCCCGGTGGGGTTTACCTTGCCGTCTCTGTCACCAGAGCCGCGGTGGGCTCTTACCCCACCCTTTCACCCTTACCCCGCAAAATGCGGGGCGGTTTGCTTTCTGTGGCACTTTCCCTGGGGTCGCCCCCGCCGGACGTTATCCGGCACCGTGTTTCCGTGGAGCCCGGACTTTCCTCACCTCATCGCCTTTCGGCACTGATGAAGCGCGGCTGCCCGGCCAACTGGTCCCGGGTGCATAGACGGTTTGCTCTGCAAAGGCCACAGCAAAAGACACTCATAAATCGACACCGATCGCCCCTCCGCCGCTGCCGCTATGCGTCGGTCAGGACGCATGGCTCCTGGGAGCCGGCCCGGCTCGCCGATCAGGCGAAGTCTGCGGAAAACGGCACTCCGTAAGCGTCATCCTCGATTCGTCCGTTGAACGCCAGTTCCGCGCCGAGCCTGCCGATCTCGTCCGAACTCTTGGCTGCCGCGCCGCATCCACCCGTCAGGACGGCGATATGCTTCGAATCCGTATTGGCGACAGCCGGATAGCCGGTTGCGGTTTTCGAGACGACGCATGCGCCCGTCGAAATGCGTCGGCGATCGATGTCGGGAACGAGGTGCTCGATGATGCGGGCGTGGTGATCGCGCACGGTCTCGCGTCCCCCGGAGCGGAACCACGCCCGTATGTCCTGGTCCGCGCTCACGCGGATATCATCGGGATCGCCGCCGATTTTCAGATAGGTCCTGCCATCGGGATAACGCACCGGCGGCAGCATGTAGATATGGTTGCGAGGCTCGCTCGGTTCGTAGATCAGCGAAGGCATGCCGGCGAAGCCATCCAGTTCCTCGTCGGGAACATGGAAGAAGGTGACCGTCCTCGCATAGACGGACATGTCCAGCCGCCGCGCCAGAAGACCTTCGGCGATCGAAAAGCCGCCTGCCGCGACGAGCACCTTGTCTGCCTTGTAGACATTGCCTTCCGCCGTGCGCACGAGGCCGCATCCGTCCTCGTCCCGCACCGAAACGACCGTCTCACGCTTCAAAGTGGCGCCCTGCCTCTCGGCCAGCAGGGATTGCGCAGCGACCAGAGCCCGCGGATTGACGTAACCCGCGTTGTCGGCCTCGTGGACACCTTCGCATCCGGCTTCGAAGCCGAAATAGGGGAACGCGGACGCAAGCCTCGCGTCGTCCATCATTTCGATATCGACGCCGAGCTGCGCGGCGGCGCCCGCGATGCTGGCGACATATCGGTTGCCGGTGCTGCGGTTCGGCCCGACCATGAGGCAGCCGACCGGATGATAGAATTTTATTCCACTCTCCCGCTCGATCTCGCCATAGCGAGCGATCGAGCGGTTGGCGAGCCGGGCCCAGACGGCGTCCGTGTCGATGGTGCGGGTGATGCGGGCCTCGTCATAGTGGCTGGCGAAGACCCCTTCATGCCGGGCGGCGTTCTTCGGTTCATCCGGCCCGATCAGGGCGACCCCGTCCGTCCATTGCGACAGATATCTGGCAGCCGCCGCCCCCATCATGCCCCGTCCGACCACGATGTACCTGAACCGGTCCGCCATGCCTTGCCCTCTCGCCTCCGACACCCGAATGTCTTTTTGCCGGAGGCAGTTCTAGACGTTTCCTGAATCAGAATACCAGAGGAAAAGTCCGTCCATAGACCAGCGCGGCGGTGCTTATCGACGCAGTCGCCGTCGGCGCCGGACGTTCCATCGTGTCGATGACGGCCTGCACCTTGTTGCAATAGCGCTGCGAAACCGGGTTCATCCGCTTCGCTCCGTGGCCGGCGTTGTATTTGAGGATCGTGCGGCAGATCTTGCCGTCTCCGAGATCATGCGCACCCGCCAGATATTTCATGCCGTAGCGGATATTGGTTTCCGGATCATAGAGACCATAGGCCTCCCCTTTATACCCCATCAGCCGTGCCGTGGCAGGCTTTACCTGCATCAGACCGATCTCGCCCGCGGACCCTTTCACCGTCGGCCGGAAGCTGCTTTCGATCTGCACGACGGCGAGCGCCAGCTCGGCCGGCACGTCGTATTCGCCGGCATATTTCTCGATCAGCTCCTCGTAGTGGTTGCGCCGCAGGGCAAGCCGTTGTTCCGGCGTCTCCGCGACAGATCCCGTCTCGCGCGTCTCCCAGGGTTGGACCACCGGTTTCCTTGTGTCGGTAATATGCTCCCCGCCCTCCTCGGCGCGCACGAATTCGGTACCCGCTGCAAGCAAGGCGATGCCCGCAGCGGCTGCAACAGCCAGAATTTTCATGAATTAAGTCGGTCTCCGGATACGGCCGCCTTCTTGGTTCGGCCTGACAGGCACGCGGATGAAGAATACGCACATCCTTCGGACGCGTCGCCGGAAGGACGGCGCGTCTCTTGACGAAACCTGATCGTTTTTCTTTGCAACCCCCGCCTACAGGACGATTGCGCGAACCGGATGGTTAAAGCGGCGCAATGCGGAGAGTATGTGGCAATGCGAAAGAGCAGCCGTCCCGGCAATGTCCCGGCGACGACCGCAATCCTTGCGCCTAGCTGTATTTCGGCAGGGACTTGAGCAGCCGATGCAGCGTGTCGATGGTGGAGAAATCGGCGATCCCGTCGACCAGGTTCGGTCGGAAATGACGCTGGAACGCCTCTACCACACCCTTTGTGCGCTCGCAGAAAATGCCACTGATCTCAATATTATAGCCGTAGAGCGCCAGCATGGACTGCAGCGCTTCTATCGGCTGGCCGCTTTCGCCGAGCTGGAAGAACCCGCCGCCGCCGATCGGCGAAGCCTCGACCCAGTGACCGACGCCTTCGCGATACAAGATATGCCAGGGGAAATTTTCGCCCGGATCGACCTTGCGTATGGGCGCTATATCCGAGTGGCCGAGAACCCTTTCGGGCGCAACGGACCACCTGCCGCCGCAATCGCGACACAATCGGATGACCGCTTCGATCTGCGCGGCCGGGAAGTCGGGCAGCCCGCCCGGATGGCCGGGATTGGCGATCTCGATGCCGATCGAGCAGGAATTGATATCCTCCTCGCCCGCCCAGGAACTCGTGCCGGCATGCCAGGCCCGGCGCGTCTCCGGCACGAGCTGGACCACCCGGCCGTCCTCATGGACGAAATAATGGCTGGATACCTGGCTCTGCTCGTTGCAGAGCCAGTTCAGGGCCTGATCGGCGTCGGGCATGCCGGTGTAGTGGAGAACGATTGCGTCGGGCTTCCGCGCGCTCGCCCGCTCGCCGTGATTGGGAGAGGGACGGACGGTGGCAGCGGCATAATCCGCGGCAAACTCTGTCATGCGGCGCGGCGCTCTTTCTCGATCGCCTCGTAAGCGGCGTTGAGTGCGGCCATCCGCTCGTTGGCGGCGGCATGAAGCGAGGCGGGAACGCCGCGTGCGATAAGCCGGTCAGGGTGATGCTCGGATACGAGCAGCCGGTACTGCTTGCGGATATCGGAGAAGTCATCTTCCCGAGACACGCCGAGAACGAGATAGGGGTCGCGGCCGTCAAGATGCACATGCCGCGCCATGATGCGGCGGAAATGCTCGTCGGTGATGAGGAATATCTCCGCGATCCGCCCGAGGAACAGCAGTTCCTTCTCATGCACCAGACCATCGGCCTTGGCGATGTGGAAGAGCCCGTCCACGACGTTCTCGAGCATCGGGCAGTTTTCCGTCGCGCCGGATCCGCAGAGTCCTGCGAGCTTGGACGCATAAGCCTCGTAGCCCGCGACATCCTGCCGGGCGAGATTGTAGAGCCGCGCGACGTGGCGGGCCTCTTCGTCCGGAAAATCGAATATCTGCTGGAAAGCCTTCACTTCGGCTTCCGTGACGATCCCGTCGGCTTTCGCCATCTTCGCCGACAGCGCGATGATGGCGATCGAGAATGAGACCTGTCGACGCGTTTCGGGATCACCCTCGAAAAGGGTTCGAATCGCTTCCACCACGCGGTTGAGGGCATTGCCGGCGGCATCGCCGACCGCTCCTACGATACGCTCCCAGAAGGATGAAAGTTGCAGACAGGAAAAATCGAATATCATGCGCGTAAATGACCAGATAAAGCGCAAAATAGCAATGTGGCGAGCTGACGCCGCCGGATTAAACTATGTTCATGTTTTTCGAACAATGAAGCCGGCCGCCGGTCGGTCTGCGCCGGGGCGCAAGCCCCGGTCCTTTCGCCTGCAGCGAGGCTCTGCGGAGATGACACGGTGGAAGAGCCACCGCGATAGGCGCCGGCAATCACTTGAAACGATTAGATTATATGCTTTCCGGCAAAAGCAGCGCCTATCCCGCGCCACCGCAGAAATTTGCTTTACACGGCTCGCCTGGTGTCGCATCCATTCCGATGACGTTTTCGGTGATAGCGCATGCGCGCAACGGAGGATCCATGGCAAGACAGAGAGTAGCAATGCTGACCGCCGGCGGCCTCGCCCCCTGCCTGTCATCCGCCGTGGGCGGTCTCATCGAGCGTTATACAGATATCGCACCGGATGCCGAACTCGTCGCCTATCGCTCTGGTTATCAAGGCGTTCTCCTGGGCGACAGGATCGAAATCACCCCGCAGATGCGCGAGAAGGCCCATCTGCTGCACCGTTATGGCGGCTCGCCGATCGGCAATAGCCGCGTCAAATTGACCAACGCCGCCGATTGCGTCAAACGCGGCCTCGTCAAGGAAGGTCAGAACCCGCTTGCGGTGGCCGCCGAGCGCCTCGCTGCCGACGGCGTCACCATCCTCCACACGATCGGCGGCGACGATACCAACACGACCGCAGCGGACCTCGCAGCCTATCTCGGTGCCAACGGCTACGACCTCACCGTGGTCGGCCTGCCGAAGACGGTCGACAACGACGTGGTGCCGATCCGCCAGTCTCTCGGCGCCTGGACGGCTGCGGAAGTCGGGGCGGCGTTTTTCGACAATGTCTCCAACGAACAGTCGGCCGCGCCGCGGACCCTCGTCATCCATGAGGTCATGGGCCGCCATTGCGGCTGGCTGACGGCGGCCACCGCGCGTGCCTACATGCAGAAGAGCCGGCGGAACGAATATGTCGACGGCTTCATGATGAGCGCCGAGATGAAGGGCATCGACGGCCTCTATCTTCCCGAAATGGCCTTCGACGCCGATAAGGAAGCAGCACGTCTGAAGGAGGTCATGGACAAGCGTGGCTTCGTGACGCTGTTCGTCTCCGAAGGAGCCTGCCTCGATGCGATCGTGGCCGAACGCGAGGCAGCCGGCGAAAGTGTCAAGCGCGACGCCTTCGGTCACGTCAAGATCGACACGATCAACGTCGGCAACTGGTTCCAGAAGCAGTTTGCGGCGCTTCTCGGCGCCGAACGGTCCATGGTGCAGAAATCGGGTTACTTCGCACGCTCGGCACCCGCCAACGGAGATGATCTCCGCCTCATCCAGGGAATGGTCGATCTCGCCGTCGAAAGCGCGCTCAACAAGGTGTCCGGCGTCACCGGTCACGACGAAGATCAACAGGGAAAGCTGCGTACGATCGAATTTCCTCGTATCAAGGGTGGAAAACCGTTCGATATGACGGCAAAATGGTTCGGAGACGTGATGCAATCCATCGGCCAGCCTTTCGAGGCGGCTTGACGGACAATGACGGGTGCCGCAGGCGCCTGGGAGGATGATGATGACCATTGAGGGCTGGCTTGCGTTGACGGCTATCGCGACGGCGCTCCTTCTCGCTCCTCATCCGATAGCTGCCCTCGTCGCTGCCTTTTCGAGATCCTGGGGCCGCGCGAGCGGTTTCCTGACCGTGCCCGCCTCCATTCTCGCCATCGCGCTCGTGGGGGCGATAGCTGCGGCTGCGGCCTCCGCCGTCCGGTTCTATCTCCCGGGGCTGACGGCCACGCTCTCCTGGACCGCCATCGGCTACCTGATGCTGTACATGCTTTTCGCCTATCAGGATCCTCGCATCCAGTACGGCCTTGCCGACAACGACAACCTCCCCGAGACGCGTCCTCTGCGGGTCTTCACCCATTTCTCGACCAAGGCTTTCACCGGCATCCGTTACCTCGTCCTGCTGACGGCCGTCCTGCTGGCATTCGCCGATCATGGCCCGGCCCACGGCTGGAGCTATGTCGCAATGCTGGCTTCGCTTATGGCCGCAGCCGGTGTCGCGGCGCTCGTCTACGCCGTTTTTCCCGCTCGCTTCATCCGCAGGCGCCGCCGCTCGTCGACCTCCGGAAAAGCCTCGCACAAGCCCCGGACGCTATTTATTGCCAGCCGCGCGGTGACCGCCGGATACCGGCGTATCGCAGCCTGACGCTTGCTGCTTGTCGGCCTGCATCGAATAGGTTAATGGAAAATCCATATTCCGCGGTTTTAAGGCGGTCTGGGCAACGATTTTTAATGAAAGCGACCCAATGGCGATGATGCGATTTGTGGGCCGGAAGGCAGCGGTGGTTCTTGCCATGTCGTCTGCTCTGGCTGCATGTTCGAGCGTTGATCGTGAAACCAATATGGCGTCCAACGGGACGCAGCCGTCGGAAACGGCGGAACCACGGCAGGTCGCGGATGCCGGACAGCCGGACGGAACGCAGTCCGTGGCGACCGATACCGTAGCGCAGTCCGCGAATGGCCAGATCACCGTGGCCCTGACCAAGACCGGCCGTCTCGCCGTGCCGGTTCCGGCCTCGCCGGAGGCGGTCTCGGTTCAATCGGCCGCGATGGCGTCTCCGACCATGGCGCCGCTCGTTGCCTTCCAGATGGCGCCGGCAGCAACCCAGACGGCATCGGCCGCCGCCACCCTCACCACGACGCAATCGCTGCCGGTCAATGGCCAGCAGACGTCCACCATCCTCGCTTCCGCGCAGCCTGCGGCAACCACCATCGGCAAGGGCCACCGCATCGTATCGCCCGCCGTTGCCCCCGCGGTCGACGCAGGACAGATCCAGCCGGCTGCGGCCCAGGCGATCGCGCTGGACGAGGCGGAACTGACGCCGGATATGGTCGCCCTGCAATCCGTCGTACCGACGCCCCGCCCGGAAACGTCGACCCTTGCCTACGCGGCCCAGCCCCGGGCGGTCGCAGCGGTCACGGCGCTCGACAGCCGGCTCGAATTTCCGCCGGCGCCGGGGGATCCCCTGCCGGAAACAGCATCCGGAGCGCCGGCAGACCTCAGCAAGCTGATCAAGCGTTACGCCGGTCTCTACGGAGTGCCGGAATCCCTGGTCCACCGCGTGGTGCACAGGGAAAGCAAATACGACCCAAAGGCCTATCACAAGAATGGCTACTGGGGCCTCATGCAGATCAAGTATTCGACCGCGAAGTCGATGGGCTACGACGGCCCGGCCGAGGGCCTTCTCGATGCCGAGACCAATCTGAAATACGCGATCAAGTATCTTCGCGGCGCCTGGCTGGTGGCCGACAACAAGAACGACAACGCGATCAAGCTCTATGCGCGCGGCTATTATTACGATGCCAAGCGCAAGGACATGCTGCACGTCCTGCAGAAATAGCCGGATCAGTCTTCCGAGACACGCCGGACGACAGCGGAGACCAGCGGCAACGATTCGTAGCCCGTCGAACGCGGCGTCAGTCCCATCCGCAGAATGACGAGATCCATCGACGGAATGACGAAAATGTTCTGTCCGTCGTGGCCGCTGAGGATGAACGTATCCGGCGGGAGCCCTGCATCCGGCCGCGGCAGCCAGGTCTGCATGAGAGAATAACGGCCGCCCGATGTGCGGTTCGGCTCATGCATCTGCCGGACGAACCCTTCCGGCAGCAATCGCTCACCGTTCCATACGCCGTCGCGGGCAAGAAGCATCCCGAAACGCGCCCAGTCTCGCGCCGTCGCATACATGTATGAACTGCCGACGAACGTGCCGGCCGCATCCGTCTCGAACACCGCACTCGCCATTCCGAGCGGCGCAAACAGGGCCTGCCGGGGATAGGCCAGCGCTGCCTCGCGGTCCCCTGCCCGCTCCATCCATATCCTGGACAGGAGAACGCTCGTGCCGGAGGAATAGTTGAAACGCGAGCCGACTTCGCCCTCCAGCGGCAGGCTCGCGACGAAACCGGCCATGTCCGGCTCGAGAAACAGCATTCGCGTCACGTCCGCGACGGTTCCGTAATTTTCGTTGAATGCGAGACCGCTTTCCATCGAAAGCAGATCGGCGATGCGGATGGCGGCACGACCGTCCTTTGTCCATTGCGGGAACAGATTGCGTTCGTCGGCCTGCAGGCGTTGCTGTTGCATCAGCCGTCCGATGATCGCCGCATTGACCGTCTTGGTCATAGACCACCCCAGAAGCGGGCTGTCCTGCGAAAATCCGTCCCCATAGATTTCTGCGGCGATATGTCCGTTTCTCACCACGATCGCCGCACGCATGCCGGGACCGGTTAACGTGACGTCCGAAAGAATTGCGCCAAGCGATTCGTCGGTTTCGGCTTTCCGCCCTTCCGGCCACAGGCCTTCAGCATCCCCGGTAGCTTCAGCCACCTGCTGCGGAAGGCGATCGCCCCGCTGCCGCTCGGCAAGCACCGAACAGCCCGTCCCGTCCTCGTAGACAGCCTGGCTCGGCGCGATCGAACCGAGAAGTGCCGCGTGAACGGTTTTCAGCTCGCGATCGACGTCGATCCGCATCAACCGCAGCAGCGGATGCCCGGGCGCCTGGACATCGAGCGCCAGGACCGCGTCGGGATCGCGCCCGGCGATGAAGACGTTGGAACAGACGATCTTCGCCGCATAGCCGCTGCCGACGCGCAGAAGGTTTGGCGGCACGAAATAGAGCCATCCGCAGACACCGACGGCCAGCACCGCTATGGCGACGGCGAAAACGCGAAAGAACCGCTTGAGCATCGACACCTCTCGTTGTTCGGCGCCATGCAAGCAAAATGCGCGCGACGGGGAAAGTCCTTTCTTTCGCCCCCGGAAAATGGCGGGGACAAGTCACAGCCGGCGTCACGAAGCTGTAGCACGAAGGGACTAAATGCGTCGGAACTCATGATGAGGCGGGATTCGGTGATGGCAGATATCGTGGAAGAACGTGGGTTGCGTCGAAACCGCAAACTGAAGGACGCCCTGATCCAGCACAAGGCGCTCAGTCCGCACGGTCTCTCCGAACGCCTCTTCGGACTTCTGTTTTCCGGCCTCGTCTATCCGCAGATCTGGGAAGACCCGGATGTCGACATGCAGGCGATGGAACTGGCGGAAGGCCATTCGATCGTGACCATCGGTTCGGGCGGCTGCAACATGCTCGCCTATCTGTCGCGCGCGCCGAAGAAGATCGATGTCGTTGATCTCAACCGGCATCACATCGCCTTGAACCGGCTCAAGCTTGCCGCCTTCAAGCACCTTCCGTCCCATGCGGATGTCGTGCGCCAGTTCGGCGTCGATGGCGTGAAGTCCAACAGCCGTGTCTTCGACCGGCATATCGCGCCGAATCTCGACGAGGCCACCCGCAGCTACTGGCAGAAGCGCGGCCTCACCGGCCGCCGTCGCGTCGAGGTCTTCAACCGCAATATCTATCGCACCGGATTGCTCGGGCGCTTCATTGCCGTTGGCCACGTCGTTGCCCGCCTGCACGGCGTCGACCTGAAGGAATTCGCCAAGACCCGCTCCATCCGCGAGCAGCGGCAGTTCTTCGACGCGGCCATAGCCCCTCTCTTCGACCGGCCGCTGATCCGTTTCGTCACCAGCCGCAAGAGCTCGCTTTTCGGTCTCGGCATCCCGCCCCAGCAGTATGACGAGCTCGCGAGCCTCGCTCCGAACGGTTCGATCGCGCCGGTTCTGCGCGACCGACTGGAAAAGCTCGCCTGTCATTTCCCGCTGCGCGACAACTACTTCGCCTGGCAGGCCTTTGCCCGTCGTTATCCGCATCCGGAAGAAGGTCACCTGCCGACCTATCTGCGCGCCGAGCACTACAGGGCCATCAAACAGAACGCCGATCGCGTTACCGTGCATCACGAGACCTTCACGGCCCTCCTGGAGCGCAAGCCGGCAAATTCCGTCGATCGATTCGTCCTCCTCGACGCGCAGGACTGGATGACCGATCTCCAGCTCAATGCGCTGTGGAGCGAGATCAACCGTACCGCGGCACCCGGCGCCCGCGTCATCTTCCGCACCGCCGCCGAAAAGAGCGTCATCGAAGGGCGTCTTTCGCCTTCGATTCGCCAGGAATGGCACTACCTGGAACAGCGCTCCGCCGAGCTCAACCTTCAGGATCGCTCGGCCATCTACGGCGGCTTTCACATCTATGCCAGGGTAGCTTCATGAGCATCGGCGCCGTGACGGAGGAGCACGCGGCGCGGATGGACAGGATGTACCGCTATCAGCGGCACATCTACGACCTGACGCGCAAATATTACCTTCTGGGCCGCGACCGTATGATCGAAGGCCTGAAGGCTCCGCCCGGCGCCCGCATTCTGGAGGTGGGCTGCGGCACCGGACGCAATCTCGTGCTGGCGCGGCGCCACTGTCCCGCGGCGAAGCTCTACGGCCTGGATATCTCCCACGAGATGCTGCAGACCGCACGCGTCAATCTCGGCGCCGACCGCGATCCCCCGACGCTGCGTGTCGCCGATGCAACCGCGTTCAAGGCGGAGGACTTCGGCGTAGACGGTTTCGACAGGATCATGATCTCCTACGCGCTGTCGATGATACCGTCCTGGGAATCCGCGATTGCGACATCGCTTGCGGCGTTGAAACCGGACGGCTCCCTGCATATCGTCGATTTCGGCCAGCAGGAGCGCCTGCCGCGGTGGTTCCGCGCGACCCTTCAGGCATGGCTCGGCCGGTTCCACGTCACGCCGCGCCCGGATCTCTACGAGGTTCTGGAACGGCATCTCGAAGCGGCGAATGCGGACATGATCTTCGAAGAAGTCGGCCGCGGCTATGCCTGGCATGCGGTGATCCGCAGGAAGGGCTGACGCGAGTTCGTGAACGGCACCGGGCTTGCCCTAACGCATTCTTTACGGCGTTATGGTAAACAGGAAATTCAGGTTCTTCCCGTGCGGCATCGTCGGGCGGACGCTCCGGTTGAAGCACGTTCGGATCCTTCATGCCCCGTATCATACTCGCCCTCGTCGCGACTGCCCTTCTGGCGAGCGCCTGCACATCGACAAGCTACGACCTGATGGACACTGCATCGGTCGGCAAGACGAAGTTCAAGGACACCGACCCACAGGATTTCGGCCGCAACCACCCGGGCAGGCACGAAGTCCACGGCATCGACCTGTCGAAATGGAACGGCACCGCGATCGACTGGTCGCAGGTGAAGCAGTCGGGCGTCGCCTTCGTCTTCGTCAAGGCGACGGAGGGCAAGGACCGGCTGGACCCCGCCTTTACCGCGCACTGGCGCAATGCCGCCAATGCCGGCATTCCCCACGCCGCCTACCATTTCTATTATTTCTGTTCCACGCCCGAGGAGCAGGCGGACTGGTTCATCGCCAACGTGCCGAAGGAAGCCAACATGCTGCCGCCGGTGCTCGACATGGAATGGAACCATGCCTCGCCGACCTGCAAGCTGAAACCCGATGCGACCACGGTGCGCGCCGTCATGCGCCGCTTTCTCGATCGCGTCGAGGCGCATTACGGCAAAAAGCCGATCATCTACACATCGGTCGATTTTCACCGCGACAATCTGGTCGGCGCATTCGGCGACTATCATTTCTGGGTTCGCTCCGTGGCAGCGCATCCGGGCGAGATCTATGCCGATCGACGCTGGGCCTTCTGGCAATATACGGCGACCGGCGTCGTTCCGGGCATCAAGGGGCCAACCGACATCAACGTGTTTTCCGGCTCGGCGAAAAGCTGGAACGCCTGGGTTGCCGCGGCGAAATAAGCGGCATCACCTTTTGGTGGGCCGGCTGGCAAAGTCGGAACCGGTGCGCTACATAGCCGCCTGTCGCTATGCGTGAAGACCGCACGTGCGCGACTTTCAAGCATTCGCCCCAGATCGTTCCAGATCAGATCGCCAGGATCGCCCATGACCTTCCTCGACACCCGCCGTCTCGCCCTCGCCGCATTCGTCGCCGGCGGATTGACCGCTCCCGCTCTCGCTCAGACCGCCTCTCCAGCCTGCGGCGGCGATCTCGGTACCTTTCTCGACGGCGTGAAGCAGGAGGCGATCGCCAAGGGCATTCCCGCAAGCGCGGTGGACGAGGCTCTGGCCGGCGCCCAGATCGACCAGAAGGTTCTTTCCCGGGACCGCGCCCAGGGCGTCTTCCGCCAGACCTTCCTCGAATTCTCCCAGCGGACCGTCAGCCAGGCCCGGCTCGATATCGGCCGCCAGAAGCTGAAGCAGTATGCCGACGTGTTCGCCCGGGCACAGAACGAGTTCGGCGTTGCGCCCGGCGTAATCACCGCCTTCTGGGCGATGGAGACCGATTTCGGCGCCGTACAGGGCGATTTCAACACCCGCAACGCCCTCGTCACCCTGTCCCACGATTGCCGCCGGCCCGAACTCTTCCGCCCGCAACTGATCGCGCTGATCGAGATGGTACAGCACGGCGATCTCGTGCCGGCAACCAATACCGGCGCCTGGGCTGGCGAGATCGGCCAGGTCCAGATGCTGCCGGAAGACATCATCGCCCACGGCGTCGATGGCGACAATTCCGGTCATATCGACGTCAAGGGCAGCGCTCCTGATGCGATCCTGACGGCCGCGAAATTCATTCAGAGCATGGGTTACAAGCCCGGCGAACCGTGGGTGCAGGAAGTGACGCTGCCGGAAGAGCTGCCCTTCGAAAAGTCGGGTCTCGGTAACGAGATCCCGGCCAGCGAGTGGTTCTCCCATGGCGTAACCCCGCGCGACGGCGATACCAAGTTCGGCAATCTGCCCGCGGCCCTCATCCTTCCGCAGGGCCGCAAGGGACCTGCCTTCCTGGCCTACCCGAATTTCGGCATCTATCTGCAGTGGAACCAGTCGTTCATCTATACGACCTCCGCCGCCTATTTCGCCACGCGCCTGTCCGGCGCGCCGCCCTATCAGAAGGGCACTCCCGAGCCGGGCCTCGACAGCGACCTGATGAAGGAACTGCAGACCAAGCTGCAGGCCCATGGCCACGACGTCGGCAAGATCGACGGCATTCTCGGCTCGGGAACCCGGCAGGCCGTGCAGAAGGAACAGGCGCGCCTCGGCATGCCGGCCGATGGCTGGCCGACACAGGCGCTGTTGACCGCCCTCTAAAAATACTCTGGACAAGAGCAGGATACGGGTGGCGCTCTGCGCGCGAGATCATAAGCTCGCGCGCAGCAATCGAGAGCGTCCCATGACCGCCACCACCTCCTCCCGCCCGACCGCACTGGCCTGGTTCCTGCTGATCATCCTCGGTTTTCTCTGGGGCGGATCGTTTTTCTTCGGCAGGATAGCGGTCCTGGAGATTCCGCCCTTCACGCTCGTATTCCTGCGCCTGTTCCTGGCCGCGTTGGCGCTGCATATCTACCTTCGCGGCAGGCTCGCCCTCTACCAGACGCTCGTCGCACGCCATCGCGAATTCCTGCTGCTCGGCCTGATCAACAACGCCCTTCCGCACACGCTCATCTTCTTCGGCCAGACCCAGATCGGCGCCGGTCTCGCGTCCATCCTCAATGCCACCACCCCCATCTGGACGGTTCTGATCGCAAACCGCCTGACGACGGATGAAAAACTCTCGGCCAACAAGCTCGCCGGCTGCCTTACCGGCCTTGTCGGTACCGCGATCCTGATCGGCCCCAGCCTGTCGAACTCCGCGTCCATACCGCTCTGGGCATTGGTCCTGCCGATCGGCGCAGCCATTTCCTATGGATTTGCCAGCATCTACGGAAAGCGGTTCAGAGGCGTGGCGGCACCGGTTGCCGCGACCGGGCAGCTCACGGCCTCGTCTCTGATGATCCTTCCGGTGGCGATAGTGGCGGATCAGCCCTGGCTCCTGCCGGCGCCTTCGATCGAAGCCATCGGTGCCGTCGTCGGGCTGGCGCTGATCTCGACGGCGCTCGGGTATCTTCTCTTTTTCAGGATCCTCGATATGGCCGGTGCGACCAATGTCTCTCTCGTGACGCTGCTCGTGCCGCCGAGCGCGATTCTGCTCGGTGCGCTGTTCCTCGGCGAGCGGTTGAGCTGGACCGATCTTGCCGGAATGGGCGTCATCGCAGCGGGACTGCTGATGCTCGACGGCCGGCTGCTTCGGCTTCGGCCTTAGACGCGAACGCGGCAAATCGATAACGCAAAACTACCGACATTAACAATCCGGCAAGTTTTTTCCACACCTGAAGCAAACAAGAAAATATTTTAAAAACAGAAACTTGCGGCCGGATGCTCATCCGGCGTCATCGCCGGTTGCTGCGCTGCGTCATAGAAACGGCTTTGCGCTGACGCAAAACGGACATAAAGTTTACCGGTCAACGCAAGGAGGCAGACATGGGACGATCATACCCCCTCAATCTCCTGGTAATCAGTGCAGCCTTCGTATTCGTAGCTTCTATGCTCTTCATCTGAAGCCGTAATTCTGCCGATACCATCTTCACTCATGACCGTTTGATGTAACGAGCTTCCACGAAACGCACGCTCTCCGGAGCGTGCGTTTTTCACGTGTCGCTGGCGCTCCGCGGCCGGGGCACCGATCTCGGTTCAGGCGGCGGCAACGGCCTTCGCATTTGCAGGCCGGTAGCCGACACGGTCGAGAACGGCCGAAACGAGCGGCGCTCGGTTCATCGTATAGAGATGCACGTGGTCCATGCCGCGGCGGATGAGATCCTCGATCTGTTCGGCCGCCACATCTGCCGCGACCTTGGCCCGTTCCTCGGGTTTTTCGTCGAGCCCGTCGAATCGGTCGTCGAGAAAGCTTGGAACCGACGCACCGCAGCGGCGCGCAAACCGCTTGAGCTGCGTCAGGTTCTGGATCGGCATGACGCCCGGCACGACGGGGATGGAGATCCCGGCGGCCAGAACCTCGTCCATGTAGCGGAAGAAGACATCGTTATCGAAGAAAAACTGTGTCAGGGCGCGCGTCGCACCCGCATCCGCCTTGCGTTTCAACACGTCGATATCCGCCGCCATGTTCGCGCTCTCCGGGTGCATTTCCGGATAGGCCGATACGGAAATGTCGAAATCCCCGTATTCGGCGAGCGAACGCACCAGATCAGCCGTCTCCACGAAACCTTCGGGGTGTGGGATGTAGGAAGTGCCGATCCCCGCGGACGGATCGCCGCGCAGCGCCACGATCCGGCGTACACCGGCCGCCCGGTATTCCTCCACGACGGCGCGCACCTCGTCCTTCGAGGCATCCACGCAGGTCAGATGAGCGGCCGTCGGCAGTTTCGTGTCGTCGATGATCCTGCTCACCGCCGCCAGCGTCGGCTCCTTGGTGGAACCGCCGGCACCATAGGTCACCGTGACAAACTCGGGCTGCCAGAGCGCAAGGCGCTCCACGGTTTCCCACAGCTGGGCTTCCATTTCCTCGGATTTGGGCGGAAAGAACTCGAAGGAAATCTTCAGGTCCCGGTCGTCAGCAATCCTCTGGTTCATGATCATCCCTCCTGAAGAGCCGAAACTGCAGCCACGGGTCTGGCGTCGGCAACGAGCATGCGGCGGTCCCGCGCCAGCCATATCGTGACCGTCAGGCCACCGTCCTTGTCCGGCGACAGATCGATCGCCTGCTCGACTTCCAGCCCGATCTTGTCGAGCCAGTCGCCGATCGTGTCATGGGAGAAGCCGAGCCGCACATGCGCATGGTCCTCACGCAGATATTCCAGCGCATGCGGCGCGAGATCGACGATGAGAAGACGCCCGCCGGGCCTCAGGACGCGCGCGGCTTCCGCGATTGCAAGTTCGGGCTGATCGAGGAAATGCAGGACCTGGTGGATGGTGACGAGATCGAAATCCTGCCCGTCCAGCGTGAGGTTGAGAATGTCGGCATGGCGCACGGAGGCCTTGAGGATGCCCGCCTTGTCGAGATTGGCACGCGCGACCGTCAGCATGTCGCGGCTCGCATCCACCCCGACCGCCCGACGATAATGCGGTGCGAGGAGCTGGAGTATCCAGCCCGTCCCGGTTCCGAGATCGAGAAGCGAATCGATCGGCTTCGTCCCTACCAGCCGCAACAGTGCCTTTTCGACGGTCGTATCGCTGACATGCAGGCGCCGCAGCTCATCCCACTCCGATGCATTCCGGCTGAAATAATCCTGCGCCCGTTCCGCCCGCTGCCGCTTGACGGCGGCCAGCCGCTCGCTGTCCCTCAGCAGGACGGGATCGTCCTCCATCGCGGTCGCAAGCAGGGTTCTCACTACCTTGGCGCCCGCTCCCTCGTGCCGCAGCCGGAAATAGGCCCAGGCACCCTCCTGATAGCGATCGATCAGGGCGTCCTCTGCGAGCAGCTTCAGATGACGGGATATCCGCGGCTGCGACTGCCCGAGGATCTCCGTAAGATCGGTCACCGTCAGGTCGCCGCGTGCGAGAAGCGCGAGAAGCCGGAAGCGCGTCGGCTCCCCGACCGTCTTCAGCACATCAACAAGGGTATCGAGCGGCAGCCGCATCAGCAGTCCTCAGCAATCAACATATAAAGATATCTTTATATGAAGTATCACTCCGACGCAACCCACGTCTACGCCCGATATAAAAAAGGGCGGCACCGGGCCGCCCTTTCATCCGTCTGCCGGGAGCGGAACGGCGCGCGCCGGCCCGCCCGCATCTTCATCAGCGCGTCAGACGCTTGTAAGCCTGGCTGCCGGGGTTCAGCGCATCCGGTCCGAGGCGGCGGACCTTGTCCTGCTCGTAGTCCTCGAAGTTGCCTTCGAACCATTCGACATGGCCGTCGCCTTCGAACGCGAGGATATGCGTCGCCAGGCGGTCGAGGAACATGCGATCGTGGCTGATGATGATGGCGCAGCCGGCGAAGTTTTCGAGCGCGCTTTCCAGCGCACCGAGCGTTTCGGTATCGAGGTCGTTGGTCGGTTCGTCGAGGAGGAGAACGTTGCCGCCGGCCTTCAGCATCTTGGCGAGATGGACGCGGTTACGCTG
>JBQGDG010000414.1:0-10558 GCA_052038935.1 Neorhizobium sp. | reverse complement strand
GCCCGGCTACCAGCCGACGGCCGGCTGCGTGGCGGTGCATCCGCGGGACATGAAGCGGCTCCTGCCGCATTTGCGAAAAGGGACGGTCGTAAGGGTGGTCGGGTAAGCTAGGTTACGGCATGAAGGATTGCCCCTGCCCCTGACCCTCTCACGCATGCGGGGGGAGAGGTGACGTACCCAACTCGGAGCCCGAGATAAACGGAGAGGCTGTGGTGTATTGTCCTTCTCCCCGTAAGAACGGGGAGAAGGTGGCGGCAGCCGGATGAGCGGCGGCGCGCCGATTGCTAGATATTCACTTCCACTCGCGGATATCGACGAAATGCCCGGCGACGGCGGCGGCTGCGGCCATGGCCGGCGAGACCAGATGGGTACGGCCCTTGTAGCCCTGGCGTCCCTCGAAATTGCGGTTCGAAGTGGAGGCGCACCGCTCGCCGGGTTTCAGCCGGTCGTCGTTCATGGCAAGACACATCGAGCAGCCCGGTTCGCGCCATTCGAAACCCGCATCCTTGAAGACCTTGTCGAGGCCTTCCGCTTCCGCCTGTTCCTTGACGATGCCGGAACCCGGCACGATCATCGCCGCCACGGTGGATGCAACCTTCCGGCCCTCGACGACCTTGGCGGCGGCGCGCAGGTCCTCGATGCGGCCGTTGGTGCAGGAGCCGATGAAGACGCGATCGACCGCGATCTCGGTCATCCTGGTGCCCGGCTTCAGGCCCATATATTCCAGCGCGCGCCACTTGGAGGCCCGCTTGGTCTCATCCTTGATTTCGTCCGGGTCCGGAACGACGCCTTCGATCGTGGTGACATCTTCCGGCGACGAACCCCAGGAGACGATCGGCGGCAGGTTGGCGGCGTCGAGCACCACGACCTTGTCGTAATGGGCGCCTTCCTCGGTATAGAGCGTCTTCCAGTAGTCGAGCGCCATGTCCCAGGCCTTGCCCTTCGGTGCGCGGGGCTTGTCCTTGATATAGGCGAAGGTCGTTTCGTCCGGCGCGATCAGGCCGGCGCGGGCGCCGCCCTCGATCGTCATGTTGCAGATCGTCATGCGGCCTTCCATCGACAGCGCGCGGATGGCCTCGCCGGCAAATTCGATGACGTGGCCGGTGCCGCCGGCGGTACCGATCTCGCCGATGATGGCGAGGATGATGTCCTTGGCGGTGACGCCTGCCGGCAGCGTGCCGTCGACGCGGACCAGCATGTTCTTCGCCTTTTTCTGCACCAGCGTCTGGGTAGCGAGGACATGCTCCACCTCGGACGTGCCGATGCCGTGGGCGAGCGAGCCGAAGGCGCCATGGGTCGACGTATGGCTGTCGCCGCAGACGATCGTCATGCCGGGCAGGGTGAAGCCCTGTTCGGGACCGACGATGTGGACGATGCCCTGGCGGACATCCTTTTCGGAATAATATTCGACGCCGAAATCGGAGGCATTCTGGGCCAGCGCCTCGACCTGGATACGGCTTTCCTCGTTCTTGATGCCGAGGTGGCGGTCAGCCGAGGTCGGGACGTTGTGGTCGACGACGGCGAGCGTCTTTTCCGGCGCGCGAACCTTGCGGCCGGCCATTCGCAGGCCTTCGAAGGCCTGCGGGCTCGTCACCTCGTGAACGAGGTGACGATCGATGTAGAGAAGACAGGTTCCGTTTTCGTCCTCGGAGACGACGTGATCGTCCCAGATCTTGTCATAGAGGGTGCGTGGTGCGCTCATGGCTGCCATCCGTAAAGCTTTGATGAATTCAGGGAATATCCGGGGTGGCAGCAAGCGGCTGCCGGTCGCTGCACTACTCAGCTAAGTCGGTCGCAGAGCGCTCCGGAGACACGCGCGAAGAACCGTGCCGGCAGACGCTTGTGGTCCTGCAGCACGATGCAATTGGTCGCGAGGCATCCGAATTTTGATCCCATGGCGGCTGCAGTAGCAGTTTTTTCGATTGACGGCAATTGTTTCGACATTAGGTGATGGGGCGAGCAATGAGATTGATCGGTCTGTTCTCGCGTCCCGGTCCTGCTTGCCGAATGAGGACGCGGAGCGGAAGGAGGAGGTTTATATGACTCTCGCGGTCCAGCTTCCCGTCAATGAAGCGGAGAGGTTGCTGTCGGTTCGGGCTCTGGTCTCGGCGGAAGGGTATTCTACCCCGGAACTGACCTCACTCGTCCAGCTCGCCAAGGACATATTCGACACGCCGTTTGCCGGGGTAAACCTCATCGACGAGGACTGGCAGCGCTCTTCCTGCCAGGTCGGTATCCCGATCGATGAAGTCCCCCGCGACATTTCGATCTGCTCGCGTGTCGTCTTCGAAGACGAGGCGGTGATCATTCCGGACCTGCAACGGCACCCGGAGCTTCGCCATATGCCCTATGTGGTGGGTGAGCCGCGCATCCGTTCCTATGCCGGAGCGCCGGTGGCGATCGAGCCCGGCCTGCCGGTCGGGGCCTTCTGCCTTCTCGATACGCGACCGCGGGATTTCAGCGACGAGGAGATCCGCAATCTCCTGCGGCTCGCCGAAGTCGCCAGCGGGCTGCTGCGCCTGCACAGAACCAATCTCGTCATGGGTTTCGCCGAGGAAAAGCTCAGGCTCGCGGCGATGACCGATCCGCTGACCGGCTTCTACAATCGCGCGGCGCTGGCGTCGCTGATCGACGTGATGCTGAGCAACGCGCTCTCTTCCCACCAGTCCTTCGGCGTTCTCTATCTGGACATGGACGGGTTCAAGGCGATCAACGACCGGTTTGGCCATCATGCCGGCGACGAGGTGCTGACCAAGGCGGCCGAACGGATCACCGGCTGCCTGAGGGCGCAGGAGGTCGTCGTCAGGATGGGCGGCGACGAATTCGCCATCTTCGTCCCGGCGCCGCCGGATGCCGCGGCCCTTGCCGGCCTGTCCCAGAGGCTGGTCGAGGAATTCCGCCAGCCCTTCGCCATCGAGGGGCAGGAGGTCGTTGCCCGGCTCAGCATCGGTGCGGCGATGGCGCCGGAGGCCGGATCGGACCGACAGAGCCTGATGCGCGTGGTCGACGAAGCGCTCTATCAGGCCAAGGCGGCCGGGCGCGACCGGTTCGTGCTACGACAGTCGTGAGCCTTCCGGCGGCGGTTTTACGACGGTTCGGTGGCCCGGTGACGTCGAGTGCCTTATCGCCGCGTCCCCTTGTCGCGCATGCCCTTCTCCACCTGACGGAGCAGGATCGACAGGCCGATCGTCAGGATCAGGTAGATATAGGCCACGATCGAATAGGTCTCGAAAAAGCGGAAGGAGCCGGAGGCATAGATCTTGCCGGCCTGGCTGATATCGGCGACGCCGAGAACCGAGACGAGCGAACTGTCCTTCACCATGGCGACGAAATCGTTCGAAAGCGGCGGGAATACGACCCGGATCGCCTGCGGGAAAACGATCAGACGAAAGCGCTGGACGCGGTTCAGGCCGAGCGCCATGGCGGCTTCGATCTGTCCCTTGTCGACGGACTGGAAACCGGCGCGAAAGATTTCGGCGATGAAGGCGGAATAGCCGATCATCAGGGCGATGATCGCCCGCCACATCAGCGACAGATCGCGCACCTGCGCCTGCGCGGCCCAACCTTTCTCGACCAGCGGCGCAATCACGAGATTGTAGAGATCCACGAGACCGGGAGCGCCGACGAAGGCGATGTAGAACAGCAGCACCAGGATCGGGATACCGCGAATCACCTCGACGTAGAAACGGGCCGCCTGGCGAAGGGCGAGGCTGTCGGATAGCCCAGCAAGCGCGATGAGAAGGCCCAGCGCCGAGGCGAGCGCGAAGGCCGTCACGGTGACGAAGACCGTCATGCCGATCCCGCGGGAGACCGTGGCGAAGACCTGGGAATAGAGGTCGTTGACGGCGACGACCACGGCGATAGCCATGCCGATCGCAACGACCGCATAGAGCCACCACGGCCGATCCCCGTCGCCGCCCGATCGCGGCAAGGTCTGCAGTGCCATCAGCGTTTTTTCCCGGCGGACTTTCCAGCCCGGCCGATCATTGGCCCATCTTGTAGTCGAGGAACCACTTCCTGTTCAGCGCATCCAGCGTGCCATCGGCCCTGAGCGCGCCGATCGCGGCATTGACCGGTGCGACGAGGTCGGAGCCCTTCGCGAAGATGAAGCCGAAGTCTTCGGCTCCGAGCGGCCCGCCGACGACCTTGAGCTTGCCGCCGGAGGCGTCGACGTAACCCTTGGCGGCGACGCTGTCGGTGAGCACGAGATCGACATCGCCCGCCCGCAGGGCCTGTACGGTCGCGCCGAAGGTCTCGAAGAGCTTGATGCGCGGGTTCTGTTCGTTGCCGTCCAGGATGTTGTAGACCGCGGTGTAGAACGGCGAGGTTCCCGGCTGGGCTCCGATGAGGGCATCTTCCACGGCGGCGAAACCCTTCTCGTCGGCAAAGCGCGTTTCATCGCCGCGCACCAGCATGAACTGTTCCGACCGCATGTAGGGTTCGGAGAAATCGACCTGCGTCTTGCGTTCGTCCTTGATGGTGATGCCGGTCATGCCGATGTCGTACTGGCCGTCGGAAACGGACTGCATCATGGCGTCCCAGCTGACGTTTCGATACTCGACCTTGAAGTTCAGCCGCTTGCCGATCTCGTTCATCGCGTCATATTCCCAGCCGATCGCCTCGCCGGATTTCGGATCGACGAACTGCAGCGGCGGGTAGGCGTTCTCGGTAACCACGACGACCGTGCGGCCCTTCAGGTCCGGCAGGTCCTGGGCGAACGAAAAATTCGGGACAAGGGCGGTGGCGAGAGCGGCGGCAAGTATGGCGCGTCGGTTCAACATGGTGTTCCTCATAAAACTGATGTCGGCCACGTCACACCAATTTCACCGCGGTTACAAGCACAACCATTCTCCGGAACCGCTGCTTGCCGCGAACTCCTTTCGACCGGCACTTGTCGAGCGTGCCGCCGCAACTAATTTCATGGGATTGATTTGAGTGTTTGGCCGCTCGGCCAGGAGGCATGAATTGGTTTCCGAAAATCAGACTATTTCCAAGATTACCTGGCGCCTGATGCCGTTTCTCGGCATCCTCTATCTCATCGCCTATATCGACCGTCAGAACGTCAGTTATGCCAAGCTCGACATGGTCGATGCGCTCGGCATGAGCGAATACGCCTACGGGCTCGGCGCATCTCTGTTCTTCATCGGCTATTTCATCTTCGAAGTGCCCGCCAACCTGTTCCTTACCCGTTTCGGCGCGCGCATCTGGTTCGCGCGCATCCTCGTCTCCTGGGGCATGGTGACGATCGCGCTCGCCTTCACGCAGAACATGACGATGTTCTACATCCTGCGCTTCCTGCTTGGCGTGGCGGAGGCGGGCTTCTTCCCCGGCGTGCTCTATCTGCTGACGCTCTGGTTCCCGAAGGACTATCGTGGTCGCATGGTGGGCCTGTTCATGATCTTCAGCGCGCTCGCGAACGCGATCGGTGCGCCGCTCGGCGGCATGCTGCTCGACCTCGACGGTTTCCTCGGCCTCCAGGGCTGGGAATGGGTCTTCCTCGCCACCGGCGTGCCGGCGGTCGTCGCCGGTGTCGTGACCTTCTTCTATCTCGACGATACACCGGAAAAGGCGAAGTTCCTCAACCAGGAGGAAAAGGACTGGCTGAAGGAGCGGCTGGCGCGTGAGAATGCCGGAATGGAGGCGGATGCCGATCACGGGTTCAAGGCGCTCATCAATCCCCGCGTCCTGCTGATGGCGCTCTGCTATGTCGGCTTTCCGCTCGCCGCCTACGGGTTGAGCTACTGGCTGCCCACCATCGTCAAGGGGTTCGGCGTTTCCAACACGACCAACGGTTTCATCAACGTCATTCCGTGGCTGATCGTGGCGGTGGCGCTGTGGGTCGTGCCGGCGGCTGCCGACAAGACGGAAAAGAAGACGCCCTATATCGTCGGCCCGGCCTTTATCGGCGCGATCGCGCTGGCGCTGTCGGCCAGCGTCACGACGCCGACGGTTCAGTTCGTCTTCCTGTGCATCGCCGCCGCAGGCATCTTCGCCGGCCAGCCGGTGTTCTGGAGCCTGCCGTCGCGCTTTCTCAAGGGGGCGGGAGCGGCCGCGGGCATCGCAGCGATCAATTCCGTCGGCAATCTCGGCGGCTTCGTTGCCCAGAACGTGGTGCCGTGGATCAACGATGCGACCGGCAGCAATATCCTGCCGATGTTCTTCCTCGCCGCCTGCCTTGCGGCAGCAGGGGTGCTGGTCATTATCGTCGGCAGGATGCTTGGACGCCACGCGGCGGACGTGCCGCCCTCGATACACCCGGGAAGCACCCGGTAGACCGGCAACAAAAAAGGCGACCCGAAGGTCGCCTTTTTCACATGCCGGATCGGCAATTCTTATTCTGCGGAAGCTTCGGCAGCCTTGGCTGCTTCTTCCGCAGCCTTTGCTTCGGCTGCTTCCTGCGCTGCCTTTTCGGCTGCCAGCGCCTGGGCTGCTGCTACCTTTTCGGCTTCGATACGTGCCTTTTCCTCGGCAACGGCGGCGCGCTCGGCTTCGTTCAGCTTGCGGGCGCGGGTGCCGGTGTTCTCGACGATACGAGCCGACTTGCCGCGACGGTCGCGCAGGTAGTAGAGCTTGGCGCGGCGGACCTTACCGCGGCGAACGATTTCGACGCTTTCGACGAGCGGCGAATAGACCGGGAATACGCGCTCGACGCCTTCGCCGTAGGAGATCTTGCGAACGGTGAAGCTTTCGTTGATGCCGCCGCCGGAGCGGGCGATGCAGACGCCTTCGTAAGCCTGTACGCGGGTACGGTTACCTTCGCGAACGCGGACGTTGACGCGGACGGTGTCGCCCGGGGAGAATTCGGGAAGCTTGCGCTGAGCTTCGATCTTGGCTGCCTGTTCGGCTTCCAGCTGCTGGATGATGTTCATCGGTCAAACCTTTTCAGTTCTTCTGAAACAGCCAGAGCGCCAACGTCCTTGGTCGCCTCTCTCCGAGAGGGCCTCGCGACGTGCCTTGCGGCCGGCGAATTCGCCATTCTTTGTTGCTGGTCGACGGGAGTTTTCCCATTTCCGCGGGCGGCAATACACTAATGCCGGGCGTTTGTCATCCCGTTGTCGCGATTTTTGTCTCGCGCATCGTTGATGCCCTGCCGCGAACCGGATATCCGGTTTTCCGGGAAGAGGAAATATCAGATGACGATCACCATGATCTTGCTGCTTGCCGCGGCCGGCTTTCTGTCGGGCGCCGTCAATGCCATCGCCGGAGGCGGGACGTTCCTCACCTTCGGTGCGATGACGCTGGCGGGAGTGCCGCCGATTTCGGCCAATGCCACCTCGTCGATCGTCCAGTTTCCCGGCTATGTGACGTCGACGCTCGCCTACCGGGCCGAAATCGGCCATCGCTGGCGCAGCATCGTCGTGCTCGGCATCGTTTCGCTTGCCGGGGCGCTGGCGGGCGCGCTGATCCTGCTGTCGCTCGACAATCCTTCCTTCCGGGCGCTCGTGCCGTGGCTGCTCGCGGCCGCGACGGCGATTTTTGCGGCCGGCCCCTGGCTTCGGCCCAAGACGTCGGCGGAGAGCAGTGCGAACAGTGCAAGCAGTATCGTCAGCCAGTTCCTCAATGCCATCTATGGCGGCTTCTTCGGGGCGGGCATGGGCATCATGATGCTCGCCGTACTCGGGCTGACGACAGGGGGCTCCTACCATCACCTCAATGCGATGAAGAACCTCTTCGCAACGCTGATCGCTGCGGTGGCGATCGTCGTCTTCATCGGTGGCGGCGTGGTGTCGTGGCCGCATGCCCTGGTGATGATCCCGGCCGGTGCGCTCGGCGGCTATTCCGGCGTGTGGCTGGCACGGCGGGTGCCGCAGGCCGTGCTGCGCTGGTGTGTCGTCGGCGTGGGAACGGCGCTGACGGTATATTACTTCGTGACGGGATGAGGAGGAGATAGGGTGCGTCCCCTCACGCGACCTCCGCCACGCTCGGCCACCCTCTCCCCGTAAACGAGGCGAGGGGGAACCTCGACGGTGCGGCCTATGTCCTTCTCCCAGCATGCGGGGAGAAGGTGCCGGCAGGCGGACGAGGGGCTCCGCTTAATTGTCGTCCGAACGATCCAGCAGATCCGGGCGGCGCTCGCCGGTCAGGCGCAGCGATTGTTCGAGCCGCCACGTCTCGATCGCGGCATGGTTGCCCGATGTCAGTACGGCGGGGATTTCTTGCCCCTCGAAGACCTGCGGCCTCGTATAATGCGGATGTTCGAGCAGCCCGTGCTCGAAGCTTTCGTTGGTGCCGGAATGGACGTTGCCCATGACGCCGGGCAGAAGGCGGATAACGCTGTCGAGCAGGGTCAGGGCCGCCGGTTCGCCGCCGGAAAGAATGTAGTCGCCGATCGAAACCTCCTCGAGGCCGCGGGCATCTATGACGCGCTGATCGACGCCTTCGAAACGACCGCAGACGATCACCACGCCGTCACCGTCGGCCAGTTCGCGGACACGCTTCTGGGTGAGTGGCATCCCGCGCGGGCTCATCAGCAGGCGGGGGCGGGCGCTGTCGGCCACCGAATCGATCGCTCTTGCCAGGATATCCGGTTTCAGCACCATGCCGGCGCCGCCGCCGGCCGGCGTATCGTCCACCGTGCGGTGCCTGTCAGCGGCGAAATCGCGGATCTGCACAGTTTCGAGTGTCCAGTCGCCCCGTTCCATCGCCTTGCCGGAAAGCGAATAACCGAGATGGCCCGGAAACATTTCCGGATAGAGCGTCAGTATGGTGGCGCGGAAAGCCATTACTTGTTCTCGGGGCCGTTGCCCGGGGCGGACGGATCCTTGTCGTCGGGATGTTCGATCAGGCCCGCCGCGTCGGGATCGATAAGGATCTTGCCGGCTTCGAGATCTATTTCGAGGACGGCGGCTTCCGAAAAGGGAATGAGCGCAGGCCTGCGGCCGGGACCCTTCAGTTCCAGCAGGTCGCCGGCGCCGAAGTCGAAGACGGCGCTCACCGTGCCGTAGCTCTTGCCATCGGCATCGACCGCCTCGAGCCCTTCGAGATCGGCATAGTAGAATTCGTCGTCGTCGAGTTCCTCGTCGGGCAGGTTGTCCCGCTCGATGAAGAGTTCGAGGCCGTTCAGCGCTTCGGCTGCATTGCGGTCGTTGATGCCCCGGAACCGGACGATGGCGACGGTCTTGGCTTCGCGGATTTCCAGAATCTCGAAAACCCGGCCGTCGTCCGAATGAAGGTTGCCGTAGTCGCCGAGCGCGGTCGGGTCGGCCGTGTAGGATTTTACCCGCACCTCGCCCCGCAGGCCTTGTGCAGCGCCGATCGTCGCCATCAGGATGGGGTTTTCGAGCTTTTTCATACGGGGCCGGTCCCTTCGGTTTCAATGCTCATTTAACTCCGAAACGTCCAAAGCGGAAGGTCGGGGTTGCAAACAGCAAAACGGGCGGTGCGTTACCGCACCGCCCGTCCAACGGCAGGATGCCGGATTATTCCGCTGCGGCTTCTGCAGCAGCTGCCTTGGCGTCTTCGATCTTCTGGGCCTTCTCGGCGGCGCGTTCCTGAGCCTTCTTGCCCGGCTTTGCCTTTTCCGGGTTGTTCTTGGCGTCGCGGGTCGAAATGCCGGCTTCGGCGAGGAAGCGCAGGACGCGGTCGGTCGGCTGCGCGCCCTTGGCGAGCCATTCCTGGATGCGCTCGGCGTTCAGCTCGACGCGCTTTGCGTCTTCCTTGCCGAGCATCGGGTTCCAGGAACCGACCTTCTCGAGGAAGCGGCCGTCACGCGGCGAACGGGCGTCGGCAACGACGACGGTGTAGTAAGGACGCTTCTTGGAACCGCCGCGGGCGAGACGAATCTTGAGGGACATTGTATTTACTCCTTGGTTTATCTGGGCCGCCCTCCGGCGGTCCGGGTTCTGGTCGAGGCCGTCGGCAGACGGGCTCGTTCATTGGGGTTTGTTCAGGCAGTCTCTTTCGCACCGCCGTGTTCGGCGGCGATGGCTTCATGATGCCGGATGACTTCCTTGATGACGAAGTTCAGGAACTTCTCGGCGAAATCCGGGTCCAGATTGGCTTCCTTCGCCAGCCGGCGGAGGCGTTCGATCTGGTATTCCTCGCGCGCCGGATCGGCCGGCGGCAATTCGTACTGGGCCTTGAGGTGGCCCACTTCCTTGGTGCAGCGGAACCGCTCGGCCAGCATGTGCACCAGTGCCGCATCGATATTGTCGATCGACTGGCGGTAACTGGAGAGCCTGGTCTTCACATCCGGATCAATCATGCGCGTCCTCCCTCATTTCTTCTTGCCGGGCAGTCCCGGGAAGCCGCCGAGGCCGGGGAGCTTCGCTCCACCCAGGCCGGGAAGACCGCCCATGCCGCCAGGCAATCCGCCTCCGGGCATGCCGCCCGGCTTGAGACCGGCGGCTTCGGCCTGCTTCTGCAGAGCTTCGAGCTGTTTGGGGTCGAGCTTGGAAAGATCGGGCATGCCGCCCATTCCGCCCATGCCGCCGAGGCCCATCTTGGAGGCGAGGCCGCCCATCATCTGCTTCATCATGCCGCCCTTGCCCTTGCCGCCCATCATTTTCATCATGTCGGCCATCTGGCGGTGCATTTTCAGAAGCTTGTTGATTTCCGC
>JBQGDG010000413.1:0-1576 GCA_052038935.1 Neorhizobium sp. | reverse complement strand
AATGCGGGGCGGCCGCTTCTGCTCGAAGGCGGGCTCGACTGGAAGGCGATGGGGCTTTCGCCCAAGGACATGGATTTCATCGAGGCGAAAAACGGCGCGGCGCGCGACATCGCGCTGGCGCTCGGCGTGCCGCCGATGCTGGTCGGCATTCCCGGCGACAACACCTATGCCAACTACCAGGAGGCCAATCGCGCCTTCTACCGCCTGACGGTCCTGCCTCTGATCGTGCGGACGGCGGCAAGCTTTTCCGCCTGGCTGTCGGACACCTATGGCGAAGGGCTGAGGCTGGAACCCGATCTCGACCGGATCGCGGGGCTTGCCGGCGAGCGCGAGGCGCTCTGGGCCCGCGTCGGCGCGGCGGATTTCCTGACCGATGCGGAAAAGCGCGAGGCGGTGGGATACTGAGCCGGGGTTTGGGCGGATCGGGGCGAAGTCCGGCATGCCGGACGATCCGCCGCGACGTTCCAAGGTGCTTCACTCAACGCCTGAAGCACCGGATTCAACCTGTGAAGACTGGCGGCTAACCGATTCAGGACATTGAGGGAAAGGCTGCCACTTGAAGTGGTGGTTGAGCGCGCGTGGCCGGGACGGCGGTTGCAGGGTGACCGGCGCATCCTGCACGCTCATTCTAGCCGGGAGAGATTAACAATGGCTGACCTTGGACATGATCCGGGCGCGCTGTTCGGCGTCTGGGCGGCGAAGACGGCCGGGGCTTTCGCCGGAGCCGGCATATCGCTGATCTATCTCCTGCCGAAGAGCCGCCGCGAGGCGGCGAGCCGTCTCGCCACCGGGCTGACATGCGGCCTGATCTTCGGCGGCCCGACCGGCCTGTGGCTCGTGGAGCGGCTCGGCATCGGCGGCGATCTTTCCGGGCCGGAGACCATGCTGGCCGGGTCGACTGCGGCAAGCCTCTGCGCCTGGTGGGTGCTGGGGGCATTGTCGCGGGTGGCGGAGCGGTACGGAAAGCGGCCGGAGTGACCGGACGGTCGCTGCCGGGAAGACGCAAATTCGGAAAATTCAGGAGACACGCATGCACGCTTACCGCGGGCCGCGCCCCACTGCGCGCAAATTCGCCAATCTGGAGCTGGCCGGGATCGCCGGCGACGGCACGTTTGCCGGTTATGCCAGCGTCTTCGGAGAGGTCGATCTCGGCAAGGACCGGATCGAGCGCGGCGCATTCCTGAACTCGCTGGTCGCCCGCGGCGCGCCGGGGGTGCGGATGCTCTACCAGCACGATCCGAACGAACCGATCGGCGCCTGGAAGACGATCCGCGAGGACGCCCGCGGGCTTTATGTCGAGGGCGTGCTGTCGCCCGGCGTCGCCCGCTCGCGGGAAGTGCTGTCGCTGATGAAATCCGGGGCGCTGGACGGGCTGTCGATCGGCTTTCGCACCGTCAGGGCCCGAACCGACGCCAAGACCGGGGTGCGGCGCATCCTGGAGGCCGATCTCTGGGAAATTTCCGTCGTGACCTTCCCGATGCTGCCATCGGCACGGGTCTCCGACGTCAAGCATGCACGGTTCTTCCGCGACCGGGAGACCGAGCTCGTCCGCCAGATGCGGCGGGCGGCGAAGATG
>JBQGDG010000412.1:0-3398 GCA_052038935.1 Neorhizobium sp. | reverse complement strand
ACCCGCGGCGCGCCGCCCGTCGTGGTGGTCACATGGAAGCGGTCTTCCGCCAGGCGACCGACGACGCCGTCGTCATAGATGAAACCGTCCTCGCGCGTCATGATGCCGTAGCGGCTCTTGCCCGGCTTCAGTGTGTCCCATGCATTGGTGTAGAGCAGATTGAGGAACCGGGCGGCATCCGGGCCGACCACTTCGATCTTGCCGAGGGTCGAAGCATCGAACACCCCGCCGATGTCTCGCACCGTCCTGCATTCGCGATTGACCGCGGCCGCCATGTCTTCGCCGCGTCTGGGGAAGTACCAGGCGCGTTTCCAGTTGCCGACATCCTCGAACTCGGCGCCTTCGGCCGCCTCGAGGCCGTGCATCGGCGTCTTGCGCGCCGGATCGAACAGATCTCCGCGGGAATGGGCGATCAGCGTTCCGTAGGTCACCGGCGTATAGGGCGCGCGGAATGTCGTGAGGCCCACCTGCGGGATCGGCCGTCCGAGCATTTCAGCGGCGATCGCCAGGCCATGCATGTTGGAAAGCTTGCCCTGGTCGGACGCCATGCCGTTGGTGGTGAACCGCTTGATATGCTCGATCGAATGCATCCCTTCGCGCACCGCAAGACGGATGTCCTTGGCCGTTACGTCGTGCTGGAAATCGACAAAGGCCTTGACCGCATGCTCCGGGCCCGCGCCTTCGGCCGCGCCGATCATGCCGCCGGTCCATTCGAAACGGTTCTCGCCCGATATTGCAACCTGGCCGCCACCGGCGGTGATGGCTTCGTCGATCAGTTCCGAAAGATTGTCTGTGCCTTTGCATGCGCCGATGGAGATGCTGTCCTGCGCATAGATATCGGGCACGAAGCGCTGGTTCGCCTCATCGAATTTCAGCTTGCCGCGTGACTGGGAGAAGAGATGGACGGAGGGTGTCCAGCCGGCGGAAACGATCAGGGCATCGACCTTGATCCTGCGGCGGTCGAAATTGCCGTTGCGGGCCACGGTCATCGAGTTGATCCGCAGGCGTCCGGACGTATCCACCACCGCATGGCCGGTCAGCACGTCGATGCCGAGTGCGCGCGCTTCCGCCAGGACGGCCTCGCCCGGCTTGTCGCGATTGTCGACGATCGCCGCAATCGAGACGCCGGCCCGTTTCAGATCGAAGGCGGCCTCGTAGGCCGAATCATGAGCCGTATAGACGCCGACCGTGCGGCCGACGGCGACGCCGTGATGGTTGAGGAAGCTGCGCGCAGCGGACGCCAGCATGATGCCCGGACGGTCGTTGTTGGCGAATACCATATGTCGCTCGATCGAGCCGGTCGCCAGGAGCACACGCTTGGCACGCACCTGCCAGAGCCGTTCGCGAGGCAGATCCCTGCCCGGCAGGGCGATATGGTCGGTGACGCGTTCGGCAAGGCCGAGGAAGCCGTGATTGTAATAACCGAATACGGTCGTTCGGGTCAGCAGAGTGACGTTCGGCATGGCCCGTAACCGTGCAGCGGCGTCCTGCGCCCAGTCATAACCGTTCCGTCCGTCGATCGTGGTGGAGCTGTCGTGATGCAGCGCGCCGCCCACTTCCGGCTGTTCGTCGACGAGGATGACCTTCTGGCCGGAAGCCGCGGCCGAGAGCGCCGCCGTCAGTCCGGCGACGCCGGCACCGGCGACAAGCACGTCGCAATGCACGTAGCGGCTGGCGTAGTGATCCGTATCGGCTTCCTTCGGCGCCTCGCCGAGACCTGCGGCACGGCGGATGAAGGGCTCATAGAGCTTGTGCCATGCCTCCCTCGGCCACATGAAGGTCTTGTAGTAGAAACCGGCGGCGAAGAACGGCGACAACAGGTCGTTGAATGCCCCGATATCGTGCTTCAGCGACGGCCAGCGGTTCTGTGACGAGATCCGTGCGCCATCGAACACTTCCTGGACGGTGGCGCGCACATTCGGCTGGCGGCGGGACGCAGCCCGCGAGACATCGAGCAGCGCGTTCGGCTCCTCCGGCCCGGCGGAGAGAATGCCGCGCGGGCGGTGATATTTGAACGAACGGCCGAGCAGGTGCACCCCGTGCGCCAGCAATGCGGAGGCGACGGTATCGCCTTCGAGGGCGGTATAGGTCTTCCCGTCGAAAGTGAACCGGGCCGTCCGGGCGGGCGTATGGCGGCCTGCCCCCTTGATGCGGAATGCACCACTATCGTTCGAAGAGGCGCTCATCGGGCATCTCCCTCGGTGGCTTCCCAGGTCTCCACGGTCTTTTCCTCGGCGATCGCGGCCGCTTTGTCAGCCGCCGGAACCGGCTGTTTCGGCAGACCGGCCTTGTAGGTCATCAGGAACTTGTCGCTCACCGTGTCGCGCGCTGCATTGAAGAAACGGCCGCAGCCGTGAATATGCCGCCACCGTTCGTAGGTGAGGCCTTTCTCGTTGTTGCGCAGGAAGAAATATTCCGCGAACTGCTCGTCGGTAATCGCCGCGATATTCTCGGGCCGGGCGATATGCGCCTCGCCCGCCCAGCGGAATTCGAGTTCCGAACGCGCCTCCTCGCAGTAGGGGCAATGGATCAAGAGCATCGTTCGTCCACCTAAAGAGCACTGTCCGGAAGGCTGGTTCCGGGAGGTTGATCACACAGGCGCCTTCCCATGGCCACATAGGGGAAGAGCCTTTTCAGCAATTGTTCGAAGTCGTCGAAGGGGCGCAGCACACCGGTATTGCCGATATTGACCATCGCCACCTCCATCATGTCGCCGCTGATCGCGAAGGGAAACTTCTGCTCGCCATCCTCGTCCTCGCCGACAAAATAGACCGCCGGCCGGTTCATGATCTTGGCGCAGAGCAGAAGCCCCTTGCTCTCCACGAACGGCCAGTCGCCCTCGCCCTGCAGGCGCCTTATCTCCTGCGAACGGAAATCGCCGACGCCGGGGAATATGTCGTTTGCAGGCAGCGCCGGCATGGCGCCGCCGGGCGCACCGAGCGCCGCAGCCAGACCGAGGGCAGCCGCCATCATCAATGCGCCACGGCGGCCGCTGCCGCCTCGTCAATCAGCCGTCCGGTGCGGAAACGGTCGAGCGTCAGGCCCGCGGCCAGACGATGCGGTTCGCCCCTGGCGATCAGATGCGCGAAAAGATTGGCGGATCCCGGCGTCGCCTTGAAGCCGCCTGTGCCCCAGCCGCAATTGACAAACAGACCCGGGACGGGCGTGATGCCCTGGATCGGCGAGCGATCGGGCGTGTTGTCGGTGATGCCGCCCCATTGGCGCATCATCTTCACGCGGCGGAAGATCGGAAACAGCTCGCAGATCGCATCGAGCGTATGGGTGATGATCTGCAGACCGCCGGTCTGGGAATAGGAATTATACTGGTCCGTGCCGGCGCCGATCACGAGTTCGCCCTTGTCGGACTGCGAGATATAGGCATGCACGGTATTCGACAT
>JBQGDG010000411.1:0-43629 GCA_052038935.1 Neorhizobium sp. | reverse complement strand
TGGCAAGCCTGTTGCTGCTTACGGTAGCGTCGATGGCGATCGGCAAATACTGGGTGCCGCCGGGCACTATTCTGCAGGCTCTTGCTGCGGGGCTGACGGGCGACCGAGGAGATGTCGATCCGATCCAGCAGACGGTGATCTGGAACGTGCGTCTGCCACGCGTGATGGCAGGGCTCCTGATCGGTGCGGCACTTGCGGCGGCCGGCGCCACCTATCAGGGCCTGTTCCGCAATCCGCTCGTCTCTCCGGACATTCTCGGCGTTTCCGCCGGCGCCAGTCTCGGCGCGGTGCTGGCGATCTTCCTCAAGCTGCCGGTGCCGGTGATCCAAGCCACGAGCTTTTTCGGCGGACTGCTCGCCGTCGGCGCCGTCTACGTGGTCGGCGCCGCCGTACGGGGGCGGGATCCGGTGCTGACGCTGGTGCTCGCCGGCGTGGCGATCGGGGCAGTTGTCGGAGCAGGGATTTCGTTGATCAAGATCCTCGCCGATCCCTATGACCAGCTGCCGGCCATCACCTACTGGCTGCTCGGCAGCCTCACCGCCGTCACCCGCGCCGATGTGGGCTCCCTATTGCCCGCCCTGATCCTCGGCCTGCTGCCGCTCGTTCTCCTGCGCTGGCGCATGAATGTGATGACGCTGGGCGACGAGGAGGCGCAGACGCTGGGTGTCGATACGCGTCTCACGCGGCTGGCGCTGATCGTCGGCGCGACGCTCATCACCGCCGCCTCGGTGTCGATCGCCGGCATCGTCGGCTGGGTCGGTCTCGTTATTCCGCATATCGCCCGGCTTTTGGTCGGCCCGGACTTCCGGCGCCTGTTGCCGGCTTCGATCATGCTCGGCGGCGGCTACATGCTGGTGGTCGATGCGCTGGCGCGCAGCGTTGCGCTGACGGAAATTCCTCTCGGCATCCTGACGGCGGTCGTCGGCGCGCCATTCTTTCTCTGGCTGCTGGCTTCGGGAAAGAGAGGGTGGTCCTGATGCTCGACCTGCGCGATCTGTCTTTCGGTTACGGCACCCGCACGATAGGTGCCGGTGTCACCCTGACATTGCGGCCTGGCGAGGTGCTGGCGCTGCTCGGACCCAATGGAGCCGGCAAGACGACGCTGTTCAAGACCATGCTCGGCCTTCTTCGGCCCCAGGCAGGTGAGGTGTTCCTCGACGGGACCTCGCTTGTTTCCCTCAGCCGCGCCGAACGCGCGAAAAGGATCGCCTATGTGCCGCAGGCGCATGCCGCTCTCTTCCCCTTCACCGTGCGCGATGTCGTGCTTATGGGCCGGGCAGCCCGTGTGGCACCTTTCTCCGCCCCGGGCAGCAAGGATCGCGAGATTGCGGCAGCCGCGATCGGCCGGCTAGGCATGAGCCATCTGTCCGAGCGTCCCTATACCGAAATTTCCGGCGGAGAACGCCAGATGGCGCTGATTGCCCGGGCCTTGGCGCAGGAGCCGAAGGTTCTCGTCATGGACGAACCGACGGCGAGCCTCGACTACGGCAATCAGATGCGGGTGCTGGCCCATGTGCGCCGTCTGGCGGCGGAGGGCATGGCGGTCGTGCTCTCCACGCACAATCCCGATCACGTTTTCATGGTTGCCGATAGGGTGGCGTTGCTGCACCGAGGAATGCTGGCCGGGCTCGGGAGCCCGGCAGAAGTGCTGACGCCGAAACGCGTGAAGCAGCTTTATGATATCGATGTGGTGATGGGCGTGCTGCCGGGCAGCGGCTTTCAGGTGTGTTCGCCGCGTCGCGATGCAGGAGAAATCTGATGGTGCGAGAAAACGAAATCCGCGAGAACGAGGTCCAGATCGCGGCGCCGGAACCCGTCGATGCAGGCCTGACCTTCATCGGTCGCATCTCGACGCCATGGACCTCGCGTATGGAAACGCCGCGCCAAGGCCGTCACGACGGGCCAATCTGCCGGTTGGAGATCTACGAGCCGTGGGTGCCGGCGCTGAGGGGCGTCGAGGCTTTCGAACGGCTGGAAATTCTCTACTGGCTGCACCTGTCACGCCGCGATCTCGTGCTCCAGAGCCCGGCCAGCAACGGCAAGGTGCATGGCACTTTTTCGCTGCGCTCGCCGGTAAGGCCGAACCCGATCGGCACGTCTGTCGTCAGCCTGGAAAGCATCGAGGGCAACGTGCTTCTGGTGCGCGGTCTGGATTGTCTCGACGGCACGCCGCTTCTCGATCTCAAGCCGGATCGCACATTGTTCAAACCGATCGCTCCGCCGCAGCCCGGAGACTATCAGACGGATGAGAATGCGCCGAATGCGCATTATTGCCAGAAGGCATGACACGCGACGCCCGGCTGTCCTGCGGCCGTCTCCCACTCCTCGCGGAAGATCCCGTCACCCTCCGCCACGAGCCGGCGGATACGCGGCCCTCGTACTGGACGCGGGGGCGAGGCTCACGAGAGAGTAGAGGCAGTCAGTCGACCGCCACCATCACGTCGGATGCCTTGATCACCGCGTAGGCGTCCGCTCCGACGGTCAGCCCGAGTTCGTCCACGGCCTCGTTGGTGATCGAAGACGTGACGACGAGGCCATTGCCGAGATCGATGCGGACATGGGCCGTGGTCGCGCCCTTCTTGACGTCGACGACCTTGCCCTTGAAGCGGTTGCGAGCGCTGATCTTCATGGAGAATCTCCGTTTCGGATGGTTTCGGTGATGGGCCGTCAAACAATCCCGCCGACATCACGCTGTCAAGCGAGCGGGCATGCGGATGCCGCTATTCGGCGGTCAGATCCTTGAGGAAATCGTCGCACCAGCGGTTGATGTCGTATTCGACGAGATGATCCATCATCTTCTGCCATCGCTGCTTGCGCTCGTCGAGGGACATGGTCAGTCCGCGGGCGATGGCATGTGCCGTACCCTCGATATCATAGGGATTGACCAGCAGAGCGCCGGAGAGCTCGCGTGCCGCCCCAGCGAAGCGGGACAGCACCAGCACGCCCGGATCCTCCGGGTCCTGCGCCGCCACATATTCCTTGGCCACGAGATTCATGCCGTCGCGCAGGGGGGTAACGAGGCCGATCTTCGCCAGCCGGTACAGACCGGCCAGCAGCGGCCGGGCGATCGACCGGTTGACGTAGCGGATCGGTGTCCAGTCCACCTGCCCGAGCGCGCCGTTGACGCGGCCCGCCTGCTCGGCCACGGTGCGCTGCATCTGCTCGTATTCAGGCACCTCCGAGCGCGATTTGGGCGTTACCTGCAGATAGGTCACCTGGTTCTGGTAGGCGGGATTCAGGGTGACAAATTTTTCGAATGCGTCGATACGCTGGGTGATGCCCTTGGAATAGTCCAGCCGGTCGACCCCGATGATGAGGTCGCGTCCTTCGATGCTTTCGCGGGCTTTCTTGACCATTGTATTGCGCGAGGCCTTGACTGCGAACTGGGCGAAGGCCTTGGTTTCGATCGATATCGAATAGGCGCCGCCCTTGAAGGTACGGCCATAGGTCGAAAACTTCTTGCCGCCTTCCAGCCGTTCGCCGATGCCTTCGCGCACCAGCCCGCCGCCGAAATTGTCGAGGTCGAAATCGGTCTGGAACCCGACGAGATCGTATTGCGACAGTCCGCGCATGATCTGTTCATGCACCGGCATCGCGAACAGGACGTCCGCCGGTGGCCATGGGATATGCAGGAAGAAGCCGATCTTGTTTCTGAACCCCATCTGGCGAAGCTCGGCCGCAAGCGGGATCAGATGGTAGTCGTGTACCCAGATGATGTCGTCTTCTTTGAGAAGCGGCGCCAGCTTGTGGGCGAAGAAGCGGTTGACCCGGAAGTAACCGGCCATTTCCTTGCGGCCATATTCGGCCAGATCAAGCCGGTAATGGCAGATCGGCCAGAGAACCCGGTTGGCAAACCCGTGATAATACTCCTCTACATCGGTATCGGTCAGGTCCGTCAGCGCATAGGTAATATTGCCGTGTTCGCGGATATTCATTTTTTCGGGCTCGCGATCACCGCTCGAATTGCCCGACCAGCCCATCCAGATGCCGCCGCGCTCCTCCAGTGCCGCCTGCAATGCAACGGCAAGCCCACCGGCCGGGGCGTCTCCCGATTTTTTCGGAACAGTGACGCGGTTCGAAACGACCACAAGGCGACTCAAGGCAAATTCCTTTCAGATTATAAGCAGGTGCAGCCGTTCCGCCCTATCGGGCGAGCTCGGCCAGAATAGTGCGAAGCTCCGAGGCGGAGGAAAGAAACATGCCGGCTTGGGTCGGACTTCCGTCGGGCAGCGTTCGATCGCCGATGCGTATGGAGCGCCCGCCAAGTGCGTTTGCAGCCTCGAACATGGCCTCGTCCGTCAGGTCGTCACCGATCGCCACCGGCAGCCGTCCGGCAAACGGTGCCTCTGCGAGGAACGCTCTTAATGCCTCGCCCTTGCTGGCGCGGGCGGGACGGAGCTCAGTCACCATCTTGCCGTGCTGCAGCTTGAACGTGTCGCCGGCCATGGCCGCTGCCTGCTCCATCAGCATTTCGAGATCGGCCCGATATTCCGGCGCCTGTCGGTAATGGCCGGCAACAGCGGCGCCCTTGTCTTCGATCAGCACGCCGGTCCAGTCGGCCGTCTTTTCGGCGAGATCCCTCTTCAGCTTTTCGAATTCCGCAGTCACGACGACCCGGTCTACCGAGCCATCCGCGAGGCGCCGTTCGGCGCCATGCAAGCCGGCGATCGGCAGCCTGTAGGGAGAAAAGAGCCTGTCTGCATATGGCAGTGCGCGTCCCGTCACCAGGGCCAGCGCGCCACCGAGCTTTCCAGAGACGGCGTCGAGATTTTCCGGCAGATCCGGCGGCACGACGATCGCATCGGGCGTTGCCGCAAGGTCGATCAGCGTTCCGTCGATATCGATGAAAAGCGCCCAGCGATCAAAATCCCTGAGCATATCCGAAGCCGCTCTTCCGGACGACGTGAGACCGGCCTGACGGGAGGCGTCACGGGACTGTGCTTGGTGAGACATGAGCGAATATCTAGGGGGATGCCACCTGCCGGCAACCCTTGCGGCTGCGGAATGGAGCGCGGATGCGCGGACTGTACGATAGCGTTCGAACCAGGCTCACAGTGATCGACACGCCACAGTGGCGACGAAGCTTGCGAAATGTCGAGCCTGAGGTGTCGCAATTCCGTCATGGATATTGATAACTTAACTTTTCATTAGTCAAATATGCCGACCTTTTCTTAACGGACGGCGCATCTGCCGTGGCAATCGATCGGGAGAGACGAAACACATGTGCCGCTGGGCCGCTTATCGAGGCGAACCGCTCTATCTGGAGGAACTCGTTTCCTCGCCCGCACATTCCCTGATCGAACAATCCCATTGCGCAACCCGCGCCAAGACGGCGACCAATGGTGACGGTTTCGGTATCGCCTGGTACGGCGATCGACCCGAACCCGGCCGTTATCGCGATATCCTGCCTGCCTGGTCCGACTGCAATCTCCGAAGCATCGCCCGACAGATCCGCTCTCCGCTCTTCCTCGCCCATGTGAGGGCGGCAACCACAGGCGCGACGCGACGCGACAACTGCCATCCCTTCGTCCATGGCCACTGGTCCTTCATGCATAACGGCCAGATCGCCAATTTCGACCGCATTCGCCGTGCGACGGAGAGCATGCTCTCGGACGATCTGTTCTGCGCCCGTACCGGCACGACCGATTCCGAACTCATCTTCCTGCTGGCCCTGCAGTTCGGTCTCGACGCCGATCCGCTCGGAGCGATGGAAAAGGCGATCGCGGTCGTCGAGGCGCTGTCGATGGAAAAATCGGGTGAGGCGCTGGTGCGGTTCACCGCCTGTTTCTCCAACGGCCGGCAGCTCTACGCCGTGCGCTATGCCACCGACCATCGTCCTCCGACGCTCTATGCCGCACCCATGGGTGGTTCGGCCGGCGCGGGAAGCGGTTACTGCCTGGTGTCGGAACCTTTGAACGACGAGGCGGACACCTGGGTGGAAATTCCCGACGGCAGCGCCGTGCGCGTCTGTCCTGACGGCATGCAGGCTTCGCTCTTCCGGCCGAGGTCGCTGCCGGAAGCTGCCTGATCGGATCAGCCGACGGCGGCGATCGCTAGCTTCCCGATAGCGGGATCCCCAGTTCCTGCCGAAGCTTTTTCGTCAGTCCGGCCGCCACCAGTCCATAGGACCGCGTCAGATAAAGCCCTACTTCGTCCTGCGACAGCGGCGCATGCGCATGGATCTCGACCCATTTGCGCTTGGCGAAATAGGGCGCCTGGCCGATACCCTCGAGGGCGGTCAGGATCTCGAAGCTCTCCTCGGTGCATTTGGCGACGAGCCGCCCGTTCTCGCCGTGGCCGGAAAGAAGGGTGAAGACCTTCCCGCCGACCTTGGCCACATGCGAATCCCATTGGTCGACGAAGGATGTCCCCGGCAGCTTGTTGACGAAGGCGTCGAAGCCTTTTTTCGAAAACAGGTCCATCACTACGTCTTTCCCGTCACGCTGCCGGCAGTCGCTCCGCAATCAGCGCCGCAAGTCTCTCGGCAACTTCGTCCTTCGATAGATCCGGCCATTCGTCGGTGCCCTGGGCCGAGATGATCTTTACCCGGTTGCGGTCGCCGCCCATCACGCCGGTCTGTGGCGAAACGTCGTTGGCGACGATCATGTCGGCACCCTTCCGCTCCAGCTTGGCGCGGCCGTTCGTCTCGACATTTTCCGTTTCCGCGGCAAAGCCGACGACGAGCTTCGGGCGGCTCTCATGGTGGCCGACGGTCTTGAGGATATCGGGATTTTCCGTCAACGCCAGCGGCGCGGGCGCTTCACCGGGCTGTTTCTTGATCTTCTGTCCGGCAGATGATGCCACGCGCCAGTCGGCCACCGCCGCCACCATGACGGCGATATCGGCGGGCAGACGGGAAGTCACCGCAGACAGCATCTCGCTCGCCGTTTCTACATGCAGGGTGGTCACGCCAGCCGGATCGGCGATCGTGACCGGACCGGAAACGAGCGTCACTTCGGCGCCGAGCTTTGCCAGCGCTGCGGCGATCGCATGTCCCTGTTTGCCGGAAGAGCGGTTGGCGATATAGCGCACCGGGTCGATCGGCTCATGCGTCGGTCCCGACGTCACGATGACGCTGCGGCCCTGAAGCGGCTTCGGCCCGGCGTCGAGCATGTCGGCCACGGCCGCCACGATCTGCAGAGGCTCGGCCATCCGGCCGATGCCAGCCTCGTTGCTTTCGGCCATTTCGCCGGCCATCGGCCCGACGAGGCGGATGCCGTCATGCTTGAGGATTTCGAGATTGCGCTGCGTCGCAGCCGCCGCCCACATTTTCGGGTTCATGGCGGGAGCGATCAATACGGGCCTGTCGGAGACGAGCAGCACGGCGCTGGCGAGATCGTCGGCTAAGCCGTTCGCCATCTTCGCCATCAGGTTCGCCGTTGCAGGTGCCACCAGAACCAGGTCGCAGTCGCGCGCGAGCCTGACATGGCCGACATCCTGCTCGTCCTCCCGTGAAAACAGCTCGGTATAGACATGGCCGGAAGAAAGGGCTCCGACGGCAAGCGGCGTGATGAATTCCCGGGCGGCTGCCGTCATGACGGGGCGAACCTCCGCGCCGCGTTCCCGAAGACGGCGGATCAGATCGAGGCTCTTGTAGGCCGCGATGCCGCCCGAGATGATGAGGAGAATGCGCTTTCCCTTGAGGTCCATGGTCTTGCTCGCTCGCGAAGTTGGCGGGAAGCTAAGCCTTTGGCGCTTGAAGTCAATCGGCAACGGTTCAGTCCGCTTGCGCGTGCTCGAACCCTGCGTTACCAATCGAACCGGCCGGATGCGGCCAGCCGCCCGCGGCATTCCGGCCATGGTGAACGCATCCACCGCCTCTCATCCTGACCATCCGGCCAATGATGACGAACGGATCGGCAATGCGGGCGCTGATATGGGAAAGCCCCTTGCCGTTCGTCCGTTGAAAGGATGATGTCATGCGCGATTTCCGCGATGCGAAGCTGATGGCGAAAAGCCTGCGCGAGGCGCTTTCGGAGCGCCGGATCGAACTTACCCACAGTCAGGCGCTGGAACTGGTGGCAGCCCAGTTCGGTTTCGATGACTGGAACGTGCTTGCGGCGAAGATCGCCGCGGCCGCTCCGGATGAGGATCGAAGGGAGAAGGTCTCGATCCAACCCGCCATTCCGATCTTTCGTATCTTCGACGTGGGGAAGGCGATGGAATTCTATCGGGATTTCCTCGGCTTCTCCGTGGACTGGGAACACCGGTTTGCGCCCGATGCTCCGCTCTATTGCCAGATCTCCCGCGGCGGCATGCTGCTGCATCTTTCGGAACATGCTGGCGACGCCTCGCCGGGAGCGCGCGTCTTTGTTCCGATCACCGGAGCGGCATCCCTGCAGAAGGAACTCGTCGCGAAAAACTATCCCTATATGCGGCCGGGACTGGAGCAGGCCCCCTGGGGTCTGGAAGTGACCGTCATCGATCCGTTCAACAACCGCATCACCTTCTGCGAACGAGAGAGCAAGGATTGAGAAGTTCGGTGCGCGGAGCGTGGATCGAACCTCACCAACCCATGCCATCAGACGAGCCCGACAAGGTTCAGTGCGATCGGAGATCGCTGTCCTTTCAGGACGGCGATCCCGAGCCTCGCGATCAGCGGCGGCCCGTCGATCGGGCGGAAGACGACGCCGTCGATCGCGATCTTGGCGATCGATGCAGGGACGATGGACACACCGAGACCTGCCGCGACCAGATTGACCACCGAAGGTATCTGCGGCGCCTCCTGGGTAACGGTGAGCTCGAAACCGGCGTCCCGACAGGCGCGCCGGATATCGTCGTAAAGGCTGAGGCCTACCGTGCGCGGAAAGAGCACGAAAGGTTCTCCGGCGAGCCGGGAGAGCTCGAGACGGTCTTCTTTCCCCGCCAGGGGATGATTGGCAGGCAGCGCTATCAGCATGGGTTCGTCTGCCATGCGTTTCATCCGCACGTCCTCGGGATCCTCCAGTCCGGGGCGAATGAAGGCGGCGTCGATCTCACCCCGGACAAGCTTTTCCACCAGCCAGTTGCTGTTCATCTCCACAAGCGAGAGCGCCACGTCCGGCCAGCGGGCGCGGAAGCTGCGGATCGTTCCCGTCACGGCCGGGTTGAAAGCTGCCGAGGCGGTGAAGCCTAGGGCCAGCCGGCCCGTTTCCCCTCGGGCTGCGCGTTGGGCGGCAAGCTTCGCGCGGTCGGCGGCGGATAACGCCGCCCGCGCCTCCGTAATGAAGGCTTCGCCAGCCTCGGTGAGCTCTGCCCCATGCGGTACGCGATGGAACAATGCGGCGCCGATTTCGGTTTCGAGGTCACGGATCTGCTGGCTGAGCGGCGGTTGACCGATACCGACCCGTGCTGCCGCGCGAGTGAAGTTACGCTCTTCGGCGACGGCGAGGAAATATCTCAGGTGACGCAACTCCACGGGTATCTCCAAAAGCTATTGCGAACGGTTGCTCCATATATTGGACGGATGGTCCGCGATTGACTACCTTTCCCGCATCGAAAGGTCTTCCCGCAATGTCCGAAATCGGATCACTGACTCAGTCGCGTCCCGCCGCCTTGCCCATTTCCGCCGCACAACCCGAATCTCCAGAGGAGAAGCAGTTTCTCCTCCGTGGCACGCCGGCCTACCGGCGTGCGAGCCTCGCCCTCTTCATGTCGGGTTTTGCCACTTTCGCTCTCCTCTATTGCGTCCAGCCGCTATTGCCGATCTTCGCGGATGAGTTCGCCGTCAGCCCGGCATCAAGTTCGCTGTCGCTTTCCCTTTCCACCGGCTTCCTGGCGCTTGCCATCTTCTGTGCCGCAGCCGTTTCGGAACGGTTCGGCCGCCGTGGCCTGATGTTCGTTTCGCTGTTCGGCGCCTCTCTCTGCACGATCGCCTGCGCCTTGGTTCCGGGCTGGTACATGCTGCTCGTCATCCGCGCGATGGAAGGTCTCCTGCTCGGCGGCGTTCCGGCCGTCGCCATGGCCTATCTTTCGGAAGAGATCGATCCGAAGGGACTGGGCGCCGCCATGGGGCTCTATATCGCCGGCAACGCCTTCGGCGGTATGGCAGGCCGTGTCATGGTCGGCATGCTGGCCGAATACGTCTCCTGGCGGCCTGCGCTTGTCGGCATGGGGGCCATGGGGATTGCTGCCGCCGTCGCCTTCCTGCTCCTCCTGCCGCCGTCACGCAATTTTGCGCCGCGCCGGGCGGATGTCCGCCATCACCTTGTGGCTTGGGGCGGCCATATGCGCCATGGAGCGCTCGCCCTGCTGTTTGCCATCGGCTTCCTGCTGATGGGGGCGTTTGTCACGATCTACAATTATATCGGCTTCCGCTTGGTCGAAGCGCCCTATCGACTGACGCAGACCGAACTCGGCCTGATCTTCACCGTATACCTCGTCGGCGTCGCCGGATCCTGGGCCGCAGGTCGGCTCGGCGATCGGTTCGGCCATTTCCGCGTCATGCCGGCAGGCGTCGTCACGGCGCTGGTCGGCGTCGCGATCACGACCATGGCGCCCTTGCCCGTCATCATTGCCGGCATCGTGCTCGTCACCGCGGGCTTCTTCGTTGCCCACTCGGTCGCCAGCGCTTTGGTCGGCCGGCTTGCGCGCGGCACAAAGGGCCACGCGTCCTCCCTTTATCTCCTGGGATATTACCTGGGATCGAGCGTCGCGGGATCGTTGGGAGGTCATTTCTGGAGCGCGGACGGCTGGTGGGCGGTCGCAGCCTTCACCAGTGCTCTGCTGGGTCTGGCATTGATTGCCGCGCTGGCGGCGCGCCGCCTTTCCCTATCCAGTTGATCGGTTCCCGGCTTCGCCATCGACGATCGGCCGGGTGACCAGCCGGAAATCCGTCATCTCCTTGCCGGTGAGATAATACAGGCGGTCCGGCGGTGTTTCGAGCGCATACAGCCAGAGCCCCGAAGCGATGCCCATCTCCTCCAGGTGGCGGGCGACGCGAGCGGTCGTCGATTGGGCCGACGACATCGCCTGTTCGGCGCTCGGCCGCTCCCGGCTGCCGTTGAATACCTGATGTACGCCGATGACGGCATCCTTCTCGGCGATCCGTTCCGCTCCGCCGGCGAACGCGATCGGGCAGGACGAGGCGCAGAGCGCCCGCGAGACGACCTTTGTTTCGAGCTTTCTGTCGCGGATCAGCTTCGACATGGCGATCGCGTCGTCCACCGAGCCGCCCGGCGAATTGAGCTGTACGGTCTTTACATATTCGCCGCGCGCCTCGATCTCCTCTGCAAAACGGCCGGCCGCTCCCGGATCGATCGTTCCTTCGGCCAGCAAAACGCCTCCGGGTTTGAGGTCGAACGTCATCTTCTGCCGCAGGACCTCGCTCGGGCTGGCGGGTTCGACAGGCGGGGCGGCGGGACGCCCGTCCGTCAGGGCCGGCGGCAGGACGGGCTGGTCCTCATGCATCGGATCGAAGCCGGGCAGTTCGGCGTTGGCGACGGTGATCTCGCGCATGTCGATCGCCAGAAAGGCGACGGATGCGCAGACGAGCCCGTAGAAGACGCAGCGCATCAATGCTCCGTCGTCGATCCGGCGAATGGCTTCAGCGATCGTCATGCAAGCGGTCCCGGCGCGATCTGGCGTCGAGATTGGTGATATTGTTCGGCTCCGTGTCCGCTTCGGCCGCCTGTTCGTTTTCGCCCAGCTCCTTTTCCCCTGCCTTGCGAACGGAAGCCTCCAGGTCGATCCCGCTGGCAGCGAGCGCTTTCTGTACTTCCAAAGCCTTCAGAAGTTCGGCTGCGGTGATGCGCTCGGCATAGGGAAGTTTTTCCTCCTGCCGACGGATCGCTCCGTGAACGACCGCGAGGATGAAGACCATGACGCCCGGAAGAAGATCGATCGATATCGCGCCGGCCCAGGCGGGAATGAAGTCCTGCGCATAATGCAGCACCGCCTCTGCCGAAGACAATGGTACGAAGCGGCGTTCTTCGACCCTTCCGCGTGCCAGGATTTCGTCCGCCGCCTTGGCCAGCGCCTTGGATTGCGCCGCGACCGACGTCCTGACCGTCTCCATCACCTGGTCCTGCCTGTTGACCAGATTGGCATCGCTGCCGTCGGCAACCGGGGCGATGAAGCCGAGCGACAGATCGTCGGCGGCGCGGCGGATGGACGGTGCGATCGAGGTCTGCGCGAGCGAGCTGATGACGCCCGTCAGGGCCACGGCCTCGGAGGAGAACTGATCGGCGCGCGGTTCGATCCTCCCGGGTGCCGAAACGAGCGAGCGCATCGTCTCCAGCCGCCTTTGCCCCTGCTCGAAGAGCTCGGTCACCTGTTCGCGGGAGGCATTGATGCCGCCCTCCAGGGACTTCATCTGCGCCGACATCTGGGAGAGAAGCTGGACGACGCTGCCGGAGCCCGTCGTACCTGTGAGCGAACCGGACTGCCGCTCGACGGCGGCGAGCTGGGCGAAACGTTCCGAGGCGCGCTGGATATCCGGCAGCAGGCTCTGGGCCGCCAGCGCATTTTGATGGGCGCGATCGAGATCGGACGTATATCCTTCCACCGTCTCCGAAAGGTGCTGCTCGACGGCGGCCGAACCGGCAAGGGCGGCGGCGTTCAGCCAGCTCGACATGGCGAGGATCATCGCCGCGCCGCAGGCCATGACGCCGAGCATCGCGGTCCGTCCCGTACGGCTGGTGATATGCGGGTAGAACCGCGCCATGTAGGACCAGAACGCGTAGATGCCTACCGATACCGAGACCGAATAGATGATCGCCGCGAAGAAGACGGCGGTCGGAGATCCGTCGAGGATCGAGCGCACTCCGAGATAGGTGTAGACACCGGATGCCAGCGCCAGCACCGCCAGCGCAAAACGGGTCATCGTTTCGACGGCGACGACGCCGTCCTTCAGCCGCTGCGAAGCGCCAGGCGCCATGGGCGATCTCCAGAAGAGGAATGTATTCCTTTAAGAAAGGATGAAGAAGCGGGCAGAATCAAGGCCCAGTTATGGTGTGGCCATGACGGGAAGGCTCAAGGACAGGCGATTCCGGTCACAACCTCGCCAGCATGGCGCGTCCGGCCTAGACTTCGACGCCCTGCATGCCGAATCCGCCGAGGGCGAAAAAGTCGTCGATCGCATGAATGGGCGAAATTGCGATCAGCTGTTCGAGAAAGGCCTCGGACGCGAGCTCTTCCTCGATCGCCTCGACTTCGGCCGATAGCGGCCGGTCCACGGTGTAGAAGGCCGCGTGACGGCGCACCACCTGGTAAATCAGGCCGACGGCGCCGCCCGGATTGTCTCCGTGAATGTCCATGGCCTGAGCCGCAAGCAGGGCTTCGAGCCCGGCCAGGCGTCTGAGCGCCCGGACCTGACGCTCGAGGCGCTCGATCACGAGCGGAAGAAAGGCGGCCTCGTCCTCCATCCCGCCGGCGACGACCAGCGATTGCGCAGAGACGGGATTGGACATGGACAGGACCCGAGAAAAGATATCCCCGGCGAGCTTGATGACCGGGCCGAAACCGGTGGCGATAGCACCTGGCGGCACGAGATTGACCGGCAGGTCGCGCCGCTGGCCGTTGCCGAGCAGAACGCAGCGGTTGAAGGAATTGCGCGCCGCATGCGCCATGCACAGCACGGCGGATTCCATCAGCACGGTGACGTCGAGCGGCAGCGATCCGCCGGACGTCAGCACGCGGCCTTCGGCAATCACCGGGTTGTCGTCCGAGCGCCCGGTTGCCGCGAGGATCTTGTGGCCGGAGGTCAGGACGCTTTCGAAGACGGCGCCGAAGACCTGCGGGATCATTCGGAGGCTGAGCGGATCCTGGACATGGGTGCCGCGCGGCCAGTCCCAGCCGCCCGAGGCGGTCAGAAGCCACGAGCCGATCATCGCCTCGCGTGCAGTGCCGACATGGGTGACGGCAAGCCAGGGGTCGCGTGAAGCGCCCATCGCGCCGGCGGCTGCGAGGCCGGTGGCCAGCAGGACGCGGATGGTTCCTGCCGCCGCCCGCACGGTGCGCGCCGCAGCAGCGAAGCTGACGGCGTTGATGCTGAGCGAGGCGAGGCTGTCGCGCGGCGCCATGCGCTGCGGTGAAATACCCGCGGCTGCGAACGCGTCTGCAGCGGGCATGCGCTTTCCCCGATAGACGGCTTCGCCGACCCCGGTCAGCACCGCGCCGATCTGGCCCATGAGGCCGATATCGGCGCAGCCGATCGAGCCGGTACGCCTGACGATCGGGATGACGTCCTTCGCCAGGAGGTCGAGATAGGTCCGAACCAGTTCGGGCGTGCAGCCGACATAGCCCGAAAGCGCGGTATTGACCCTGAGCGCCATGGCATTGCGCACGACGGATAACGGGAAAGGCTCGCCGGTTCCGAAGTGATGGGCGCGAACAAGCCCCAGATTGAACTGATCGAGCTCCTCGTTCGACCAGGCAATGTCCTTCATTGCGCCGACACCGGTCGTCGCTCCATAAACCGGCATGCCATCGGCGATTGCCTGTTCGAGAACCGCCCGCGCCGCTTCGACCCTTGTGATCCCGAGCGGGCTCGCCGTCACCTTCGCACGTCCGTCGCCGATGACGAGAAGCTCGGCAAAACCGAGCGGCTGGCCATTCAGTTCGATATGGATCTTCTCTTCGGACATGCTCATCCCTTTCGGCCCAAACTATTGCAGCCGATCGGTTGCGGGATATCCCAATATGCGAACATGCCGGACGCGCGGCGCATCATCCGAATGTCAGGGCGATATAGACGAGCGACAGCGCGATCACCCAGAGTGCCAGACGGCCGTAACGGCTGTGGCGCGCCTCCGACTTGCCGATTGCCTCGGCCGTTTCCGGATCGAAACGCAGGCCGTTCTCGCTCATATGGACGAGTTCGCGATGCAGCGTCTCGGTCTTCGCAGCGATTTCCGGCAGAGCTTCTGCAAGCTTGACAGCGGCTTTGGCGCCGTCCTTGAGATCGGAGAGCACGCGCTTCGGACCGAGATTGTCGCGGATCCACTGGCCGACCACCGGTTCGGATGCCTTCCACATGTTGAAGCGGGGATTGAGCATGCGCGAGACACCCTCGACCACCACCATCGTCTTCTGCAGGAGGATGAGTTCGGGGCGCGTCTGCATCTCGAAAAGATCGGTTACTTCGAACAGAAGTGCAAGCAGTCTCGCCATCGAGATCGTCTCGGCCGGCTGGCCGTGGATCGGCTCGCCGATTGCCCGGATCGCCTGGGCGAAGGCGGCGACGTCATGGTGCGCCGGCACGTAGCCCGCCTCGAAATGAACCTCCGCGACGCGCAGGTAGTCGCGGGTGATGAATCCGAACAGGATCTCCGCGAGGAACCGCCGCTCCTTCTTTCCCAGCCGGCCTGTGATGCCCATGTCGACGGCGATGATCATGCCGCTCTGGTCGACGAAGAGATTGCCGGGATGCATGTCTGCGTGGAAGAAGCCGTCGCGCAACGTGTGGCGCAGGAAGGACTGGATCAGCACTTCCGCCAGCTTTTCGAGGTCGTGACCGGCGGCGCGCAGTCCCTCGATGTTATTCATCTTGATGCCGTCGATCCACTCCATGGTGATGACGTCGCGGCCGGTGCGCTCCCAATCCACCGTCGGCACGCGAAAGCCCGGATCCGCCTGGGTATTCTCGGCGATTTCGGAAAGGGCCGCCGCCTCGAGCCGCAGGTCCATCTCCATCTTGGTCGTCTGTTCCAGGGTGCGCGTCACCTCCACCGGCCTGAGGCGCCGGCTTGAGGGAAGAAGGCGCTCCTGCATGCGGGCGACGACATACATGCCCTCGATGTCGTGGGCGAAGCGCTGCCGGACGCCGGGACGTACGACCTTGACCGCAACCTTCTTGCCGTTGACCTCGGCCGGATGAACCTGGGCGATCGAGGCGGCCGCGATGGGCTCGCCGAAAGACGTGTAAAGATCGTCGATAGGTCTGCCGAGCGACGCCTGGATGGCAGTCTTGGCGGCCTCCGTCGGAAAGAAGGCCATGCTGTCCTGCAACAGCGCGAGATCCACGGCCCAGTCGACGCCGACGACGTCAGGCCGCGTGGCCAGAAACTGGCCGATCTTGACATAGGACGGGCCGAGCCTGTCGACGGCGCGCGTCAACCGTTCGCTGCGGGCCTGTTTCTTGGCGCGGAAACGTGCCAGCGGTTCGACCATGGACTTGGCGAAGCCAACCGCAGGGGGCATGTCCTGGGTCGGCAGGGCCGACACCACGCCCTCGCGAATGAGGACCCAGCCGACGCGGGCGAGCCGGAAATAGGCACCGATCGTGCTCATGAATTACAGCTTCCAGCCGGAATGCAGCGCGGCGATGCCGCCGGTGTAATTGGTATAGGTCACACGGGAAAAGCCGGCGGTCCTGATCATCGCTGAAAAATTTTCCTGGTTGGGAAACTTGCGGATCGATTCCACCAGATACTGATAGGGTTCCGCTTCGCCGGTGATCATCCTGCCGAACTGGGGGATCGCCCTGAACGACCATTCCTCGTAGAAACGTTCGAGCAAAGGCATTTCGACCTCGGAAAACTCGAGCACCAGAAGCCGGCCTCCACGCTTCAGCACGCGAAAGGCCTCCGAGAGCGCCACGTCGATGCGCGGCACGTTGCGAATGCCGAAGGCGACCGTATAGGCGTCGAAGGAATTGCTCTCGAAGGGAAGCGACTCTGCGTTCGCCTCGATGAAATCGAGGTTGCCGGAGAGCTGCTTCTTCGCCGCGCGTTCCGCGCCGACGGCCAGCATGGAGCCGTTGATGTCGAGGACGGTCGTATGCGCATTGCGGCCGGATGCCTCGACGATACGGAAGGCGATGTCGCCCGTGCCGCCGGCCACGTCGAGCGTCCTGTAGCCTTCGTCCTTGCGCGGGTTGAGCGCGGTGACCATGGCATCCTTCCAGATGCGGTGCATGCCGGCCGACATCACGTCGTTCATGATGTCGTAGCGTTTGGCCACCTTGTGGAAGACGTCGTTGACGAGACCCTGCTTTTCGCCGTCGGCAACCTGGCGGAAGCCATAGGAGGTTTCCATCCCGCCTTCGGCGCCGGTTCTGGCTTCGGTCATCGACTGCTCCTTAACGTCTTCTTCTGGACCACCCACCACATAGCGAAACCTGCGGCGGATCGCTATGTGGTGGATGGTCCCGATGGGTGAATACTGTGTCTGCCCGGTCTATAGAGCACCGGTGCCGTCGTTGAAACAGGAAGTTAGGTATCCATGCCCGAATTGCCAGAGGTCGAAACCGTGAGAAGGGGGCTTGCCCCGGCCATGGAGGGCGCGCTTGTCGCGCGGCTTGACGTCAACCGCGCCGACCTCCGTTTTCCGTTTCCGGAGGCGTTTGCCGAGCGTGTTCGCGGACGTCGAATCGTATCGCTCGGGCGGCGGGCGAAATACCTCCTCATCGAACTGGAAGACGATCTGACGGTGATCAGCCATCTCGGCATGTCGGGGTCCTTCCGTATCGAGAATGCCGTGCAGGGCGAGTTCCACCACGCCCGCTCGAAGGACCGCAAGCACGATCATGTGGTCTTCAACCTGGAACGGCAGGACGGCACGGTAAAGGTGATCTACAACGACCCCCGCCGCTTCGGCTTCATGCATCTTTGGAAACGCAGCGAGCTCGATCTTTATCCTGCCTTTGCCGAACTCGGCCCGGAGCCCACGGGCAACGCCCTTGATGCCGATTACCTCGCCGGACGGCTGGCCGGAAAAAGCCAGCCGCTGAAGGGCGCCCTGCTCGACCAGACCGTCATCGCGGGCCTCGGCAACATCTATGTCTGCGAGGCCCTGTGGCGCGCGCATCTCTCGCCCAAGCGCCAGTCCGGCACCGTCGTCACCGCGAAAGGCAAGCCGAAGAAAGAGCTTCTTCTTCTGACGGATGCTATCCGCGCCGTCATCGCCGACGCGATCGCTGCGGGCGGCTCGTCGCTCCGGGATCATATCCAGACGGACGGGTCGCTCGGTTATTTTCAGCATTCCTTCTCCGTCTACGATCGGGAAGGCGGGGCTTGCCGTATGGCCGGCTGCGACGGTACGGTCACCCGCATCACCCAGTCGGGCAGGTCCACCTTCTATTGCCCCACCTGCCAGCGATGATCGACTGCCAAAACGAGGAGGATGTCCGATGAGCTACGAAACGATCCTGACGGAGACCCGAGGTGCCGTAGGGATAGTCACGCTGAACAGGCCGAAGGCACTGAACGCCTTGAACTCGACCGTCATGGCGGAGCTCGTCGATATCCTCTCGGTCTACGCAAAGGATGAGGCCATTGCGGCCGTTGTTCTTGCCGGGTCGGAAAAGGCCTTTGCGGCCGGCGCCGATATAAAGGAGATGCAGGGGCTCGATTTCGTCGAAGCCTATCTGGGCGATTTCATATCCGGATGGGACGCCGTTTCCGCCTTCCGCAAGCCGATCATCGCTGCCGTGTCCGGCTTCGCGCTCGGAGGCGGCTGCGAGCTGGCGATGATGTGCGACTTCATCATCGCCTCCGATACGGCGAAATTCGGCCAGCCGGAGATCACGCTCGGCGTCATGCCGGGCATGGGCGGCTCGCAGCGGCTGGCGCGGGCCGTCGGGAAGGCGAAGGCCATGGATCTCGTCCTCACGGGACGGATGATGGATGCTGCGGAAGCGGAGCGGGCGGGACTCGTTTCACGTGTGGTCGAGCAGGACCGGCTCATGGACGAGGCGGTCGCTGCGGCCGAGAAGATCGCATCCTTCCCTCGGGCAGCCGTGCTGATGGCCAAGGAGGCGGTGAACCGGTCGCTGGAGACGACGCTCGGCGAGGGGCTGCGTTTCGAGCGGCGCCTGTTTCATTCGCTTTTCGCCACCGCCGATCAGAAGGAAGGAATGGCAGCGTTCATCGAGAAGCGGAAACCGGATTTTTCCAACCGATGACGGCGCAAAAAGCGCGTTGACTGGGGCGGGTATTCCGGCTATATGCCCGCCCACAGTTGGGAAAGCCTTTATGCGGCTTCCTCTATTGCTCCCGAATTGCTGGATGATGGGTCGCAGGACCGGCGGCAACGGTGGAGTGTTGGTTCGAATTCGTAGAGAGGCATGAAATGGCCAATACAACTTCGGCGAAAAAGGCGACCCGCAAGATCGCTAGCCGTACCGCAGTCAACAAGGCTCGCCGCTCGCGCGTCCGCGGCTTCATCCGCAAGGTTGAAGAAGCCATCGCATCGGGCGACAGCACGGTTGCTGCAGCAGCGCTGAAGGCCGCACAGCCGGAAATCGCACGCGCTGCCACCAAGGGCGTCCTGCACAGCAACACGGCATCCCGCAAGGTGTCGCGTCTCGCTGCTCGCGTGAAGGCGCTTTCGGCCTAAGCCGGCTATCAAAATTTCGCTTTTGACAAAGCCTGGTCCTCGGACCGGGCTTTCTCTGATTCTGCCTATGTGACAAATACTTGTCCGGCTCAACGACAGTTGCATGTCAGCTCGGTGACATGAAAAGCTTAATTTTATCAGCAGCTTATACGAGGATTTGCAAGTTCGGCAGGCATCGCGCAGGGGCGTTCGAGCGCCGATTTGAGTCAAGCGATTTTTTATTTTTTCTGTGAATCGCGCCGTCTCGACATAGCCAAAATTGAATCTCATTGATTCAACAGCGATTCTTTATGACGGCTCCTGCGACATTCGAAACCTGCGGCAAGAGTCAACGGCCGCGCCTTAATTTTGGGTAAAATTCGCTGTTGATCTTGGCATTTGATCCTGCCTAAATGGCTCTCAGCAAGGGGCGCGGGGATAACTTCAAAAGCTGTTGCAGGCTGTCTTTCCAAAAGGCAGAACGCTAGCTTTATGCCCCTTGTTGCGGGACTGCATATTCCCGGTTTCCATAAACTATCGGTTGCAAGCCGGAAAGCCTAGCGTTTTCCGGAGGCGGTCGATTTATGCCTGAATGTCGGCTTTGCGGCCGGCAGGAGAAGTCAGGCCGGCGGCTCATGACGAGGATGAGACGCGGGCCGGGAGGGGCACTTTTGTCCATCGGCTGTTCACGAGGCGGTCGGATGGAGCTGCTTCATCTTGGCGGATGAAGAAATCGATGGGGACGAGCGAAGTGCTCCCGGCAAGGGAAGTGCTGAGCGAAGCTTTAGGAAAGTTCTGTCTGGCGGCGTCGTCGCCGGGCTTCATGAGAAGGCGGCAAATAATGCAAATGAATACCGTATCGGCACGTGCACTTGGCGATGGGGACCATGCACGGCAAGGGTTCGATTCAGTTTGCTCCCAAGCGGCAGGGGAAACAGCAGAAATGAAGCATGATGCTCTTTTCGAGCGGTTTAGTGCGCGGTTGAAGGCACAGGTCGGTCAGGATGTTTATGCAAGTTGGTTTGCGCGTCTGAAACTTCATTCGGTATCGAAGAGCGTCGTAAGGCTCACGGTCCCGACCACGTTCCTGAAGTCCTGGATCAACAACCGGTATCTTGAACTGATCACCACCATCTTCCAGGCGGAAGACAAGGAAATTCTCAAGGTCGAGATCCTCGTGCGCAGCGCAAGCCGCAGCACCCGGGTTCCGGCAAGCGAGGAGCGTTCCGCCCCGAGCGAACCGCCCGCCAATGTCAATCGCAGCCAGCCGGCGCGCGAAATCGGCAAGATCGCGGCATTTCCCTCGGCGCCTGCCGCTCCGGCGCGCAACCCGCAGTCCGGCCCGCTGTTCGGCTCTCCGCTCGACAGCCGCTATACGTTCGACACCTTCATAGAAGGCGCGTCCAACCGGGTCGCGCTCGCGGCGGCGAAGACGATTGCAGAGGCCGGCGCCGGTGCCGTGCGGTTCAATCCGCTCTTCATTCATTCCAATGTCGGGCTCGGCAAGACGCATCTGCTGCAGGCCATCGCCAATGCCGCGGTGTCGAGCGCCCGCAATCCGCGTGTCGTCTATCTGACGGCCGAATATTTCATGTGGCGTTTCGCGACGGCGATCCGTGACAACGACGCTTTGACGCTGAAGGACTCGCTGCGCAATATCGATCTCCTGATCATCGACGACATGCAGTTCCTGCAGGGCAAGATGATCCAGAATGAATTCTGCCATCTGCTGAACATGCTGCTCGACAGCGCCAAGCAGGTTGTCGTGGCGGCCGACAGGGCGCCGTGGGAGCTGGAATCCCTTGATCCGCGTGTCCGTTCGCGCTTGCAGGGCGGCGTGGCCATCGAACTCGAGGCGCCCGATTACGACATGCGTTTCGAAATGCTCCGCGGCCGGCTTCGCACCGCCCGGCATGACGATCCTTCGCTCGAGATTCCGGCGGAGATCCTCTCGCATGTCGCACGCAACGTCGCCAGCAGCGGCCGCGAACTGGAAGGCGCCTTCAACCAGCTCCTGTTCCGTCGCTCCTTCGAGCCGACGCTCTCCATCGAGCGGGTCGATGAACTGCTGTCGCATCTGGTCGGGGCCGGAGAGGCGAAACGCGTCCGTATCGAGGATATCCAGCGGATCGTGGCGCGTCACTACAACGTGTCACGCCAGGAACTAGTCTCCAATCGCCGCACCCGGGTTATCGTCAAGCCGAGGCAGATCGCAATGTATCTGGCAAAGACGATGACGCCGCGCTCCTTCCCGGAGATCGGCCGCCGTTTCGGTGGACGCGACCATACGACCGTGCTGCACGCCGTTCGCAAGATCGAGGAGCTGATCGGCGACGATACGAAGCTCGGCCATGAGGTCGAGCTGCTCAAGCGGCTGATCAACGAAAACAACGCCTGAGAATGCGCAGCTGTGCGGCGCCGGATCTAGGTCTGGCTCCGCACGGCGCGTATTGCGTCACCAGCTGGCCCGCGGCCGTCGAGAAGGCGGCCGCGGGCCTATTGTTGCGAGACGAAGTTCGGAGCGGGCAGCGGTCGTCCGCTGAAAATGGGGCGGCCGGCGCATTGCCGGGCTCGCCGAACGGGCACAGGCCGAGCGGCAGAAACCTGAGCCGATCCGTGTAGGTTTCCGCTTGACCCAGGCCGGCCGGATTGTTCATCTGGACCGGAATTCACGGGGCCGGGACCTTCGCATGTTTCTCCTTTCCGTCGCGACGATCTGGGCGGTCGCCTGCATCACTCCAGGGCCGAATTCCCTGCTCGTCATCCGCTATTGCCTGATGGCGCCGCGAAATGTGGCGATCGTCGCGGCGACAGGCACGATCACCGGCACGTTCTGCTGGGGCGTGGCCGGCTGGCTCGGCATCAGCGTGCTGTTCCAGGCTGCGCCCTTTGCCTATCTGGCGCTGAAGGTGGCAGGCGGCATCTATCTCGTCTGGTTGGGCGTAAGGCTGTTTCTCGATGTGCGCCGGGCGGGACGAACGCCCGATCTCGTCCCCGCCAAGATCGACATCCCGCTGCGGAATGCCTATCGCATGGGGCTTGCGACCAATCTCGCCAATCCAAAGTCGGCCCTGTTCGTCGCCTCGCTCTTCGCCGTCACCATGCCGGCCGGCACACCGTTTCTCTACGGCCTTGCCGCGATCGGCGTCATGGTGGTCGTCTCGTCGCTTTATTATACCGTGTTGATCTCCCTCATCACCCATCCCCGCGTCGCGGCTGGCTATCTGAAGGCCAAGAAGAAGATCGATCTCGGGGTTGCGACCGTATTCGTCGGCTTCGGCACGAAGCTGCTCCTGTCGCAGCGGTAGGTCCGGCCATGGCTGCCGGAGATGATCAGACCGCTCGTTTCTATGCCTCGAACGCGGTTTCCTACGCGGATTATCGGCTAAAGCCGGGCAGATCGCGGCTGCAAGCCTTTCTGGAGCGTCTGCAGCCGGGGGCCGACATCCTGGAACTCGGCTGCGGCAACGGTCTCGACAGCGCTTTCATGATCGAGCGCGGATTTCGCGTAACGCCCACCGATGGCGTTGCGGAAATGGCGAGCGAAGCGGCAGTTCGGCTCGGCCTACCGGTCGCCGTCCTGCCGTTCGAGGATATCGAATTCGTATCGGGCTACGACGGGATCTGGGCGAGCGCCTGCCTGCTGCACGTCCCCCGCCAGCGCCTTGCTGCTATCCTCGCCCGGATCTCCCGCGCGCTCACGCCCGGTGGTGTCTTCTATGCAAGTTACAAGAGCGGTGGGCCTGAAGGATGCGATCGCTACGATCGCTACTACAACAATCCCGGCAGGGACTGGCTTGAAGCCTGTTACAATACGTTGCCGTGGTCGTCGCTCGATATCGCAGGACAGGCCGGTGGCGGATACGACGACGAGCCGACCGAATGGCTGCACGTCACGGCGGTGAAACCGGATTAGTCGGTCAGCAGGCCAGATCCGCGACCACGGCATCGAGGACCAGCATCCCCTTCGGCGTGCAGCGCAGCCGAGAATTGCCGAGCCTTTCGATAAACCCGTGTTCCAGTAAAGTCTGTTCGCGCACGGGATCGGGATCCCGACCGGAGAGCTCCTGCCAGCGGGCGAGATCGACGCCTTCCCTCAGCCGTAGACCCATCAGCAGCAATTCGTCTGCCTGCTCCTCGAAGCCCAGCACTTCCTGCTCGATCAATCCGTCGCCGCGGCTTTCCACCCCGTCCAGCCAGGTTTCGGGGCGCCTTTCCGTGGCCGTCGCGATCTTGCTGCGGCCACGGGTCAGGCGTCCGTGTGCGCCGGGGCCGATCCCAGCATAGTCGCCGTAACGCCAGTATGTGAGGTTGTGACGGCTTTCCGCACCCGGCTTCGCGTGGTTCGAGACCTCGTAGGCCGGCATGCCGTGATGCGCGGTGATTTCCTGCGTCGCTTCGTAGAGCGCGGCAGATTGGTCGCCGTCCGGCACGATCAGCTTGCCGGCCTTGTGCAATCCATAGAAAGGCGTGCCTTCCTCGATCGTCAGCTGGTAGAGCGACAGATGGTCGACGGCATAGGAGATCGCTTCTTCGAGCTCTGCCTCCCAGGCCTCCACCGTCTGCTTCGGCCGTGCGTAGATGAGATCGAAGCTCATGCGCGGGAAGATCTCGCGCGCCAGCCTTATCGCCCTCAAGGCATCCGCGACGTCATGCAACCGGCCCAGAAACCTGAGGTCCGGATCGTTCAGCGCCTGAACGCCGAGCGATACTCGGTTGACGCCGGCGGCCCGGTAGCCGTGAAAACGCGTCGCTTCGACACTGGAGGGATTGGCCTCCATGGTAATCTCGATGCCTTCAGGCATATGCCAGTGCCTGGCGATGCCGTTCAGAATCGCTTCGACCGTTTCGGGCTTCATCAACGAGGGCGTGCCGCCACCGAGAAAGACGCTCGTCACCGTCTTCGGTCCGCTCATCCGCCGCATCGTTTCCATTTCCCTCAGGAAAGCGGCGACGTAACGTTCCTGATCCACCGGCGTGTGGCGCACATGGCTGTTGAAATCGCAATAGGGACACTTGGCCGCGCAGAACGGCCAATGCACATAGACGCCGAACCCCGGCTCCCCCGTGTCGGGAAGGAGCTTATCCGGGAAGAGGGGTGCGACGATGGTCAAGGGGGATCAGGCCTCCAGGCAGGTTTCGACGAAGAGCTTGAATGCCCGGGCGCGATGCGAAAGTGCCTCGGGATCGCCGGGTTTCCAGCCGTGCTTTTCCTCACCCGTCATCTCACCGAAGGTGACGTCGTGACCTTCCGGCTGGAAGATCGGGTCATAGCCGAAACCGGCTGTGCCCCGCGGGGGCCAGGCAACCGTGCCTTCGACCTCACCGCGGAAGAGTTCCGTATGGCCGTCCGGCCAGGCGAGGCAGAGCACGCTGACAAAACGGCAGCTGCGCTGGGCGGGTGCCGTGGCGCCTTTGTCCTGTAGCGCCTTCTCCACCTTTTCCATCGCCATCTGGAAATCGCGGCTGCCGTCCTCGCGCTCGGCCCAATTGGCGGTATAGACGCCCGGCGCGCCGTCGAGCGCATCGATGACGATGCCGCTGTCGTCCGACAGCGCCGGAAGCCCGGCGACCTTGGCAGAGGCAAGCGCCTTGATCGCCGCGTTTTCCTCGAATGTCGTACCCGTTTCGTCCGGCTCGACGAATTTCAGCTCCGCGGCCGATTTTGCCGAAAAGCCGAACGGGCCGATCAGTTCGGCGATCTCGCGTATCTTGCCGGCATTGTGACTGGCGACGACGATCGTCTTCGTTTCGAGCTTGCGCATGAAGGTCCTACAGGTTCCAGAGTTTCGGCTCTGCACATTCCAGGCTGTTGCCGGCAGGATCACGGAAGTAGATCGAGCGGGCGCCGTTGGGCCAGCGGAAATCGCTTTCTATTGCAATATCCGCCTTGTTCAGTTTTTCGACCATTCTGTCAATTGCCGGTTCTCCCATCCGGAAACACACATGCCCGGGACCCCGGGTACCATGCGGCGGGACGGGAAGGGCGTCCGGTGAAGGCGGCTTTTCCGTCTCTGCCGGATTGAAGATCAGCAGGATGCCTTGGCCGCAGCGGAAGAAGACGTGCCGGTTTCCGGCCCTCAGCACCTTTTCCAGCCCCAGCAGCCGGCCATAAAAGGCTTCCGCTGCATCGAGGTCGTCCGCATAGAGCGCCGTTTCGAGAATGCCGTCGATCATGATTTCGCCCATCAACAAATGCCCGTTACCCGAACCACATCGATACGATCGGAGCCGGCGGGTGCGGCATATCCCTTTTCCCCCGCCTGCAGGGGGAAAAGGTGGCGGGCAGCCGGACGAGGGGCGGGCCAGCCCGAGAGGCCTGGCCTATCCAGCAATCGCCGCTTTCTGCAGCGCCACCAGTTCCTGGGTTCCGGCCTCTGCCAGCGAAAGCAACTGCAGGAATTCGTCGCGGCTGAAAGGTGCGCCCTCGGCCGTCCCCTGGACCTCGACGATCCCACCGGCGCCGGTCATGACGAAATTGGCATCCGTCTCGGCGGCCGAATCCTCAAGATAGTCGAGATCGATGACCGGCTGATTGGCGAAGATGCCGCAGGAGATGGCCGCGACATGGTCCTTCAGAACCTTGTCGAGCTTGATCATCGAGCGCGTTTCCATCCATTTCAGGCAATCGTAGAGTGCGATCCAGCCGCCCGTAATGGAGGCCGTTCTCGTGCCCCCATCCGCCTGGATGACATCACAGTCGATGGTGATCTGCTTTTCGCCCAGCGCCTCCAGGTCGACGACGGCGCGCAGCGAACGGCCGATCAGGCGCTGGATCTCGAGCGTCCGCCCACCCTGCTTGCCGGAGGCCGCTTCGCGCTTCATCCGATCGCCGGTTGCGCGCGGCAGCATGCCGTATTCCGCCGTCACCCAGCCCTTGCCGGTATTGCGCAGCCACGGTGGTGTCTTTTCTTCGAGGCTTGCCGTGCAGAGCACATGCGTGTCGCCGAATTTCACCAGGCAGGAGCCCTCGGCGTGTTTGGAGAAATTGCGCTCGAAGGAAACCTTGCGCATCTGGTTCACTGGTCTGCCTGAAGGCCGCATGCATCACTCCCTGCCATTCTTTCCCGCCTTCTACGGCTGTCCGGCGCCATTTGCAAAGGAAAACCCGTGTCCCGTCGCCTGCCGGGATACTGAGCATGGCGGTTGATTTTCCCGTTTGTGGCGGCTCGGCCAATGACTATATTTCGAAGACGACGAAATCGGGGTGACGCGACGAGATGAGTTTTTCGGTGGCCATGGGCATGGATGCAGGTTCGATGCTTGACGAGCGCTCGCGGGAAATCTTCAGGCGCATTGTCGAAAGCTATCTGGAAAACGGCGAGCCGCTCGGCTCCCGCAATCTCTCGCGGCTGCTGCCGATGTCGCTGTCGCCTGCCTCCGTGCGCAACGTGATGAGCGACCTCGAACAGCTGGGTCTCATCTATTCCCCTCATATCAGCGCCGGCCGCCTTCCGACCCAGAGCGGTCTGCGCTTTTTCGTCGATGCCTTCATGCAGGTCGGCAGCCTGTCGGACGAAGAGCGCGCCAGTATCGACCGGCAGATCCGGCCCGTCGAACGGGATCAGCCGCTCGAGAACCTGATGGCGGACGCCAGCCTGATGCTGTCGGGCATCTCGCGCGGCGCCGGACTGGTGATCACCACCAAAAGCGATCCCGTGCTCAAGCATGTCGAATTCATCCGCCTCGAACCGACGAAGGCGCTTGCGGTCCTGGTAGGCGATCACAATCAGGTCGAAAACCGCATCATCGAACTCCCGGCGGGGGTCACGTCATCGCAGCTGACCGAGGCGGCCAACTTCCTCAACGCTCATCTGACCGGCCAGACGCTGCCAGAACTGCGCGGCCAGCTGAAACGCCTCAAGCACGAGGTCCAGATAGAGCTTGATGCCCTGGCCCAGGATCTGATCGAACGCGGCCTTGCCGTCTGGTCGGGAGACATCGAGGAAGGGAAGCCGGCGCAGCTCATCGTTCGCGGCCGCGCCAACCTGCTGGAAGGTCTCGGCGAGCTCGGCGATCTCGATCGTTTGCGCCTGCTTTTCGACGACCTCGAAAAGAAGGACAGTCTGATCGAGATACTGGAACTGGCCGAAACCGGGCCAGGTGTACGCATCTTCATCGGATCGGAGAACAAGCTTTTTTCGCTGTCGGGTTCCTCCCTCATCGTTGCCCCCTACCGGGACGGCGAGGATCGTATCGTCGGCGCGGTGGGCGTCATCGGTCCGACAAGGCTCAACTATTCCCGGGTGGTCCCGATGGTCGATTACACGGCCCAGCTCATCGCCCGCCTGTCGCGCGGCTCGATCTAGGGGCGGGGGCAGGAATCGAATATCTCCGGACCGTCTTGCAGGCCCCAAGCCTTGATTTTTTCGCGGCAAACCTCGATATCGAGCGCAAATCCCAGACAACGAGAAATCGGAGAACGTCATGACCGACGAAACCAAGAAGAACGGACCTGACGCAGCGGCAGCCGAAAATACGGCAGAAGCTGTGGCATCCGCTCTCGAGGACGCGGCCAACCAGAGTGCCCCGGAAATGCAGGCAGAGCCGGATCCGGATCCGCTCGACGTATTGCGGGCGGAGAATGCGGAACTGCGCGATCGTTTCCTGCGCCTCGCCGCTGAAATGGATAACCTGCGCCGCCGTACCGAGCGCGACGTCAAGGATGCGAAGTCCTATTCCGTCGCGGGTTTCGCGCGTGACATGCTGGCCGTTTCCGACAATCTGCGCCGAGCACTGGATGCGGTCCCGGGCGAACAGCGTGCCGGCGCGGACGCCACCCTGACCAGCCTTCTGGAAGGCGTCGAAATGACCGAGCGTTCCATGCTTTCGGCGCTGGAGCGCCATGGCGTCAAGCCGATCGCCGCCGATGGCGAGAAGTTCGACCCCAACTTTCATCAGGCGATGTTCGAGGTTCCGAACCCGGCGGTTCCGAACAATACGGTCATCCAGGTCGTTCAGGCAGGTTATACGATCGGAGAACGGGTCCTGCGTCCGGCCATGGTCGGCGTTGCCAAGGGCGGACCGAAGGCCGAAGCGGCAACCGGCGAGGATGCCGCAGCCAGGAACGGCTGATCGGGTAGGGCAGGGCCTCCTCCCTGCCCGCAACGCTCAGTGAGTGGTATCGAGGGCGGAGCTCGCCAGAGACCGGATGAGCTCCAGCTCCTGCTTCAGGTGGACACGGGTTCGCCGATCCGTGTCGGCGAGCGTGCTGCCTTCGTCGGCTGCCAGCGCGAATATCATGTCGAGTTCGTCGAGCAGGCCGGGATCCTTGATCGCCAGCAGGGTGATGACGGCTTTGAGCAGCTTGTCGTTCGCCGCTATTCGGGCGCGCGCTTCTTCATTCATGATTTTCCTCCACGCATCCGATCAAACATGTGGCGGCTTTCGTCAAAGCAAAGGGGTCCTGCCCGATCTTGCGACGAAGGTCGGGTAACCCGGGCCCTCTTCGACAGGGCTATGTCTGATGGATAGGCGCGATACGCGGCGGGATTGCCTCCTCAGGCCGCGTTCGACTGCTCCTCGTTGAGGAAAGCGTAGATAGCGGAGGCGGAATCGGTCTGCCGAAGCTTGGCGGCGAGATCCTGGTCACGCAATATCCGGGCAATCCTGGACAATGCCTTGAGATGATCCGCTCCCGCGCCTTCGGGCGCCAGCAGCAGGAACACGAGATCCACCGGCTCGTCGTCCAGCGCCTCGAAATCGACCGGGCTCTCCAGACGGGCGAAGATGCCGTTGATGGACGAGATGGAGTTCAGCTTGCCGTGGGGAATGGCAATCCCATGGCCGACCCCCGTCGAACCCAGCCGCTCGCGCTGCAGGATGACGTCGAAGATTTCCCGCTCGGAAACGCCCGTCAACTTGGATGCCTTGGCAGCCAGTTCTTGCAGGAGCTGTTTCTTGGAGGTCACTTTCAAGGCAGGGATAATCGCATCTTGATGCAGCAGATCTGCCAATGCCATTCGTTTCTTCCTTTGTGCCGCGAAGGCAGGGGAAGCGTCGTTGCCGACGCCTCCCGAGTTTTCAGTTCTTTATATTGGTGGAATCGATCCAGCCAATATTGCCGTCGTGGCGTCTGTAGACGAGATTGAGCTTCTCGTCTCCGGGGCTCCGGAAGAGAAGGACGGGCTCGTCGGTCATGTCGAGTGCCATGACTGCAGTTGCGACGGACATCGTCCGCAGTTGTTTCGTGCTTTCCGCGACGATCGTCGGTGCGAAATCTTCCGGCACGTCCTCGGCTTCGTCAGGCACTGCGTCCATTACGGTATAGGCCACTTCGGCATATCCGTTGGTCTGGTTGCCTGCGTGATGGTCCTTCAGACGACGCTTGTAGCGGCGTAGACGCTTCTCTATCCGCTGTGCGGCAGCGTCGAAACTCGCTTGTGGATCATTTGCCTCTCCGGCCGCATGCAGTACGATCCCTGTATCGAGATGTACCTTGCAATCGGCGGAAAAACGTGGCCCGGACTTTTCTACGATAACCTGGCTCGAATACCCACCATCGAAGTATTTCGTAACCGCATCACCGATGTGATCCTCAATCCGCTGACGGAAAGAGTCACCAATTTCCATATGCTTACCGGAAACACGCACACTCATGGAATTCTTCCTTCTTGTCGTGACTTGCGTGTTCCAGTCTACGCCAAGCCGCCGCCGCATCCAAGCCGTTCGAGCCAATTGGAGCAAAATTGAGCCCCGGTCACTTTCCGCCCGGCGGTGGCGGACATCCTTCTTGGTTGCGGCGGGCTTCTAGCGTCCGTTTTTCAGGATGTCAACGGATCGGCCGCGAGTGTGCGATGCCGGTGGCTCTCAGAGCGCTGCGGTCTTGGCCAGTGCACGTTTCTCCCGTCGCCGCTGGACGGACGACGGAATGTTCATTGCTTCCCGGTATTTGGCGACCGTTCGCCGCGCGAGATCCACGCCTGCCTGTTTGAGGCTGGTCACGATGTCGTCATCCGAAAGCACCGCATCCGGCGCTTCCTGCATGATCAGCATCTTGATCTTGTGGCGAACCGCCTCCGCGGAATGGCTGTCGCCGCCGTCATCGGCAGAGCCGATCGACACGGTGAAGAAATATTTCAGCTCGAAAAGACCGCGCGGCGTCAGCATGTACTTGTTCGAAGTGACGCGGCTCACCGTCGATTCATGCATCTTGATGGCCTCGGCCACCGTCTTCAGGTTGAGCGGCCGCAGGTGGTCCACGCCGTGGATGAGAAACGCGTCCTGCTGGCGGACGATCTCGGCCGCGACCTTCATGATGGTTTTCGCCCGCTGGTCGAGGCTGCGCGTCAACCAGTTGGCGTTCTGCATGCAATCCGACAGGAAGGAATAGTCCTCGCTGTTTTTTGGGCAACCCCTTGAAACCTGCTGGAAATACGACTGATTGACGAGCACCCGCGGCAATGTCTCGGGATTGAGCTCTATCGCCCAGCCACCGCTGTTGGCGGGACGGACGACAATGTCGGGCGCGATCATATCGGCGACGTGACTGCCGAAATCCGCGCCAGGCTTCGGATTGAGCTGGCGGATTTCCGCCAGCATGTCGAGAAGATCTTCGTCATCGACGCCGCAGAGTTTCCGCAGGCTGGCGAAGTCCCGCTTGGCCAGAAGCTCGAGATGCCGCACCAGCGTCTCCATGGCCGGATCGAGGCGATCCTTGTGGCGAAGCTGGATGGCAAGGCATTCGCTGAGGGATCGGGCGAATATGCCGGAGGGTTCGAGGGTCTGGAGGCGCGAGAGAACGTGTTCTATCGCCTCGATATGGGTCCCCAGCCGAGCGGCGATCTCTTCGAGATCGCCCTGCAGGTAACCCGTGTCGTCGAGCTGGTCGATCAACTGTCCTGCAATCAGCCTTTCCTGGGTATCCTTGAGGAGGAAAGGGATCTGCTGCTCGACATGAGCGTGCAGGTCTACCTCCCGCGAGAGGAAATCGTCGAGATCATAGTCCTCGCCGGCTTCTCCGCCGGGCATGGATTTCCACTGCCCGAGGAGCTCGGGCGAATCGGCGCGACGCTCCGGCATGTCGTCGGGAAAGACGTTGTCGAGACCGCCATCGGGGCCGTCGCCGAAGGTTTCCGTGATGACGATGCCTTGCTCGTCCTGCCAGTTACCCGTTCCGTCAGGCGTGTCGATGTCGATGCCGCCGTCGTCGATGCCGGTTTCCCGGTCTAAATCCGCGCCACCATCTCCGTCTGCTGGCGCAATTTCGAGCAGCGGGTTCTTCTCCAGCTCCTGGGCGATGAACTGGTTGAGTTCCAGATGTGTCATCTGCAGCAGCTGGATGGACTGCATCAGCTGCGGCGTCATTACCAGCGATTGGGTCTGTCGCAAAAAAAGGCTGGCGGATAAACCCATAATGAACGCTGAACTCCCGAAACTCCATCGCCGCCGCAATCATCGCGACGTCGTCAGCGCATTCGGCAGGTCTCTCGCCAGCGGCAATGCGCAACTGGCACAAGAATTGCTTTTTTGAAAGATTTGGTCAAGCGGCGTGAAGCGCTTTATCCGCTTGACGATCAGAGACTAAACTTGTCGCCAAGATAGAGCCGGCGGACGTCCTGATTGTTGACGATGTCGGAAGCCCGCCCGTGCGTCAATACTTCCCCGGCATGGATGATGTAGGCGCGGTCGATCAGGCCCAGCGTTTCACGGACGTTGTGGTCGGTGATCAGCACGCCGATACCCCGCGCCGTGAGGTGGCGGACGAGATTCTGAATGTCCGATACGGATATCGGGTCGACGCCGGCAAAGGGTTCGTCGAGCAGCATGAAGGCCGGGTCGGTGGCCAGTGCGCGGGCGATTTCCAATCGGCGGCGCTCGCCGCCCGACAGGGCCACGGCGGCCGACTTGCGGAGTTGGCCGATATGGAATTCGTCCAGCAGTTCGTCGAGCTTGCTCTCCCGCTTGTCGCGGTTGGGCTCGTGTACTTCCAGGACGGCGCGAATGTTTTCCTCGACCGTCAGCCCCCTGAAGATCGATGCCTCCTGGGGCAGATAGCCGACGCCGAGCCTCGCTCTGCGGTACATCGGCATGCGCGTGACCTCGTTGCCGTTGATGGCGATCATGCCCTCGTCGACCGGCACGAGGCCCGTGATCATGTAGAAACAGGTGGTCTTGCCCGCGCCGTTCGGGCCGAGCAGGCCGACGGCCTCCCCGCGGCGCACTACCAGCGAGACGCCGTTCACCACCCGGCGGGTATCGTATGTCTTCGATAGCCCGTGGGCCACGAGCGTGCCCTCATAGCGCGCCTTGTCGCGTGCGATGAAGGGTTCGGGCGAGGGCGAGGTCCTTGCCGAGAGTTTGGAGAGGAAAGGCAGTTTCACGTCTTGTATCTATTGTTTCGGTCGCGACTTCGGATCGAGCATGATTTCGACCCGGCCGCCGCAGCTGTCGAGCTTGGCCTGGCCGTTCGCCATCTGCACCGTCAGCTTGCAGCCCTTGAACACGTTCGGTCCTTCCGACAGGACGACCTGTTTTCCGGAGAGAGTGAAAGTCTGGCTGGCCATGTCGAACTCGCCCTTGTCGGCGGTCGCCTGCTGGGTGCCGGAGCTCAGGAACACCGTGTCTTCCAGAAAGATCTTGTCGATATCGGCGTCGCCCGCGGTAACGGAGCCGCCCTGGCCGGTGTAGAGGACCGTCATCTTTCCGGCCTTGAGCGTGGTCGTGCCCTGCACGACATTGACGTTGCCGGTGAAGAAGGCCTTCTTCTCCTGATCCTTGATTTCGAGCTGGTCGCTCTGGATCTGGATCGGCTGGTCGCCGGAGAGCTTCAGGCCGTCCATCTTGCTGGTAGTCGACTGGGCGTGGGCGGAGAGACTGGTAAAGGTCAGCAGGGCCGCCGCGACTACGGCAGGAATGCTAATATTAAAGCAGCGATGCATCATGGCGGCCGGGCCTATTTGCCTTTGTTACGGATGGCGGACGGATCGAGATGAACCCGAACCTTGCCGGTGAAATTAATGGTATGCCCCTTATCGATGATCTTCATGGAATCTGCAAGAATTGACCCTTCGGCCATGGAAATATTCACCGGGTCGGGCGTGTTCATCGTCCCGCCGGGGATGTCGAGGTGGGCAGACTTGAAGCGGGCGGTAATGCCGTTGCTGAGATTGACGTCGAAAGGCGCTGTCAGGTCGAGGACGTCCGCGCCGCGGTTGAAGTCGGCGCTCGCCGCCGTTACGCGCGCGATCAGGTCGTCGTTGATCGGAACCGCGGCCTTCACGTCGTGAAGGGTGATCATGTTGGGATCGGCGATGTCCTGCAGCGCCTTGTTGGCGATCATCGAATAGCTGATGCCGTCGCTGTTGCGGCCGGAAATCGCTGGGCGTTCCATGACGATCTTGCCGTCTTCGATCGTGGCGCTTTCGATCGATACGTTTTCGGGCAGGTAGGCGCGCACGACGGCGACCCCGATGAACAGCAGGGAAATCACGCCGGCCGCGACGGGGAGGAGGACTTTGAGCCTGCCGACCATCGACGAATGCGCGAGCGCCGCATCATAAGCGCTTGCGGGGGCCTGCATCGATGCGATCAGGCTTCCCGTATTTCGGATATGCTGCAGCATGGGGTTTCGAAATGTCCTTTCCGACGCTCGCCAAGCCGGATTCAAGGCGGGCTCAGGCGCTCATCGTCCGTCAATATGGTTTTTATCGTTCAACAAACAATAATGGACAACATAAAAACGTGATAAGACCCGCTGGAATTGGCTAAAACGACCCTATCTTCTGGGGTAAACGCATCGAAGGAATGTCCATGGATCACTCGGCAATCGCGGACCGGCGTCAGTTGCGCCGCAAGCTCAGCTTCTGGCGCATCGCCGCACTCGTCTTCCTCGTTGCCATCGCCTTTGTCTCCTACCGGCTTGCTTTCGACGGCGAAAGCGGTTCGGCCGCTCCCCATATTGCCCGCGTTCGCATCTCCGGAATGATCACCGACGATCGTGAACTGCTCGAGCGCCTGGAGCGGATCGCCGACAGCAGCCAGGCCAAGGCTCTGATCGTGTCGATCTCCTCTCCCGGAGGCACGACCTATGGCGGCGAACGCATCTTCCAGGCGATCCGCAAGGTCGCCGAAAAGAAGCCTGTCGTGTCGGACATCCGCACGCTCGCGGCGTCGGCAGGCTATATGATCGCCACCGCAGGCGACACGATCGTCGCGGGCGAAAGCTCCATCACCGGCTCGATCGGCGTCATCTTCCAGTATCCCCAGGTCGACGAGGTGATGAAGAAGATCGGCATCTCGCTGGAGGAGATCAAGTCGGCCCCGCTGAAGGCCGAGCCGTCGCCCTTCCATCCGGCGAGCGAAGAGGCCAGGACGATGATCCGCAACATGGTAATGGACAGCTATGGCTGGTTCGTCGATCTCGTCGCCGAGAGGCGGAGCCTGCCGCGCGACGAGGTGCTGAGGCTGGCCGACGGCACGATCTTCACCGGCAGGCAGGCGCTCGGCGTCAAACTCGTCGACAAGCTCGGCGGCGACGACGATATCCTCGACTACCTCGAAACGCGCAAAGTGTCGCGCGATCTTCCGGTAGTGGAGTGGAAGAGCAAGGACTCGTCCTCCTCGCTGTGGTTCGCCCGTGCGGTTGCCGGTGTTTTCCGTTATGCAGGTATCACCCTGCCTCTCGCTCCGGAGGCGCTTCAGGGATGGGGCCCGGGCAAGTTGTTCCTTGACGGTCTTGTCTCCGTTTGGCAGGTTGGTAAAGGTTGAAAATCTAGTTTTTTCAGGGGGCAACAGTGATCAAGTCAGAATTGGTACAGATCGTTGCGGCACGCAATCCGCATCTCTACCATCGCGACGTCGAGAACATCGTGAATGCTGTGCTTGACGAGATCACCGATGCTCTCGCCGGCGGGAACCGGGTCGAGCTGCGCGGTTTCGGCGCATTCTCGGTCAAGAACCGTCCGTCGCGTTCCGGGCGCAATCCGCGCACCGGCGAAAGCGTCTTCGTCGAAGAGAAATGGGTTCCCTTCTTCAAGACGGGCAAGGAACTGCGCGAACGTCTGAACCCCGGAATGGCAGACGAGGACGATTGAGCCGGCGGATCCCGCAGCGGGTCTTGAAACATCGGTTCCCGACCCAATCTGCTGTCGCTGGATGAATGTTGCCGGAGAAAACCATGGCAAAGCTGAAGCGAATTTTGTCGCTCGTCGTTTTCGTACCGCTCGGAATCGTCATGATCGTGCTGGCGGTGGCCAACCGCCAGGCCGTAACGCTGGCGCTCAATCCGTTCCGCCCGCAGGACAGCATCCTGTCGGTGACCGCGCCCTTCTTCGTCTTCGTTTTTCTGGCTTTGCTGCTCGGCATCGCCGTCGGTGCATCGGTCACCTGGTGGAGCCAGGGGCGCTACCGCCGACAGGCTCGCCTGGAAGCCAAGGAAGCCGTCAAATGGCAAAGTGAGCACAAGGCCATAGCGGCCCATCGTCCCTGAGCGATCACTGGCCGGCCTAATCGCCGGCCACCTTCTCCGTAACCGCCCTGTTGAAATCAGCGAAGAACTGCGATGCCAGCTTCTGCGAACTGGAATCGATCAGGCGGGATCCGAGCTGCGCGATCTTGCCGCCAACCTGGGCCTTGGTCTGATAACGTAAAAGCGTTTCGTCGCCGTCCTCCACCAGCGTCACTGCCGCCGATCCCTTGGCGAAGCCGGCAACGCCGCCCTTTCCTTCGCCGACGATCGTATAGCTCTCCGGCGCGACGATATCCGTCAGCGTCACGTCCCCCGAAAAGCTCGCGGAAACCGGACCGATCTTGAGCTTGACCGTCGCGACCAGTTCCGTCGGGGACTTCTTCTCCAGCGACTGGCAGCCGGGAATACACTGCCTGAGAATTTCCGGATCGTTGAGCGCATCCCAAACGACGGCGCGGGGCGCCGCGATCCTCTCTTCACCACCGAGTTCCATGGCATTCCTCCTCCTGTTTCCCATATTTGTAGCGATTGGCCGGGCTTTTCCAATAGGCCTCGCTCTCTTCCCGCCGGCTCCAGGCCCTTTCGGAGGGAAGGCTTTGCCGAAAGCGCTGCAGATGCTATCTGCACCTCGAAGAGAGATAAGGATCAGCCGTTGAAGAGCAAAGAGAAGCGGAGCGGACAAAAGGCGTCCCACGGGGGCGATCGGCGTGCCGCCGCGCAGCCCAGGGCAGCCGTTGCGCCGAAAGCCGCAGCAAGGTCCAGACCGGCCGCGGCCCCGGAACGCCCGAAGATCCGAGAGGAGAAGCCGGCCCAGCAGCCGGCGGCGCAGACGCGTGCGCTTCTGACGCGCACCGGCGCCCTTCCCGAAGAGAACGTGCCGCTCATCCTCGAATCGGCAAAAGCCGGCGATTTCCACCTCGTCGACAGCGGTAATGGCCTGAAGCTGGAGAAATACGGATCCTATCATGTCGTGAGGCCGGAGGCCCAGGCACTGTGGCAGCCTTCTCTTTCCCGCGATTTCTGGCAGCGCGCCGATGCGGTCTTCACCGGCAATACCGACGAGGACGGCATGGGACGCTGGAAATTCCCGCGCGCCGCTCTCGGCGAAACCTGGCCGCTTTCCCTTCTGGACATCGATTTTCTCGGCCGGTTCACCGCCTTCCGTCACATGGGCTTTTTCCCCGAACAGATCGTCCACTGGACCTGGGTGAAGGATCGGGTCGAGGAGGCGCAGAAGGCGGGGCGGCCGCTGAAAGTCCTCAACCTGTTCGGCTATACCGGCGTGGCATCGCTGGTTGCCGCGGCCGCAGGCGCCGAGGTGACCCATGTCGACGCGTCAAGGAAGGCGATCGGCTGGGCTCGCGAGAACCAGACGCTGTCGCGGCTTGAAAAGGCGCCGATCCGCTGGATCTGCGAGGATGCCATGAAATTCATCCTGCGCGAGGAACGCCGCGGCAGTACCTACGACATCATCCTCACGGACCCGCCCAAATTCGGACGTGGCCCAAACGGGGAAGTCTGGGAACTGTTCGAACACCTACCGGTCATGCTCGATGTCTGCCGGGAACTTCTGTCGAAAAACGCGGTCGGCCTGGTGCTGACGGCCTATTCCATCAGGGCGAGCTTCTATTCCATCCATGAGCTGATGCGCGAAACGATGCGCGGTGCCGGCGGAACGGTCGAATCCGGCGAGCTCGTCATCCGCGAAACCGGCGCCACCGGCGAGGATCGTGGCCGTGCCCTCTCTACCTCTCTTTTCAGCCGCTGGGTCTCTCAATGACGGACGAATACAGGAAACCGGGAGCAAGGCGGGTCGGTCAGGTCAAGGAAGTGACCTCGCTCGCCAATCCCATCATCAAGGACATCAAGGCGCTCGCGAGCAAGCGGGACAGGGAGGCGGCCGGAACCTTCATGGCGGAGGGGCTCAAGCTCGTACTCGACGCGCTGGAGCTGGGCTGGAATATCCGCACCCTCGTCTATGCCAAGGCGGCCAAGGGCAAACCGCTGGTCGAGCAGGCGGCGGCCCGAACGGTGGCGAATGGCGGTCTGGTTCTCGAAGTCAGCGAAAAGGTTCTTTCTTCGATAACGAGGCGCGATAATCCTCAGATGGTCGTCGGCGTGTTCGACCAGCGCTGGAAAAGATTGGCGGACCTCGCTCCTGCACAGGAGGAAACGGTCGTTGCCCTGGACCGCGTTCGTGATCCGGGCAATCTCGGCACGATCATCCGCACCGCCGATGCCGCCGGCGCCTCTGCGGTGATCCTGATCGACGACTGCACCGATCCGTTCTCGATTGAGACCGTGCGGGCGACGATGGGATCGGTCTTTGCCACCCCGGTGGTCAAGTGCTCGGCGGAAGAATTCCTGGCATGGCAGAAGCGTTCGGGCGTGGAGGTCGTCGCGACCCATCTCGCCGGTGCGGTGGATTACCGCACTGTCGATTACACGAAAAAGCCGGTGGTCGTCCTGATGGGCAACGAACAGTCCGGCCTTCCGGACAATCTTGCCGCCGCCGCGGGCCGTACCGTGCGTATTCCCCAGCAGGGAAGGGCCGATAGCCTCAATCTCGCCGTCGCCACAGCCGTGATGCTGTTCGAGGCCCGCCGCCATCTCCTCCTGCTGGACGACAAGAAATGACAGACCGCGTAGCTCTTTTGTCCCGGCCGCTGGCTGCCGTGGTCGTGATCATCGTCGCCGTGGCCCTGGACCAGGCGATCAAGGTTGCGGTGGAAAACTATCTTCCCATGCACGAAGCCGTGCCGGTCATGCCCTTCCTGGCGCTTTTCCGAACCTACAATCTCGGTGTCGCCTTCTCCCTGCTGTCCGGCATGGAGCGTGAATTCATCATCGGCATGCGCGTTTTGATCGTAGCGTTCGTCATCTGGCTGTGGCGCCGGACGCCGGCCTCGAGGAGCTTTGCCCATACCGGGTTCGCCCTCATCATCGCTGGGGCTTTCGGAAATCTCATCGACGGCCTGATCTATGGCCACGTGATCGATTACATCCTGTTCTATACGCAGACATGGTCCTTCGCGGTCTTCAATCTGGCGGACAGTTTCATCACGATTGGTGCTGGCCTTGTCATTTTGGATGAACTCGTCGGTTCGAAAGGGCGAGATTAAGACATTATTAGGGGGTTGACCTAAGGATTGAGAAGGAAACCCCATGTAGGTTTTCCTTATGCGCTCCATCGCCGACCTGCACGATCGTATCGCCAAAGCCTTCTCGACTTCCGCGGCCTCTGCGGAGGCGGAACCGACGGTCGACGTGACGGTGCCGCCGGCTCCGGTCACGACGGCACACGGGCGCCCGTCGGGTACATTGCGCCATCTCGTTTCGCATCTAAGTCAGCTGTCGCTCGGGCGCCGGATCCAATCCCTCGTCAGTCGCTTGAGGGAAGCCGAAGCCGCCAACGCCGCCAAGTCGCGGCGCATCGCTACCGTCGTCCACGAGATCAGGACACCGCTCAACGGCATTCTCGGCATGACCCATCTGCTCAGCCAGACCAAGCTGACGGCGGAACAGCAGAATTATCTGAGCGGCATTCGACAGTCGGGGCACATGCTGGCCCAGCTGGTCGACGACATCCTCGACCTGTCGACCATGGAAGCTGGCCGGTTCCGGCTCAACACGCGAGCCGAAAATCTCCGCCAGCTGATCGAGAGCGTCGTGGAAATGCTGGCACACCGGGCCCACGAGAAGCGTATCGAGATCGCCGCAACCTTTGCAGCCGACGTACCGGAACTGCTGGATTTCGATCCGGCTCGCCTTCGTCAGGTGCTGTTCAACGTCATCGGAAACGCGGTGAAATTCACCGTCCACGGGGGCGTGCTGGTAAAGGTGGCGCTCGCCGATACCAATGTCGAGATCGCGGTCATCGACAGCGGCCCCGGAATGACGCCGCAGGAGCAGCTGAGGGTCTTCGGCGAGTTCGAGCAGGTCGGATCGGCGGAGACGCGCAGCGGCGGCACCGGGCTTGGTCTGAGCATCGCATCAAGGATACTTGCCGAATTCGAGGGCTCGCTCTCGGTAAGAAGCCGCAAGGGCGAGGGCAGTGTCTTTACCATCCGCTTTCCGATACGGCTCGCCGAGGACGCGCCGGCCGGCGGGCTGGATCGGAGCGGCATTCTGTCGCTCTCCCGCGTGCTCCTGCTTGCTCCGGAAGGACCGGCCGCGCAGGCGACCGTGACCACGATCGAGGCGCTGGGCGGTCGGTGCCGGCATGTTTCGATCTCGCGGGACGTTCCGATCCTGATCGACCGTGTCGCCGACGGGCCGGTGCCGTTCACCGACCTGATCGTCGATCATCGGCTGGCGTCAGATTACGCCATGGAACCCCTGCACCGGCCGTTGCATCGCATTCTCCTCGTCAACCCCGAGGAAAGGGCGTCCCAGCCGCAGGATCTGTTCGATGCCTGGCTGATCCGTCCCTTGCGGGAAAGATCGCTCATCGACGTCCTGAGCGGACGTCTGCGCGGTTTCGGCCGGACTGCTCTGGCGGCGCCGGAACCGTTCGCTGGTCAAGCCAGGCAGGAGGGCGGCGGTGGGCATGATCAGGTACGGGGCCTCGATGTCGTGCTTGCGGAGGATGATCCGATCAACGCCACCCTGGTGCGCGCACTGCTGATGAAGCAAGGGCACCGCGTCCGCTGGGTGGCGGATGTCGCTGGCATGGAGGAGGTTCTGCAAGAAGGGGCGAAGCTGCCCGACCTCGTGATCACCGACATGAACATGCCGGGCGGCAATCCGCTCCATGTCGTCGTTGCCCTGCGCCTCAGGGAGGCCGTTTCGAACCTCGCTCCCATACCGATCATCGTCTTGACGGGCGAAAGCCGCGAACAGGCGCGGCACGATGCACTGGCGGCTGGTGCGCAGAGAGTTCTTCACAAGCCGGTGGAACCGGCCCGGCTGATCAACGACATTCACGCTCTGCTGGCAGAACGGGACGGTCGGCAACGCGCCCGTTGACGGGGTGACGGCAGCGTCATATTGTGACAAACAATGTCACGTTCCTGTCGTAGAGACGTGATTTATGGCGGTGATCTAACCGGGACGGGTGGAATCACCATGGCAATCGAACTCCTGAACCGTGAATTGACCCTCGAACCTCCTTCGACCGCAGCGCCATCCACGGGGAATGGCGATGTCTTTGGCCGTATCGGCTCGCTCGAGACCCGTCTCGCGCGCAACAGCCGGGAAATCGATGCTGCGCAGTCGGTGCGGTATCGCGTTTTCGTCGAAGAGATGAAGGCGATGCTTACGCCGGAGGCGATGCGCCTCAAGCGGGACTTCGATTCCTACGACGCCATCTGCGATCATCTCCTCGTCGTCGACAATGCTATCGAAGGCGAGATCGAAGAGCAGATCGTCGGTACCTACCGCCTGCTGCGGCAGGAAGTCGCGATGGCGAATGGCGGCTTCTATTCCGCGTCGGAATTCGACATCCAGCCCCTACTCGACCGGCACCCGGAAAAGCAGTTCATGGAACTCGGTCGCTCCTGCGTGCTTCCAGACTATCGAACCAAGCGTACTGTCGAACTTCTGTGGCAGGGCAACTGGCTCTATTCGCTCAAGCACGGCATGAATGCGATGTTCGGCTGCGCCTCTTTCCCCGGCATCCGCCCGGAGGAGCACGCGCTGGCCTTGTCCTTCCTGCATCACAATTCGCTCGTGAAAGAGGATTGGATGGTTTCCGCCCGTTCGGAGCTCTATCGCAAGATGGATCTGATGCCGTCCGAGGGAATCAATCCGCGTCAGGCGCTGTCGGCCATGCCGCCCCTGGTGAAGGGCTACCTGCGCCTCGGCGCCATGATCGGTGACGGTGCCGTCGTCGACCAGGCGTTCAATACGACCGATGTCCTGATCGTTCTTCCGATCGCATCGATCTCCGGCAGATATATCAATCACTTCGGCACCGATGCCGGCCGGTTCACGAGCTGATCCGCCAGCGCATTCCGCCCGGTTCCGCGGTACGCGCTGCGGGGATCTCTTGAAAATTATCGTCAGGAAACGCGCGGAGCAAAGACGCTTCGAGGCGCATCTATCGGATACGCCTCGGCGGGTTGGAGCCCGGCCCGCCGAGGGTTGCTCTAGTCTAGGCCGGAGGTCTACGACCCCGCATTGTAGGCGGCGATCGCCGCCATATTGACGATATCCGTATCCTTGGCGCCCATCTGGGTGATCTGCACCGATTTGTCGAGGCCGACAAGGAGAGGACCGATCACCGTCGATGCGCCGATTTCCTGAAGCATGCGCGTCGCGATCGAAGCGGAGTGGATTGCCGGCATGACGAGCACGTTGGCAGTGCCCGACAGGCGGCAGAACGGATACTGCTCCATGCGCGCTGCGTTGAGGGCCACATCCGCCGCCATTTCGCCGTCATATTCGAAATCGACCCGTCTGCCGTCGAGGACCTTGACTGCCTCGCGGACCCGTTCCGATCGTTCGCCGATCGGCTGGCCGAAAGTGGAATAGGCAAGCATCGCCACCCGCGGCTCATAACCCATGCGCCGTGCCACGCGTGCGGCTTCCGTCGCAATGTCGGCCAGATCTTCCGCGTTCGGCATGTCGTGTACGGCCGTATCTGCGACGAAGATCGTCCGGCCGCGCGCAACGACGATCGAAACGCCGATCACCCGATGTCCCGGCTTCGGATCGAGGCAGCGGCGCACGTCGGACAGTGCCGTGGCGTAATTGCGGGTCGTGCCGGTGACCATGGCATCGGCATCGCCGACGGCGACCATCGTCGCGGCGAAATGGTTTCGGTCGTTGTGGATCAGACGCTGCACGTCGCGCAGCAGGAAACCCTGTCGCTGCAGCCGGCCGTAGAGATGGTCGATGTAAGCATCGACACGGTTGGAAATGCGGGCGTTGACGATCTCGATGCCCGGCCGGGAAAGGTCGATGCCGGCCTTTTCCGCCGTTGCGCGTATCACGTCGTCGCGGCCGAGCAGGATCGCGGTGCCGAGTTCCTGATTGCAGAAGGAGATCGCGGCGCGCATGACCTGCTCCTCCTCGGCCTCGGCAAACACGACCCGCTTGGGGAAACGGCGGACGCGTTCGTATATGTTCTGCGTCGTCGCAGCGATCGGATCCCGGCGTGCCGAGAGTTCGCGCCCATAGGCGGCGAGATCCGCGATATCGCGGCGTGCAGCGCCGCTCTCCATCGCCGCCCGGGCAACCGCGACCGGAATCGCCGAAATCAGCCGTGGATCGAAGGGTACCGGTATGATGTATTGCGCGCCGAAGCGCGGGCGGTTGCCCTGATAGGCGGCGGCGACGTCGTCCGGAACGTCCTCACGGGCAAGATCGGCGAGCGCCTGGGCGGCGGCGATCTTCATCGCGTCGTTGATCTGACGGGCACGCACGTCCAGCGCACCGCGGAAGATGTAAGGGAAACCGAGCACGTTGTTGACCTGGTTCGGGTAGTCCGAGCGGCCGGTCGCCATGATCGCATCGTCGCGAATGCGTGCGACTTCTTCGGGCGTGATCTCCGGATCGGGATTTGCCATGGCGAAGATGATCGGACGGTCCGCCATGGAGCGGATCATATCTTCGGTGAAGGCGCCCTTCTGGGAGAGGCCGAATACGACATCGGCGCCTTTCATCGCTTCTTCCAGCGTGCGGCGGTCGGTTTTCACCGCATGCGCGCTCTTCCACTGGTTCATGCCTTCGGTTCGGCCCTGATAGATCACGCCCTTGGTGTCGCAGAGAATGATGTTTTCCGCGGCGAAGCCCATTGCCTTGATCAGTTCGATGCAGGCGATGGCGGCGGCACCGGCGCCATTGCAGACGAGCCGGGTGGTCTTGAGGTCGCGTCCGGTCAGTTCCAGCGCGTTGATCAGGCCGGCGGCTGCGATGATCGCGGTACCGTGCTGGTCGTCATGGAAGACCGGGATATCCATCAGCTCGCGCAGACGGCTTTCGATGATGAAGCATTCCGGCGCCTTGATGTCCTCGAGGTTGATGCCGCCGAAGGAGGGGCC
>JBQGDG010000410.1:0-2519 GCA_052038935.1 Neorhizobium sp. | reverse complement strand
CTTCAGCCGGCCCTGCGATCGGACGGCGGCGTCAGCGCCTTGAGCGCCGCCTGAACGAAACCCTCGCGGGCGTCGTTGGCCGTCAGCCCGCGCGGTTCGTAGACATGGCGATGCAGGAAGAACTGCGTCAGACGAAAGGCTGCGACCAGGCTGTCGCGATCGGCGGCGGACTGATCTCCGTCCTTGAGAAAGCCGGGCAGTGCAAGCATGCGATCGGCGTAGGGCGCACCCGCTTCGCCGCAGACGGCGCGGCCGCTCCTGGGCGAAACATAGGCGAGGTTTTCACGCCCCCCCGTCGCCGCGCATTCGGTCAGATCGAGACCGAAGCCGAGATCATTGAGAACCGCGAGTTCGAAGCGAACGAAAAGCTCGCCCGCATCGGTCGGGTTGTCCATCGCCTCCAGGATGATGTCGAGCGCATCGAAGAGATGCGGGTGCGGATCGCGTTCGGGCAGAAGGCGCAGCAACGCTCCCATGGCCTGCACGCCATAGACGGCGGTCGCCGTTTCCATCAGCTTCGCCGCCCTCAGCCGTATCGGCTCGAGCTTCAGGTCGCCGAGATGTTCGTCGAGCCGCGCCCGCCAGACGGCCTCCACCCGATTGCCCGGCTGCAGCACAGGCTGCATGGCGCGCGAACGGCCGGAACGCACGAGACCGAGATGGCGGCCGCGCTCACGGGTCATCAACTCGGCGATGACGCTGGTTTCGCCATGCCGCTTCACGCCGATGATGATCGCCTCGTCCTGCCACTGCATTTCTGGATTAAGACCTTGCCTCGCTGATTCAGTTCTACTCCATAAGTGCTTCGAACTGAATCGGTTTCGCAGTTTTGCAACAGGGCGCGGGAAACTTGCCGCCGACAACCGGCCCGGCTGGAACAAATGGCGCGCAACCGGATTTCTCCGCGACAGATAACAATCGCCAGGGAGTTCCCATGAGATCCGCCGCTTTCGCCGTCGCCGCCGTTTCGGTCACGCTCGCCGGCTTCGTACAGGCGCCGCCTGCTGCCGCCCAGTCGCCGCAGCTCGAACAGGCCTGCGTCGCCGTCGCCAAGAATTTCCTTCTCGTGACAACCCTGAAGACCGGTATCGTGCAGTCATTCCCGGAGCTGGAGCCGCCCGGCGCGCGGCTCACCTATTCGACCCGAGAGGACGCGAAACCGACGGATTTCAACAACGAGATCAATTGCGAGTTCGACAAGGCAAGCCCGCCTTTCGGTGTGCTGCGCTTCTGCATCTCGCAGACCTGCTACGGACCGGAGGAGCAGGAGCCGGAGCACCGACGCCGCTTTCAGGAGGTGAAGGCCCTGATGGATCGCCAGAAGTAGGACGACCGGCGTCCGCCGACCGTCATGCGGAATATCCGCGTGGCGGTCGGTCGGATAGAGCCCGCTGTCTAGACGGCCGGCGTCAGATATCCTTCTTGCGGCCGAGCGCACCGAGCGCGGAAACGAGATAGCGCTCGGCGAGTGCATGCCGCCGCCGTTTCGCGAGCTTCAGCGCCTCGAGGCAGTGAGACGCCAGCGGATCACTCTCGGTCGCGGCAATGCTTCCCTCCGTTGCCGTGACGCTGCCGGTATAGATGGAGGGAACGCCTTCGCCGTTGCGAAGGCAGCGCCCCTGCCCCGTCACCACGATGTTTCGGCCGGAAGGATGATTGATGCTGTAGGTCTGGTGGCAAGGCTTGCCGGAAATGATGGTCTCGTGCAGGGCCTTGGCGACCCGCTGCATGTCACCGTCGGCTATATTCTTGATGACGTCCTCGATAGGAGCCCCGACCTCCAGATTGTGGACGGGGATGCCATAAATGCTTGCAAAAACATGATCGGCGAACACCCGGTTCTCACCGAGATCCCAGCTGAAAAATCCCACTGCGTCCTTGATTTCAGGGGATTGACCAAGTCCTATATACTTGCTGCTTCCCATGCAGACTACACCCCTCCCGGTGCCTGGCCCAACCTGTCGCAAACGGCTGAATCGCCCTGTTTGCGACTTCGATAAAAGTTCCAGAGTTGTGACCTGTCAAGCGCGCGGCGCCAAGTTGCACAATTTCCCGAGCAATTGTCGCGATTGCCCCGGCAGGTCACTGGTGATGTGGGTCAGCTCTTCGGGAAATCGAGTCCCATCTCGCGGAATCGCTCCGGATCATCGCCCCAGTTTTCCCTGACCTTGACGAACAGGAAAAGGTGGACCGGCTGTTCGAGAATCTCCGACAGTTCCTTGCGCGATGCGGTGGAAATGGCCTTGATCGCCTCGCCGTTCTTGCCGAGGGCGATCTTTTTCTGGCTCTCGCGCTCGACATAGATGACCTGCTCGATCCTGACCGAGCCGTCCTTCTTCTCTTCCCATTTCTCCGTCTCGACATGCGAAGCGTAGGGCAGTTCCTGATGCAGGCGCAGGAAGAGTTTTTCGCGGGTGATCTCGGCGGCCAGCTGGCGCATCGGCAGATCGGAGATCTGGTCCTCAGGATAGTACCAGGGGCCTTCCGGCAGCGTCGTCGCGAGATAATCCATCAGATCG
>JBQGDG010000409.1:0-1578 GCA_052038935.1 Neorhizobium sp. | reverse complement strand
TCGAGCTGCACCGTCACGTCGAGCGCCGAAGTCGGCTCGTCGGCGATCAGCAGTTCCGGCCCGCAGATCAGCATCATGGCGATCATCACCCGCTGGCCCATCCCGCCGGAAACCTCATGCGGATAAAGCGAAAAGACCCGTTCCGGATCGCGGATCTGCACCGCCTCCAGCATGGCGAGCGTGCGTGCCTTCGCCTCGGAGGTCGATAGCTTCTCGTGGGTCCTCAGCGTCTCGACGATCTGCCGGCCGATCGTCATGACCGGGTTCAGCGAATATTTCGGATCCTGCAGCACCATGCCGATCCGTTTTCCCCGGATCGCCCGCCGTTCCTTGTCGGAAATCCCGAGCAGGTCGCTGCCGGCGAAGTTCAGCGTCTTGGCACTGATCTTCGCATGTTTCGGCGTCAACCCCATGATCGCCCTGCCCGTCTGCGACTTGCCGGAGCCGGATTCACCGACGATGCCGAGCCGTTCCCTGCCGAGCGTGAAGGACACGCCGCGCACCGCCTCGATCTCGCCGGTCCGGGTCGGGAAGGTGACGCGCAGGTCGTCGACCGTCAGCAAAGGCGCATCGTTCATTGCCCGCTCTCCTTCGGATCCAGCGCATCGCGCAACCCGTCGCCGAGCAGGTTGAAGCCGAGGCTGACGATCAGGATCGCCGCGCCCGGCATGGCGGCCACCCACCACTGGTCGAGGATGAAACGGCGGCCCGAAGCGATCATCGCGCCCCATTCGGGAAGCGGCGGCTGCGCGCCGAGCCCGAGGAAGCCGAGACCGGCGGCGGTGAGGATTATCCCCGCCATGTCGAGCGTCACCCGCACGATCAGCGACGAGAGGCAGAGCGGCATGACGTGCCGCAGGATGATGCGGAAAGGCGACGCCCCCATCAGCCTGACAGCCGAGATGAATTCCGAATTGCGGAACGTCATCGTCTCGGCGCGGGCGATACGCGCATAGGGCGGCCAGGAGGTTACAGCGATGGCCAGCACCGCATTCTCGATCCCGGGGCCGAGAGCCGCCACCAGCGCCAGCGCCAGAACGAGCTTCGGAAAGGCGAGGAAGATGTCGGTGATCCGCATCAGCACCGCATCGACCCAGCCGCCGGCATAACCGGAAACCGTACCGATGATCAGTCCGACGGGCGCTGCGATGATCGCCACCAGCACGACGACGAACAGCGTCAGCCGCGACCCGTGGATCAGCCGCGAGAGGATGTCGCGTCCCTGGTCGTCCGTTCCGAGCAGATAGCCTTCCGATCCCGGTGGCAGGAGCCGCGCATTGCGCAGGTCCCCCTGAACCGGATTATGCGGCGCCAGAACGTCGGCGAAGATGGCGACCAGGATCAGGAGAAGAATGATGCCGAGGCCCGCAAGCGCCAGCCGGTTGGCTGAAAACCGCCGCCAGATCACATAGGCGCGCCCCAGCCGCGCCTGATGACGCGACGTCGGCTGTTCGGACAGGAGCCATTCGCGGCTGTAGGGTTTCGGGTTCGCGTCGGCCATGCTCATCGGCTTCTCGTCCTCGGATCGAGCGTCCGGTAGAGAAGATCGGACAATATGTTGATGGCGACGAATACCGC
>JBQGDG010000408.1:0-3829 GCA_052038935.1 Neorhizobium sp. | reverse complement strand
AGGCCCTCGAGATGCTCCTGCATCCGCTTGGTCAAACGCATGCCGCCGAGAAGTCCGCCGCCGCCGATCGTCAGGTCGAGCAGGGCCGCGATACGTCGCATGGTCAGCGATCGGGCGAAAGATTCCAGTTCGTCGAGCTTGCCGGAGAGATAACATCCGCCGACCAGTGCGCCGATCGAAGTGCCGGCGATCATGCCGACTTCGATGCCGGCCTCGTCGAGCGCGCGCAATACGCCGATGTGAGCCCATCCACGGGCCGCACCGCCGCCCAGGGCGAGGGAGAGCTTTGCCTTTCGCGGCGGATCGATGACGACAGGCGGGGTCGGGGGGCCTACTTCAGCGAGGCCGGCATCCTGGGATGCCGCTTGCCGGTCCAGACGGGTCCAACTCCAGTTCAGCATAGATCCATACCCCTCCACGACTGAACAGTCCGAGATCAGTCATTAACGCACCGGATGGTTGCGAAATCGTTTACCCTGGCGAGAGCTGGCTAAGAACGAGGCAGGTACCTAGTCCGTTCCCTTGCTGGAATAGACGTCTTCGGGATCAAAATGACGCGCGTCGTCATTGATTTCAAGGACGGTCCTGCCGTCATTTTTTGTTACGGTCCGATAGAAACAGGAGCGTCTGCCGGTATGGCAGGCCGCATCATGTCCGGCCACGGATACTTTCAGCCACACGACGTCCTGATCACAATCGGTCCGCATCTCATGGACGGTCTGCAGATTGCCGGAGGTTTCGCCCTTCTTCCAGAGCGAAGCGCGCGATCGGCTGTAGTAATGGGCGATCCCGGTGTCGATGGTCAGCCGCAGCGCCTCGGCGTTCATATGGGCGACCATGAGGAGTTCCCCGTCGCGAACGTCGGTGACGACGGCGGTTATCAGGCCATCGGTTCCGAAGCGCGGCGTGAATGCGCCAGCGCCCTCCAGGTCGGCTTTTTTCGTGGAAGGCGCTGGAAAGTCCGTATCAGGCATGCTTGGGCTTACCGGTTGCGGGCGAGCGTGAAGAAACGTGCCTGCTCGGTGGCATTGGTCTTGAATTCGCCGGTGAAAGTCGTGGTCAGGGTACGCGATCCCTGCTTTTCGACGCCGCGCATTTCCATGCACATGTGTTCGGCCTCGATGAGGACCGCCACGCCACGCGGCTTCAGCGTCTCGTTGATCGCATTGGCGATCTGTGCCGTCAGGTTCTCCTGCGTCTGCAGGCGGCGTCCGTAGATCTCGACGACGCGGGCGATCTTGGACAGGCCGAGCACCGGACCGTTCGGCAGATAGGCTACCGTCGCCTTGCCGATGATCGGCAGCATGTGATGTTCGCAATGGGAGAAGAAGGGGATATCGCGAACCAGCACGATATCGTCGAAACCGGACATTTCCTCGAACGTGCGGCCCAGTACCTCTTCCGGTGATTTCTCATAGCCGGCGAACAGTTCGCGATAGGCCGCGGCGACGCGTTTCGGCGTGTCGAGCAATCCTTCGCGCGACGGGTCGTCACCGGCCCAGCGCAACAGGACACGGATCGCCTCTTCGGCCTCCTGCTGCGAGGGACGGGCCGTTTCCTGGCTCGAAACCGGAAAATTCTTCACAATTGCATCCATCTACTGTCTCCTGATGCGGTTCAAGGCCGCATCCGACGCATACTCGGCACTCCCGCCATGATGCGGGGAACCAAACGAATTTTCTTATGCGGGCGTTATCTGATCCCTGCGGCGCGGTTTGACAAGGTCGTTCCTTTCAATATCGAGAGGATTTGGCAAAAACCTGCTTTCTTGATCGCCGCCCCGTGCCGTCACATATAAGGGGTCAGAACAGCGGTCGGTAGGCCTATTTACGCTACGATCTGTTCAACGGATCACAAAAGAACGGCGCGTTTGGACATGGACGACATCTACAACAGCAAGATCCTCGACTTCGCCGGCAACATTACCCGGAGCGGAACGCTCGCCGACGCCGACGCGACGTCGGAGAAACATTCGAAGCTCTGCGGCTCCAAGGTGCGGGTCTATGTGAAGATGGACGAGGGCAGGGTCTCGGATTTCGCCCATGAAGTGCGCGCCTGCGCGCTCGGTCAGGCGTCTTCCTCGATCATGGCTCTGCATGTCGTCGGTGCCACGGCCGAGGAGGTTCGTGAGGCCCGGCTCGCCATGCTCGCCATGCTCAAGGAAGGCGGTGAAGGCCCCTCCGGCCGCTTCGAGGATATGCGCTATCTGAAGCCGGTCAGGGACTACAAGGCAAGGCATCCCTCGACGATGCTGACCTTCGATGCGGTCGTCGATGCGATCGACCAGATCGAAGCCGTCGCGTCCTCAACGGCGGATGCCGTCTGATCCATGTGCGGCTCTCCCGATTGTAACCCGAAGACCAAGGGGGCGGCTCCGAACCGGTCACGCAACTGGCAGGGCCCGTTTCGCAGGACGCCCGGCAGGCTCATGGGCATGGGCGTCGTCAGGCTCTACCAGCTGACCCTGTCCGGCTTCGTCGGCTACGGCTGCCGGCATATCCCGACCTGTTCGGAATACGGTTACGAGGCCTTCGCTCGTCACGGCCTCTGGCCTGGCGCCTGGCTGACTTTGTTTCGCGTCGCCCGTTGCGGACCGGGAGGCAGCGGCGGGCTCGATCCCGTGCCGGTGACGCTCGATCGGCGCCAGCACTGGTGGACGCCCTGGCGTTACTGGCCGACCCGCTGAAAATCTTTACTCCGTTCCGATTTTTGACTATCAAGCCGGCGTTCATTGCTGCCCCGGCGGCCCCTTTTTGACCACCCGCATTCGTTGGCGGGACTGGACAGGAGAATTCAGATGTCCGTTTCCCTTACATTTCCCGATGGTTCCGTACGCGCGTTCGATGCCGGCACGACCGGTCTCGCCGTCGCGGAATCCATCTCCAAGTCGCTCGCCAAGAAGGCAGTGGCAATCGCGCTCGACGGCGAGTTGCGCGATCTCTCCGATCCCGTCACCGACGGCCGGATCGAGATCGTCACCCGCACCGATCCGCGCGCGCTCGAGCTGATCCGCCACGATGCCGCCCACGTGATGGCCGAGGCCGTGCAGGAGCTCTGGCCCGGCACACAGGTGACAATCGGCCCTGTCATCGAAAACGGCTTCTACTACGACTTTAAGCGCGTCCATCCGGACAGCCGCGAGGACTGGCCCTTCACGCCCGACGATCTGCCGAAGATCGAGAAGAAGATGAAGGAGATCATCCAGAAGAACGCCGCCTTCACCAAGGAAATCTGGTCGCGGGAGAAAGCCAAGGACGTGTTTGCCGACAAGGGCGAGGCCTACAAGGTCGAGCTGGTCGACATGATCCCCGAAGGCCAGGAGCTGAAGATCTACAAACAGGGCGGCTGGTTCGACCTCTGCCGTGGTCCGCACATGGCCTCGACGGGGCAGATCGGCACGGCCTTTAAGCTGATGAAGGTCGCAGGCGCCTATTGGCGCGGCGACTCGACCAAGCCGATGCTGACGCGCATCTACGGCACGGCCTGGGCGACGCAGGAAGAGCTCGACCAGTATCTGCACGTTCTGGCCGAAGCCGAAAAGCGCGATCACCGCAAGCTCGGTCGCGAGATGGATCTCTTCCATTTCCAGGAAGAAGGTCCGGGCGTGGTGTTCTGGCACGGCAAGGGCTGGCGGATGTTCCAGACCCTGACGTCCTACATGCGCCGTCGCCTCGCCGGCACCTATGAGGAGGTCAACGCGCCGCAGGTGCTCGACGCCTCGCTGTGGGAGACGTCGGGTCACTGGGGCTGGTACCAGGAAAACATGTTCGCGGTAAAATCCGCCTACGCCTTCACTCACCCGAAGGACGAGGAAGCGGACAACCGCGTC
>JBQGDG010000407.1:0-4873 GCA_052038935.1 Neorhizobium sp. | reverse complement strand
GCCGGCTCCTTGCCGTAGAGCTTGATGATGTCCATCGTCGCCATGGCGAGACCGGCGCCGTTGACCATGCAGCCGATATTGCCGTCGAGGGCGACATAGGCGAGGTCCCACTTGGAGGCTTCGATTTCCTTGCTGTCTTCCTCGGTCTCGTCGCGCAGCGCCTTGACGTCGTCATGGCGGAACAGCGCGTTGCCGTCGAAGGACATCTTGGCGTCGAGAACGCGCAGGTGGCCGTCCTTCATGACGATCAGCGGATTGACTTCGAGGAGCGCCATGTCCTTTTCGCCGAAGGCCTTGTAGAGCGCCGGGAAGAGCGCCTTGGCGTCTTCGGCGGCAGCGCCCGACAGTTCGAGAGCCTTGGAGGTCTTGGCGACGTCGTCGGCTGTCACGCCGGTTTCCGGGTCGATTGCGATCGTATGGATCTTCTCGGGCGTGTCGTGGGCGACGGCCTCGATGTCCATGCCGCCTTCGGTCGAAACGACGAAGGCAACGCGTCCGACCGAGCGGTCGACGAGCAGCGAGCAGTAGAGTTCGCGCTCGATGTCGGCGCCGTCCTCGATGTAGAGACGGTTGACCTGCTTGCCGGCCTCGCCGGTCTGCGCGGTCACCAGCGTGTTGCCGAGCATGTCCTTGGCGTGGGCCACGACTTCCTCGATCGACTTCGCCAGGCGAACGCCGCCCTTGGCATCGGCGCCGAGTTCCTTGAACTTGCCCTTGCCGCGGCCGCCGGCATGGATCTGGCTCTTGACCACGTAGAGCGGACCCGGCAGCGACTTGGCGGCGGCTTCGGCTTCCTCGACCTTGAGGATGGCGACACCTTCGGCGACCGGTGCGCCATAGCCCTTCAGGAGAGCCTTGGCCTGGTATTCATGAATGTTCATGGGGTTGTGTCCCTGTTCTGATGAACTCGGCGCCGCGCTTACTTGAGCGACGGCGCGATGTTGATGCAGGCCTCGCAAAGGCCGGCGACGGCGCCGACCGACTTCTGGAAGGCAGCTTCTTCGTCCTTGTTGAATTCGACCTCGATGACGCGCTCGACACCGCCGGCGCCGAGAACGACCGGAACGCCGACATACATGTCCTTGACGCCGTACTGGCCGGAAAGGTGGGCCGCGACCGGCAGGACGCGCTTCTTGTCCTTGAGGAAGGATTCGGCCATCTCGATCGCCGAGGCGGCCGGTGCGTAATAGGCCGAGCCGGTCTTCAGCAGGCCGACGATCTCGGCGCCGCCGTCACGGGTGCGCTGGATGATCTGCTCGAGGCGCTCTGCGGTAACCCAGCCCATCTTGACGAGATCGGTGAGCGGGATGCCGCCGACGGTGGAATAACGCGCGAGCGGCACCATCGTATCGCCATGGCCGCCGAGAACGAAGGCGGTGACGTCCTGCACGGACACGTCGAATTCCTCGGCGATGAAGAGGCGGAAACGGGCGCTGTCGAGCACGCCGGCCATGCCGACGACCATGTTCTTCGGCAGGCCGGAGAACTTCTGCAGCGCCCAGACCATCGCGTCGAGCGGGTTGGTGATGCAGATGACGAAGGCGTTCGGGGCATATTTCTTGATGCCGGCGCCGACCTGCTCCATGACCTTGAGATTGATGCCGAGGAGATCGTCGCGGCTCATGCCCGGCTTGCGGGCGACGCCGGCGGTGACGATGCAGACGTCGGCGCCTTCGATCGCGGCGTAGTCGCTCGCGCCGGTCAGCTTGGCGTTGAAGCCTTCGACCGGGCCGGACTGGGCGATGTCGAGACCCTTGCCCTGCGGAATGCCATCGGCGATGTCGAAGAGGACGACGTCGCCCAGCTCCTTCAGGCTGGCGAGATGCGCCAGCGTGCCACCGATCATGCCAGAACCAATAAGTGCGATCTTCTTACGCGCCATCGAAATGCTTCCTCTTGCAAATGGAACCGACGGAAGACTGGGCGGGCCCTCCATCCCGCCAGAGCCAATAGCGGCATCGCGACAAAATGGCAATGACTTATTTTAGCGTCAATGATTTCAATCGTTTAGATATACGAAAACTTACGTAAACGTAAGAGTTTGCGTCACAAATATGTCAATCTGCCTGACGCTTCTGGTCATGCAGCGCGAGATATTCGGCGCTCCTCATCTCGAACAGGCGCGATATCGTCCTGTCGAATTCGAAGCCCTCGGTACCACGCCTTTCCAGCAGAAGATTGTCCGGAACGCTGGCCGCCGACATGTAGAGGCGCACCGTCTGGTCGTACAATGCGTCGATAAGGTTGATGAAACGTTTGACTTCGTTGCGCTTTTCGGGGCCGAGCTGTGGCACGTGCTCGATGAACACCGCATCGAAGCGCGCCGCGATGGCGAGATAGTCGGAAGCGCCGAGCGGCTTCTCGCAGAGATCGGCAAACGAGAAGCGCGCCGCCCGTCCGGCCGCGAGCGGCACATGGATGCTGCGCCCCTTCATCGGCAGTTCGACGGGCTCGGCCCTGCGGCCCTCGGTCACCTGATGCCAGGCCGCCGCCATGGCGGCGTCGGCGCGCGCATCGATCGGCGTGAGGTAGACCGGCAGGTTCGCATGCTTTTGCATCCGGTAGTCGGTCGGCGAATCCAGCGTCACCACGTCGACATGCTCGCCGAGGAGACCGATGAACGGCGTGAACAGGCCGCGATTGAGGCCGTCGCGGTAGAGATCGTCCGGCGCCACGTTCGACGTCGCCACCAGCACGCAGCCGAGCCCGAAGAGCTCGGTGAACAGCCGCGCCAGGATCATCGCGTCGGTAATGTCGGTGACGGAGAATTCGTCGAAGCAGAGCAGTTCGGCCTCGGCGAAGAGAGCGGCCGCGACGGGCGGCACGGGATCGGCCTGTTTCGTCTCGCCGCGCTTCAGTCTCTGCCGCTGTTCATGGATGCGGTTGTGCACGTCTGCCATGAATTCGTGGAAATGCGCCCGGCGCTTCTTCGGCGTCGGTGCCTTCTTGAAGAACATGTCCATCAGCATGGTCTTGCCGCGCCCGACGCTGCCATGGACATAGAGCCCGCGGATCTTGCGCGGCCTGCCGCCGCCGCGGGCGAACAGCCAGCCGAGCGCGCTGGTCTTCTTCGCCGGCTTGGTTTCCCTGAGGCAGGTGAGGACGTGGTCGAGCCGGGCCGCCACCGCCATCTGCGCCGCATCGGGCGTGAGCACGCCCGATGCCGCCAGCGCCTTCAGCTCCTCGCCGACGCTCGCGGTGTATTCTGGGATGGGTTCCACCCGGAGCCCCCTTGGCTGGCGTGACTGTCAGGCGGGCTTTAGCGGCTGAGGCCGACCGGCTGGCCGGAATTGAGCGTGCCGTCGAAGCGGTTGTCGGCGCTCTTGTAGACGCGGCCGATGACGTCGCCGGAACGGTTCTTGAACTGAACCATCTTGCCGGAGACTTCCCAAGAGCCCATCGTCGTCAGCTCGCCCGCGCAGCCGCGGGTGCCGCCGCGCGAACCGCTGCCGAGATTGGTGAGCGTCAGGAACATGTCGCAGGAGGCGCCGCCGTTGGAAACGCGCCAGTTGCCGACCATCTGTTCCTTGGTGACGTCGAGCGCGCTCGCCGGGGCGGCGGCGTTCGGGTCAACCGAGGCCATGTTCTGCCCCTGCTGGGGAGCGGCGGGATATTGCGATGCACCGGAAGGCGGCGGCAGCTGTCCGCCCTGGACGCCCTGCACCGGCTGGGCCTGGAGAGGGGCCGGCTGGGAGGGCAGGTCGCTATACGGGCTGTAGGATGTCCGCTGGCAACCGGCCAGAGCCAGGGTGAGTACCAGACCTGTTGCCACATATTTGAACTGCATCAAAAACTCCTGTCCGGATCATAGCACACTGCACCCCGACTGGGCACGACAGTTTGGCGGGGAATATCGTAAACGCCCTTGGTTAATCAAGGGTATCGGCCCAATCGGGCACAAACGCGGCCGGCGGAACATTCAAAATGACGTGCTCGAGGCACGGTTCCGGGCAGGATGAGACCGCAGATTTGACGCTGCGGCCTCGCGGAGCGCGCGATCAGACGCGGCGCTCGACCATCATCTTCTTGATTTCGGCGATCGCCTTTGCCGGGTTCAGCCCCTTCGGGCAGGACTGGGCGCAGTTCATGATCGTGTGGCAGCGATAGAGCCGGAACGGATCCTCGAGATTGTCGAGGCGCTCGCCCGTCGCCTCGTCCCGGCTGTCGATCAGCCAGCGATAGGCCTGCAGCAGAACGGCCGGACCGAGATAGCGGTCGCCGTTCCACCAGTAGCTGGGACAGGAGGTCGAGCAGCAGGCGCAGAGAATGCACTCGTAGAGCCCGTCGAGCTTCTGCCGGTCCTCGTGGCTCTGCTTCCATTCCTTCGCCGGCGCCGGCGATACCGTCTTCAGCCACGGCTCGATCGAACGGTGCTGGGCGTAGAAGTTGGTGAGGTCGGGCACCAGGTCCTTGACGACGGGCATGTGCGGCAGCGGATAGATCTTCACCGTGCCCTTGATGTCGTCCATGCCCTTGGTGCAGGCGAGCGTGTTGGTCCCGTCGATATTCATCGCGCAGGAACCGCAGATGCCTTCGCGACAGGAACGGCGCAGCGTCAGCGTCGGGTCGATATTGTTCTTGATGTACAGCAGGCCGTCGAGAACCATCGGGCCGCAATCGTCGAGATCGATATAAAACGTGTCGACGCTCGGATTCTTGCCGTCGTCGGGGTTCCATCGATAGACGCGGTATTCCCTGACGTTCTTGGCACCTTCCGGCTTCGGCCAGACCTTGCCTTCGGTCATCTGGGAATTCTTGGGGAGAGAAAGTTCAACCATGATCCAGTGCCCTCAGATCAGTATACGCGAGCCTTGGGCTCGATCTTGTGCGGATCGATGCCTTCGGCGATCAGGTCGGTATGGACCGGGCGATA
>JBQGDG010000406.1:0-5220 GCA_052038935.1 Neorhizobium sp. | reverse complement strand
TCCTGGACGGGGCTCGGATCGGGCGCCCTGTTCTGCAGATCAATGTCGGCTGCGGCAGTCTTCGCGGAATTACGCGCCGGGCCGAAGGTCGGAATGACGATCGACTGGCCGGCAGCAATCGCGCCGCCATTCGCCTTCAGGATTTCCTTCTCGGGAACGCCGTAGCGATTGGCGAGCGTCTTTGCGGTTTCGCCCGGTTTCAGCGTGACACGCGGCGCGTTGACGGTCGACCAGCCGGACATCGGCTTGGTCGTCCCCGTGACGACGTCGTCGACCTTGCGGGCGCCGGCCGGTGCTGCAATCTGCTGCTGCCTGCTCGGCTGCGACGACGGGAAGGGCTGCGCCATCGCCTGCTGGCGGGTTTGCGGGTCGTTATCGAGCGACTGGCCGGACGCCGGAGGAAGGCTGGAGGGCGCAGACAACTCGCTGCGCTGGACGCTGACCGGCGCGGAAGCAGCTCTCGCGGGCGAGGCATATCCACCGGAGGCCGGATAGGGCTGTGCCATCGCGGCACTGCGCGAATTGTAATCCGCCTGAGGCGGAAGCGCCTGACCGGCGCCGAGATCGCCGCGCGGAACTGGCGCCTGACCGTAGGCGCCGCCAGCCTGTCGCTGCGGTACCGAGGCCGTCGTCACGTTATCGACGCTGGAAAAAAGGCCGGAAAAGCGGGTCGCATCCGAACTGCAGCCTGTCGCAGCGCTTGCCAGCAGGGCTGCCGCTGCGAACTTTACAACGGATTTACCGAACTTGGATGTACTCTTGAGACGCATTAACTCGACCTACTCATGACGCAACCATCATGAGAGTCATTAAAGCGCGTTAGTCTTACTGGTCGGTTAAGGCGCCAATGCGAAAGCTAGTTTTTTGTCAAATCGCTAACCATGACCCGGAGATCCCTACATGGCAGACGCGAGATGGGGCACCAGCGGGAGATAGGGAGCGGCAAAAAGGTCTTCCCGCTCGAAACGACTGCCCGTCTTGGTAAGACGCAGCATCATGCATGTCTCGTCATCGATCATCAGCGGCGCGATCATCGAACCGCCGTGGGTAAGCTGATCGGCATAAAAACGGGGCAAAGACGTAAAGGCCGCGGTCACGAGAATGCGGTCGAAAGTTCCCTCGCCCGGCATGCCGTTGCCACCATCGGCCTGACGGACGATGACGTTGCGCAGGCCGAGCCCGTCCATCCTGCCATGCGCTGCCGTCACCAGAGTGCGATAGCGTTCCACGGTCAGCACGCGTTCGGCGATCCTCCCCATGACGGCGGCGGTAAAGCCGCTGCCGGTTCCGATTTCCAGCACCCGGTGGCCAGGCTTCACCTGCAGGCGATGCAGCAGGCGGACAGCAAGATCCGCCCCCTCCATGAAGGAGCCACAATCGATCGGGATCGTCCGGCTCGAATAGGCATCCTCGGCAAGCGGTGGCGGGACGAATTGCGAGCGCGGCGTCTGCTCTACGGCGGTCAGCAGATCGAGATCGGAAATGCCCTCCCCCCGAAGCCGAAGCACCAGGGCGGCAAAGCCTTCCTTCTCGACCATTCCCGATTTCACCCGCCCACTCCGAATCCAAGCGCAGATGCCAGACGATCCTGAACCGAATAGTCGGTCAGGTCGAGTTTCAATGGCGTCACGGAAATCCTGTTTTCCTTCAGGGCCTGGATATCGGTTCCGTCGCGGAAATTGCCCTTCCGTTCGGAAAACCTCAGCCAGTAATAGGGGCGACCCCGGCCGTCTTCGCGCGCGTCGATCATCAGACCGAAGTCGAGCTTGCCCTGGGATGTTACTTCCACGCCCTGTACGTCCTGCGGCGCGCAGTGTGGGAAATTGACATTGAGGAAGGTGCCGTCCGGAAGATCGACGACCATCAGCTTGCGAAGCAGATCGGGCGCATAGGATTCAGCCACCTCCCATGGAGTGAAACGGCCATTTTCCTTGCGGGCCGCCTGGCTTACGGCGATCGAGCGGACGCCTTGGAGCGTGCCCTCGATCGCGCCTGCGACGGTACCGGAATAGGTAACGTCGTCGGCCATGTTGGCGCCGTCGTTGATGCCGGAAAGCACCAGATCCGGCTTCCCGTCCATGATCTCGCTGATCGCCATGATGACGCAATCCGTCGGCGTGCCGCGCAGCGCATAACGCTTGTCGTCGATCTTGCGAAGCCGCAGCGGCTCGGAAAGCGTCAGCGAGTGGGCAAGCCCGCTCTGGTCCGTTTCCGGAGCCACGATCCAGACGTCGTCGGAGATCGCCCGGGCAACCCGCTCGAGGACCGCAAGTCCTTCCGCGTGGATGCCGTCGTCATTGGTGAGCAGGATACGCATGCTTTCAGGCCTTCTCGATTCTCGTCAGGCCGCCCATGTAGGGGAGAAGGGCATCCGGAATTGTGACAGAACCGTCCTCGTTGAGATAATTTTCGAGCACGGCGATGAGGCAGCGGCCAACGGCCGTGCCGGAGCCGTTCAGCGTATGGACGAAGCGCAAGGCCTTTTCATCCTTGCCGCGGTACCGCGCATTCATACGGCGCGCCTGGAAATCACCGCAGACCGAACAGGACGAGATCTCGCGGTAGGTGTTCTGGCCGGGGAGCCAGACCTCGATGTCGTAGGTCTTGCGCGCGCCGAAACCCATGTCGCCGGTGCAGAGCGTCATCGTGCGGAAATGCAGGCCGAGACGTTTCAGCACGTTCTCGGCGCATTCGGTCATCCGCTCGTGCTCGGCGATCGCACTATCGGCGTCGGTGATCGAGACGAGCTCGCATTTCCAGAACTGATGCTGGCGCAGCATGCCGCGCGTATCGCGGCCGGCGGATCCGGCTTCCGAGCGGAACGACGGCGTCAGTGCGGTGAAGCGCAGCGGCAGCTTCTCCTGCTCCAGCGTTTCGCCGGCTACGAGATTGGTCAACGTCACCTCCGCCGTCGGGATCAGCCAGCGGCCGTCGGTGGTCTTGAACAGGTCCTCGGCGAACTTCGGCAACTGCCCGGTGCCGAACATCGCTTCGTCACGCACCATCAGCGGGGACGACACCTCGGTGTAACCGTGTTCCATCGTATGCATGTCGATCATGAACTGGCCAAGCGCGCGCTCGAGCCGGGCCAGCGGACCGGTAAGGACGGTGAAACGTGCGCCGGAAAGCTTGGCAGCCCGCTCGAAATCCATGTAGCCGAGCGCCTCGCCGATCTCGAAATGCTCCCGGGCGGGATGGTTCCAACGCGGCTTCTCGCCGATCGTGCGGGTGACAACGTTGCCTCCTTCGTCGGCGCCGACCGGCACGTCGTCGAATGGAACGTTCGGAATGCGCGAGAGCGCGTCTTCGAGGGCGGCGACCGCCTCACGCTCCTCCTGCTCGGCAGCGGGCATCGTTTCCTTGATGTCGGCTACCTCGGCCTTCAGCCTTTCCGCAAGTTCGAGGTTCTTCTGCCCCATCGCCGCTCCGATTTCCTTGGAGGCGGCGTTGCGGCGGGACTGCATGTCCTGGAGTTTCTGGATCACGCTGCGGCGACGGTCGTCCATCGCCACGAGGGTTGCCGCCATCGGCTCGGCGCCGCGCTTGTTCAGCGCTTCGTCGAGAGCCTGTTCGTTTTCACGGATCCACTTGATATCGAGCATCGGTCCCTTGCCTTAAACGCGAGACACCGCGCGTATCAGGCCAAGAGAAACCTCAAGCCTTCTCGGTCTCGGCGACGTCCGACGAGGCCTCTGCGTTGAGAGCATCCTCATTTCGTTTTCGCTCGACGAGTCGCGCGGCGTAGATGGAAATCTCGTAGAGAAGGATGGTCGGTATAGCAAGGCCGATCTGGGACATCGGATCCGGCGGCGTCAGGACCGCTGCGACCACGAAAGCGATGACGATGGCGAACTTGCGCTTTTCCTTGAGCCAGTCGCTGGTGAGGAGGCCGACGCGGGCGAGCAGCGTCGTCACGACCGGCAACTGGAAGACCAGGCCGAAAGACAGAACCAGCGTCATGATCAGGCTCAGGTATTCCGACACACGCGGGAGGAGGGAGATCCCCACCTCGCCTTCCGTCGGCGCCTGCTGCATGGCCAGAAAGAACCACATCACCATCGGGGTGAAGAAGAAATAGACCAGAGCGCCGCCGAGCAAAAAGAGGATCGGGGAGGCAACGAGAAAGGGCAGGAAGGCCGCCCGCTCGTTCTTGTAGAGGCCCGGCGCGACGAATTTGTAGATCTGCGAAGCGATCACCGGGAAGGCGATGACCAGTGCCCCGAACATCGCGACCTTGACCTGAGTGAAGAAGAATTCCTGCGGGGCCGTGTAGATCAGTTCGGACTTCGCCAGGTCGAGACCGGCCCAGACCACCGCCCATTTGTAGGGAATGACGAGCAGGTTGAAGAGCTGCTTCGCGAAAAAGAAGCAAACGACGAAGGCGACGAAAAACGCGCCGATCGACCAGATCAGACGGGTACGCAGCTCCATCAGATGTTCGATGAGCGGCTGCGGCTTGTCTTCGTAGTCTCCGCTCATGCTTCGTCCTTCGGGGTATCTGTCTTTTTCGCGGCACGCTTGCGGACGGAAGGCTTCGAGGCGTCGGGAGCGGCTTCGGCTGCCGCCTTCGGTGCTGCCTTGCCGCGCTTCGGCTTTGCCGAAGCGGTGCCGGCTTCGTCAGCGCCCGCCGGCCGTTCCGATCCGGTTGCCGCCTTGCGGGCGGCGCGGGTCTTGGCCGGCGCCGGCGTCGCGGTTTCGACGGACGCGGACGTTAGCGTTGCGGCTGCCGCGGGCTGGGCAGGCGTCACCGACGCTGCAACTGCCGGCTTGGCCTCGGTTGCTGCGGCCGCCGATACCGGCGCCGCGCTGGTCTTCGCTGCCGCAGCGGGTTCCACCTCAGCCGGCACTTCCGGGGTCAGCGATACCGGCTCGGAGCCTTCGACGGCGTGCTGCGCCTCGACATCCGTCCGCGTCATGTCTGATGCATTGCCTTCGAGAGCAGACGGAACCTGAGTCGCCTTCTGCAGGTCGGATTTGATATCCTGCCCCATCTGCCGGAGCGGATTTATCGCGTCGCGCAGGGCATTGGTCGGATTGAGCCGCTGGGCGTCGGAGATCGTCTTGCGGACCTCGTCCATTTCCGATTCGCGCAAGGCTTCGTCGAACTGGGTGCGGAATTCTCCGGCCATCTTGCGGAAATTGGCGGTCATCTTGCCAAACGCCCGCAACATCGGCGGCAGATCCTTAGGACCTACGACGACGATAAGCACGACCGCAATG
>JBQGDG010000405.1:0-20400 GCA_052038935.1 Neorhizobium sp. | reverse complement strand
GACATACATGTCGAATTCCTCGAAGGAACCCTCGTCGAGCAGGACCTCGATACGTTCCCGCGCCGTCAGCTTGCCCTTGGCATGCTGCGCGTCGATGCGCCTCTGCCCTCCGCCGAGCCGCGCTTCGGAGCGGCGGCGCTCAAGCGCCTCAATTATCTTGGACATCGAATGAAACCTCGAACGATGATCAGTTACCGGAAATCGCGTGCCGGACGAAACGGGCTTGCGCCTTCAACATCGACTGGTCGCTGCCGCAAATGAAGATGGAGAAGCCGAGCGACTTGAACCTTGCCGCTTCGTCGGGATCACCGACAAAGATCGCCAGCCGCTTGTTCGCCTCGACACCGGCCTCTGCGATCCGCTCCACCGCCTTTTCGACCATTGGATCGGTTATCGTACGGGCGCCGAGGGAACGCATCAGGTCGGCGCGCCCGACGAACAGCGCGTCGACGCCATCCACGCGGCAGATGGCGTCGATCTCGTCCACCGCCTCGGCATCCTCGATCTGGCACCAGAGGCAGACGGACCGATCGCTCTCGATCATGTAGTCGGCCAGCGACAGCGCGCCGTAATCGCCGGCCCGGCCCGATGCGGACAGGCCACGCGCACCGGCCAGGAAGCGCGAGGCGGCGACGGCTTCCTTTGCTACGGTGGCCGACGTGACATGCGGCACGACGATGCCGGCAGCGCCCGCATCGAGGCAGGCGCCGATCACCGAAGACTTCAGTTCTGCGACCCGCACGAGAACCGGAAAGCCGCCGGTTCTGGTGGCGGCCACGATGTCGTCGACGACGTCGATGCCGAAGGGAGCGTGCTCGCTGTCGATCACCGCGAAATCCAGTCCACTCCGGGAAAGTATTTCGGCCACCTGCCGCGACGGTGTTTTCTGGAATGTACCGCAGAGAACCTCCCCGTTGAGGCTTCTCTGACGGAAGTGCTTCAGAGCCTCGAATTCGCCCGCCACGATCAAACGGCCTCCAGGATCGAGACATAGTTGGCGACACCGCTGCCACCCATGTTGAAGACGCCGGCAAGATCGGCCTTCGGCAGTTGCATCGCGCCAGCTTCGCCGGTCAGCTGCATGGAGGCGATGACATGCATGGAGACGCCGGTGGCGCCAACCGGATGTCCCTTTGCCTTGAGCCCGCCGGAGCGGTTGACCGGCAAACGGCCATCCTTTTCCGTCCATCCGTCCAGAATGGCCCTTGCGCCCTGCCCCACTTCGGTGAGCCCCATGGCCTCGTAGGACATCAGTTCGGCGATGGTGAAGCAGTCGTGCACTTCGACGAAAGAGAGGTCGGAGAGCGTGATACCGGCTCCCGTCAGGGCCTGGCGCCACGCCTCGGCTGCGCCTTCCAATCGCCATATGTCGCGTTTGGAAAGCGGCAGGAGATCGTTGACATGGGTGGCGGCGCGGAACCGCACTGCTTTCGCAAAACGGCTCGTATCCTCATCCACCGACAACACGAGAGCGGCAGCACCGTCCGATATCGGCGAGCAATCGGTGCGCTTGAGCGGCGCAGCGACGATCGGGTTCTTGTCGCTGACCGTCCGGCAGAACTCGAAACCCAGATCCTTGCGCATCTGGGCATAGGGGTTATCCATTCCGTTGCGATGGTTCTTGGCGGCGATCATCGCCAGGGCATCCGACTGGTCGCCGAACTTCTGGAAATAGGCCTGGCCGATCCGCGCGAAGACGCCGGCAAACCCTGCCGGTATGTCCGCCTCCTCCTTGCGGTAGCTGGCGCCAAGCAAGGCGTCGCCGACCTCGGCGGTCGTTTTGGCGGTCATCTTCTCGACGCCGATGACGAGGACGTTACGTCCCTGCCCTGAATTCAGAAAGTTGCGACCGGCATGGATGGCCGCACTACCCGAGGCACAGGCATTCTCGCTCCGCGTCATCGGCTTGAAGCGCAGTTGCGGTAGCGATTGCAGGATGAGGCTCGATGGAAAATCCTGCCGCGACATGCCGCTGTTGAACATGCCGACGAAGACCGCATCAATTTCCTCCGGCGCAAGACCGGCATTTTCGATCGCGTTCGATGCCACGTCGGCGATCAGGGCCTCGGCGTCCTTGTCTTCATGCTTGCCGAAGGGCGTATGGGCCCAGCCTACAATGATCGGATCCATCTCCAACTCCTACTCAAGCTGTCTGTTGCGGGATCTGGGCCTTGGCGTCCTGCTCTCGCAAGTCGTTCTTGACCACTTTTCCGTAATTGTTCTTCGGCAGGTTTTCGACGAAGACGTAGTCTTTGGGCCGCTTGAAACGGGCGATGTTGGCGAGGCAAAGACCATCGAGTTCGTCAGCTCGCGCCTCGCCAACCAGATAGGCCACCACCACCTCGCCCCATTCCGGGTCCGGCCTGCCGATGACGGATACCTCCTTGACGCCAGGATGGGTCAGCAGGACTTCCTCCACCTCGCGCGGATAGATGTTGGTGCCTCCCGAAATGATCACGTCCTTGGAGCGATCTTTGAGGGTGAGGTTGCCGTCCTCGTCGAACACGCCGACATCGCCGGTATGCAGCCAGCCGTCCTTGAGCGTCTTTGCGCTCGCCGCCTCGTCATTCCAGTAGCCGAGCATGACCGTCTGCCCGCGCACCAGGATCTCGCCGGTCTCGCCGGGATCAAGAATATTGCCATCCTCGTCGGCGGTGACCACCTCAACGCAGGCAAACGGCCGGCCAACGCTGCCGAGCTGCTGTTTCCAATTGGGGCGATTGCTGTCCGCGATCACCGAGCGGTCGAGTGTGGTGATGGTCATCGGCGTCTCACCCTGACCGTAAATCTGCGCCAGCCGTGGGCCGAAGACGCCGACCGCCGCCACCGCGTCTTCGACATACATCGGCCCGCCACCGTAGACGATCGTTCGGAATGCCGCGGGATCTGCGCCTGCTGCGGATGCGACCATGCGTTTGACCATGGTCGGCGCAGCAAAGAGCGACATGCGTTTCCAGTGCCTGGCAAGGTCGAAGATCTCGTCGGCGTCGAAACCGGCCGTTTCGGGAACGACATTGACCGCGCCGCGCAGCACATGCGCCATCATGTAGAGGCCCGATCCATGGCTCATCGGCGCGGCATGCACGATGCTGTCGCCCGGCGACGTCGGATCTACCTCGGCAAGATAGGCGAGCGACATGGCGGCGAGGTTGCGATGCGACAGGCAGGCGCCCTTCGGCCGCCCGGTCGTGCCACTGGTGTAGAACAGCCAGGCCAGATCGTCGTCACGGCGGGCAACGGGGAGGATCGTCAGGCCCTCGCATAGCTCTGCAAACTGAGGGCTATCGAAAACGATGAGGTTGCGCAGGCTGCCGATGCGGCTGTCTGCCACCGCGTCTGCGAGATCCTTTGACGCGAAGGCACAAACCGCGCCGGAATGCTCCAGTGCAAAGGCGATCTCCTGGGCATGCAGCTTGGCGTTCAGTGGCACGGCGACCGCTCCGGCATACCAGATCGCATAGAACGCGGTGACATAGTCCGGATGGTTTTTGGCAGCGATGGCAACCCGGTCACCAGGCCGGATACCGAAGGCCCGGATCAACGTGCCGGCGAGCCGCCCGGCACGAACGGCGAGTTCTCCATAGGTCGCGATGGTCGTGCGGCCCAAAGCGACCGCTGGCAGTTCCGCGTGGCTCTTCGCGGTTCGGGCAAGCCAGAGCGCGACATTCATGAGATAGCCTCCCCCTGCTTTTCGCCTCAGGCGTATTCCGGTCGGCGCGGTGTGAAGACGTCGAGGTTCAGCACCTCTTCGTCGCCGATCACCTCTCCCCAGTGGCGGACGTTCGGTGGAATGACCAGGAGACCACCGGCTTTCACCACATGCTGCTCGTCGCCGACGAAAAAGCGGATCGTACCCTTGAGGATATAGGCGATCTGTTCGTTTTCGTGCGCATGAGGTTTCGGTTCATGACCTGGCTGGAGCCGATGCAGCGCCATGGTCGCGCCCTCACCCGCAAAAGACTTCCGGTCCACGCCGGGACGTACGTTAAGCCAGGGCGTGTTTTCCCAATCGATCGTTTTTATCTCCATAACCTTCCCTCCTCAAGTCTGTTTGGAACTGCCGAGCAGGCCGGACGGCCGCACGAACAGGAAAAGCAGCAGCAGCGACAATGCCGCGACATTCTTGAACCCGGCGCCAAGCTCGAGGATTGCCATGGACTGGATAATCCCGAGCGCGATGCCACCGAGGAATGCGCCCAAAGGACGACCGAAGCCGCCGATGATTGCGGCAATGAAACCGGAAATGGCGAATGGTACGCCCATGTTGAATGCGGTGTATTGCGTCGGCGTCAGCAGGATACCGGCGATCGCGCCGAGCATGGCGCTCAGCACGAAGGCGAGCGTCAGCATGCGCGACACCGGGATGCCCTGCAGGGCCGCCGCCTCGGCGTTGATTGACACGGCTCGCATCGCCTTGCCCGTCCGCGTCGACTTGAAGAACGAATTGAGCGCTATGATGATCAAGATGGAGCTCGCCACGATCCATAATGCCTGGAAGCTGATGGCGACGCCGCCAAGCATGATCGGCGCCGCATCGCTGAACGGTGGCAGTGTCTTCGGCTGGTCATCGACCAGAATATAGGCCAGCCGCTCGATGACGATCTGCGCCGCAAGCGTCGCGAGGATCATCACGAACATCGCTGCGTTTCGGTTCCAGAGAGGGCGCACGACCAGTCGCTCCACCAAAGCCCCGACCAGGCCAGCCAGCAGGATCGCGCCGATCGTCGCAGCGAGATACGGTAGCTGGAACTGCGTCATCAGGACATAGGTCGCCATGCCGCCGATCATCACGAAGGCACCCTGCGCGAAGTTCACGATGCCGCTGGCATTATAGATGACGCAAAAGCCGATGCCGATCAGGCCGTAGACGCAGCCTATGCTGATGCCGCTGACGAGGCTCTGCAGGATCAGGTTCATGTCGTTTTCCTCCCTTGCCCCTTAACCGAGATAGGCCGCGATGACGGCTGGATCCTTCTTGATCGCTTCCGGCGTGCCCTGTGCGATCTTACGCCCGTAGTCGAGCACCACGACGTCGTCGGCAATGTCCATGACGAGCTTCATGTCGTGCTCGATCAGGAGCACCGCGGTACCATCGGCGGCAATTCTGCGTATGGTTTTTGCCAGCCTTTCGCTCTCCTCCGCATTCAACCCCGCCGCCGGTTCGTCGAGCAACAGGATGCGAGGCTGAGCGGCGAGTGCCCGCGCGATCTCCAAAAGCCGCTGTTGGCCATAAGGGAGCACTGCGGCCGAGCTGCGGGCGACATGGGAGAGGCCGACGAGATCGAGCAGAGCTGCGGCGCCTTCCTCGGCATCCCGTTCGGCCTTGCGTGCCCAGGCGGGTTGGAACAGCGCCGCCATCAGGCCACCGCGCGATCTCAAGTGAAATCCGACCTTGACGTTCTCTGTCGCGGTCAGCTCCTGGAACAGCTTGACGAGCTGGAAGGTCCTGATCAGTCCCTTGCCGGCCTTGGTTTCAGGCTTCAGGGCCGTCACGTCCTCGCCTGACAGGAGGATAGAGCCCCCGGTCAGCGGAAACGTACCGGCGATGACGTTGAACAACGTCGTCTTGCCGGCTCCGTTCGGACCAATCACCGCCGTAACGCCAGTCGAGCGCACCGAAAAAGATACGTCGTTGACCGCGACCAGGCCGCCGAACTTCTTGGTGGCGCTCCTGACTTCCAGAATGGCGTTCATGATGCCCTCCGCATGTCGAGGGCGCCGGCGATCCCGGCGATACCCTTGGGCGCGTAGATCAGGATGAGGATCAGCGTCACGCCATAGGCAAGGTCCTGGCTGTCTTTCATACCGCGGAAAACCTCGGGCAGGATGCTGACGATGAGCGCACCGATCAGCGGCCCCGCAACGGTGCCGAGACCACCGATATAAACCATGGTGAAGGCGAGGATCACCATATGCAGGCCGAAGACTTCCGGGCTGACATAACCGACCACGTGCACGAAAAGTGATCCGGACAACGAGGCAAGTCCGGCTGCGATCATGAAGGAGGCGAGCTTGTAGCGGGCGACATTGATGCCGAGCGCGCTTGCCGCCTCCTCGCTGCCTGCAACCGCCGCGAACGCACGGCCGAGCCGCGAGCGGCGGATGCGTGTCACGCCGAAAGCGACGACGAGCACGACTATCGACAGGACCGCAAGTATGCTGCGGTCGTCGACCGCCTCGAATGGACCGATACCGAGTGACGGGATGCCGGAGATGCCGAGATATCCCTGCGTCACGGATTCCCACTCGACTGCGATCTCGTAGGTGATGAGGCCGATCGCCAGCGTTGCCATGGCGAGGTAATGGCCCTTCAGCCTCAGCGTCGGAAAACCGATCAGCAATGCGGCGAGAAGCGAAAAAACCAGTCCTGTTACCATGCCGGTCAACGGCGCCCATTCAAAGGTCGTGGTCAGGACCGCCGAGCTATAGCCGCCAATCGCGGCGAACGCGCTTTGGCCGAACGAGACCTGCGCCGTCAGCCCCATGAATACGTTGAGACCGGACACGAAGACCGCGTAGATCAGCGCGAACGAGATGATTGTTGCGGCGTAACCGCCGAAGACGAGCGCATAGCCGACGATCGCTGCTGAGATGGCCCAGACGGCGATAGAGCCGAGCGGCGGATAGGACCTTCCGGAGCGACCTTGCATTTCGGCGACCTCAGGCGAAGTAATACTGGGCGAGTTCGTCATGGGATTTCACCTCGCGGGGATTGATCGTGGCGACGATGCGTCCGAGGGAGAGAAGATAGGCGCGACAGGCGAGTTTGAGCGCCAGGGGCGCCTTCTGCTCGACTAGGACCACCGGCAGGCCGCTCTGGCTGAGCGCGCCGAGCGTGTCGAGGATTTCTCCGGTGACGCGGGGCGCCAGGCCTAGGGACGGTTCGTCGAGAAGCAGCACTTTTGGATCGGACATCATGGCGCGGCCGACCGCCACCATCTGCTGTTCGCCGCCCGACATCGATCCGGCGACCTGGGTGAGCCGTTCCTTCAGGCGCGGAAATAGCTCGAACACGCGCGTCATCCGGCGCTCCAGTTCGTGCCTGTCGCGTCCGACGCTGTAAGCGCCAAGTTCGAGATTTTCGCGCACGGACATCGGCCCGAAAATGCCGCGGCCTTCCGGCACGAGCACAACGCCTTTGCCCGCCGCGCCGCCGGGATTGCGGCGCGGCAGGGGTTGATCGAGGAAGCGGACCTCACCCTGATTGGGGATGAGGCCCATTACCGCCCGCAGCAGGGTCGATTTTCCCGCGCCGTTCGGACCGAGCACGGCGACGAGCTCGCCGCGTCCGACCGACAGGTCAACGCCTTTCAGCGCCTCGACATGACCGTAGCGAGCGCTGAGCCCTCGCACGTCCAGGACCGGCGCAACGGCCTGCTGCGTGACTGTTGCGGTCATTGTGCGATCCTGACCGTGCCGTCGATGATCTGCGCTACGACGAACGGGTTGGTCGAGATGCCCTGGTGCTGGGTCGGCGACATGTCGTATGTCCCCGTCGTTCCCTGAAAGCCGGTGATCTTCTCCAGGTTGTCGCGAACGGCAGCGCCTTCGAAGGACTGCCCCATTTCGATTGCCTTTGCCGTCAACATGATGCTGTCCCAGCCGCGTGAAGCCCAGTTCGGGTCGCGGTCGCCGAATTTGGCGCGCCAGGGCTCGAGAAACTGGCCGATTGCCGTCTTCAGGCTGCCATCCGGGTAGGCATCATAAACTTGCGAGGGAGATGCGACGAAGAAGAACTTGTCGCCCAAGACCTCCGCCACCGGCTTGAACACCGCGAGGTCCTCAAGGCTGGTCAGCAAGAGCATGCTGGAGCCGAGCTGCTTCATGTTCTTGGCAGCGGTGAGTGTGGTGCCCCCAAGGCCGATCTTCATCAACGCGCCGGCTCCGGCCGCCTGCATTTTGGAAATCTGCACGCTGAGATCGGCATCCTCCTGCTTGTAAGCCTCGGTAGACACCACTTCGATGCCGTACTTCTCGGCCACCTTCTGGGCGACGTCCTTCTGAAGCAAGGCATAGGGAGTGGGATCATGCAGAACGCCGACCTTGCGGATCTGCGTCTTGTCGCGAAGATATTCGAAGCGTTTTTCGATCTCGAAGCCGGCGGGCGGCAGTGTGGTGAAAGCCCAGGCTACGTCCTTCGGCAGGATAGAGCACAGGATCATCGGGATCTCGGCCTTCGCGACCATCGGCGCCGCCGCTGCATTGCCGGCCGATACGCAGCCCGATGAGAAGAGGTTGACCTCGTCGGAACTCACCATCTTTCGATACACCGTGACGGCTTCCTGCGGATTGGAGCGATTGTCCTCGATCACCACCTGGAGCTTGCGGCCCATGATACCGCCCTTGGCGTTCAAGGTATCGACGGCGGTCTGCACGCCGTCGCTCCAGGCGCGGTCGACGGTTGCGGCATACCCGGTAAGGCCGGCGGAAATGCCGATCTTGTAGATATCTTCAGCCTGCGTTGTCCCGGCCACAGCAATTGCTGCAGCCGTCATTGTGAGCATTCGAATTCGCGCATTAAACATGAACATCCTCCCACGTTCTGTTTGATTGATCCGATATGCGGGCGCCGGATCAGACCGGCGCGCCGAACCCACCTCCACCCGGCGTTTCCAGAAGCACCTTGTCGCCCGCCTGCATGGTAAGCTTGCGTGCCTCGCTCACCGACTTGCCGTTGACAAGGAACCGTCCCGGCTCGCCGGACTTTCCGCCGCCGATGCCATCGGGCCCGTGATCGAGCCGGCTTGGCACGGCGTTGAGCAACCATTGCTCATTGGTACGCATGTGAAATCCGATCGACTGGCCGTCGCCTCCACGGACACGGCCCTCCCCGCCGGAGCCGCGCCGCAGTTCCTTGCGGTCGAAGACGATCGGCATGGCCGCTTCGAGGATCTCGATCGGCACTGCCGCCACCCCGGTCGGATAGCAGGTAGCGCTCGGCCCCGGTTTTTCGGCACGTGCTCCCATGCCGCCGGAATAGTTGAACATCGATGAGGTGAACGACTGACCGTCCGCCTTCTTGCCCTGGATCTGGATTGTCCAGACCGCGCCCGACCCTTCTGCAAGGACCTGGTTCGGAATGACCTGGTGCAGAGCCTTCAGGATCGGCATCGGGACGTACATGCCGACCACATGGCGGGCATTGACCGGTGCCGGGTAGTCGCAATTGACGATCGAGCCCTTCGGTGCCTTGATTTCGATGGGCGCCAGGCTGCCGTAATTGTTCGGCAGATCCGGATTGAGGCAGGAGCGTATCGCGAAGGTCGAATAGGCATGAGTGTAGTTCAGGACCACGTTGATGCCCGTTGTCGTCTGTTTCGACGAACCATCGAAGTCGACGATGATGCTGCCGGCCTCGGCATCGACCGTAACGGCCGTCTTCAGCGTGATGATCTCGCCGCCCGGCACGTCAAACTGAGATTCGCCATGATAGGTGCCCGGCGTGAGCTTGCGGATGGCTGCGCGAGTGGCCTCCTCCGAGCGTGCGATGATCTCGTCTGACAGCATCTCGATATCCTCGACGCCCTGCCGTTCGCAGAGCGCGATAAGATGTTCGGCAGCGGCCTGGCCGCTCGATACCTGGGCCGAAAGATCGCCGAACACGGCGTCGGGTGTGCGCACGTTGCGCCGGATGATGGCGCTCAGCACCGGGTTCATGACGCCGCGCTCGTAGAATTTCAACGGCGGAATCCAGAGCCCTTCCTCGTGCACGTCGCGGGCGCCGGCACCGATCCCGTAACCGCCGATATCGGTATGATGGATTGTCGAGCCGATATAGGCGATCAGACGGTCGCCGTTGAAGATCGGCGTCAATATGGTGATATCGAAGAAGTGCCCCGCCGACAGCCACGGATCGTTGGTGATCAGCACATCGCCCGGCTCGCATCGGCCGGAAAACTCCTTTACGAGGTGGCCGCCGGCAAATGCGAGCGAGTTGATATGCCCTGGCGTGCCGGTATTGGCCTGCGCTACCATGCGGCCACGCTGGTCGAAGAGCGCGCAGGCGAGGTCACCCGCTTCACGCACGATCGGCGAAAAAGCGATGCGCTGCAATGCCTTGGCTCGCTCGGTCACGATGCCGATGAGGTTGGACCAGAGAATTTCGAGTTCGACGCCGTCCATGTCCGTCCTCCTCAGTTCTGTGTTTTCTTGGTAGCGACGATGCAACCGAGATTGTCGATCGTGGCGATCCAGTTCGGCGGGATCGCTGTCGTCGTCTCGCGTTCCTCGATGATCAGCGGGCCGGCGACTGACTGGCCGACGGCAAGATCCCTGCGGTCGTAAACCGGGACCATCTCATCGTCCTGCCATGCGTGTACGGGCCGATGCGTCTTCGGCTGCCCATGGGCGCTCGCCGGCTGACCGGCCGAGTGGAAGCGGATCGCGGGGCCGTTGACGGTGATGCGCCATGAGACGATCTCGACCGGCACGTGGTCCGGATTGACGCCGTAGAGCGTCCGATAGGCATCGGCGAACAAGGCGGCCAGTGCCGCGGTATCATGGGTTTTGCGCGGATCATCGGGAAAGACGACCGCAACCTCGTGCTGCTGGCCGAAGTAGCGCATGTCCGCGCCGATATGGATCTCGATGTCGCCGGCGGCACATCCGGCTTCCATCAGGGCCGCGCGGCCTTCCTTTTCCAACTCCCCGATGACGGCTTCGGTCCGCGCCCAGTCGACAGTGTCGAGACGCACGAGGTCGCTACGAACGAGGTCGAGCCGAAGCGGCGTGACCAGCGTGCCGAAGGCGGAAAGGACGCTGGACCGCGGCGGCACGATGACGGACGAGCTTTGCAGCAGATCTGCCACACCGCAGGCATGCAGGGGGCCTGCGCCACCGAAGGCAAACAGCGGCAGCCCGCGGTAATCGACGCCCCGGTCGGTCGCATGGGCCCGGGCGGCGGATGCCATGGCCTCGGTGACAACCCGGTAGATGCCGCGCGCGGCAAGCACCGATGTCGTGCCGAGAGCATCGGCGAGGTCTTGCATGGCTCTCGCGGTGGCGGGCTTGTCCAGCTGCATATCGCCGCCGAGGAAGTTGTCGGCATCGATCAGCCCGAGCATGAGGTCGGCATCGGTGACCGTGGCGTTCGTGCCGCCGCGGCCATAACAAGCCGGACCCGGATTGGAGCCCGCACTCTCCGGCCCGACCTTCAGCAGTCCGAGATCGTCGACATGGGCGATCGAACCACCACCGGCACCGATTTCGATCAGGTCTATCGACGGAACGGTTACCGGCAGGCCACTGCCTTCCTTGAAGCGGTAACGGCGATCGACTTCGAACAGACCGGTGATCAACGGTGTGCGGTTCTCGATCAGGCAGGCCTTGGCGGTGGTGCCGCCCATGTCGAAGGACATCAGCCGGTCGATGCCGAGCACTTCGGCGTAATGGCAGGCGGCGAGCGCGCCGGCGGCCGGGCCGCTTTCAATCATGCGAACGGGGTTGCGGCCTGCGGTTTCGGCGCCCACGACACCGCCCGAGCTCAGCATGATGAGCGGCGTGTTGGAAAAGCCTTCGGTGCGCAGTCGATCGCTGAGCCGACGCAGATAGGGTTGCGAGATCGGCATCGTATAGGCGTTGACCGCAGCCGTCGAAGCGCGAGGATATTCCCGGATCTGCGGCGCGACATCTGACGACGTGCAGATGAAAACGTCGTTCAGGAGCTGCGCGAGGCGACCGGCGACCAGGGTTTCGTTTTGCGCGTTGACAAAGCTGTTCAGGAAGCAGACGGCCACCGACTGGGCGCCGCTTTCGCGGATTGCCTTGGCGAGCCTTTCGATATCGGCGTCCGACGGCGTCGCAAGGACCGTACCGTCGGCCAAAGTCCGCTCCGCAACGCCGAAGGTGAGCTGATCCGGCACCAGCGGCTCCGGAAACTCGATCTGGGGATCGTACATATCGTAGCGATGCTCGTTGCGGATCGACAATACGTCCCGAAATCCTTCGGTGACGACGAGCGCCGTCGGTGGCCCCTTGCGCTCGATCAGCGCATTCGTGACAACGGTCGTCGCATGGACCACGACCCCGTCGACGGCGTCCGAAGAAATGCCTGTCTTGGACAACACTGCGTTGACCCCATCGAAGAAGCCCTCCAGCAGATCGTTGTGGGTGGTCAGTGTCTTGTCGACAGTCAGCCTGCCGTCGGAATTACGCAGCACGATATCGGTGAAGGTCCCGCCGATATCGACCGCCAAAGAATACGTCATTGATTGCTCCTCCATCCAATGCGTTCGGAAATCCGTCGCGCCGTGGCGACGACCTCCTCGACCTGTTCCGGCTTGGGTGGCGCAGGGATGAACTGCGTCGCCCCCACGATCGCCACCGAGCCGACGATTTTGTTGCCGTGATCGAAAATCGGTGCCGCCAGGGCGTTGACGGCAGTGATCAGCTCATCGGGAGCGACCGCCCAGCCGCGGCTGCGGACGAGATCGGCCTCATGCTGCAATGCCGCCGGATCGACGATCGTGTTCGGCGTCCATTCCTTGAGCGCCTCCGAAGTGATCTGTTCGAAGAACTCGCTTCCGCTGAAGGCGAGCCAGACCTTGCCATGGGCCGTGGCATGCACCGCAAGTTCGGTGCCCGGTCGAGTTCCGAATTCGATGACCGTGCGGCCGTGGATGAGATCCAGCACCACGAGGCGCCCGTCGATCACCCGGCAGATGGTCACAGCCTGGCCGGTCTTTTCTCCGAGCAGCGAAACCTCCTGCCGGGCCGCTGTAGCGACATCAAACCGATTACGGACAGCTTCGCCTAACACCAACAACTTGACGCCCGGCTCGTAGCGGCTGGTCTCGATGTCCTGCCGCACATAGCCGTAGCGCTCGAGAGTTATGAGATGCCGATAGATTGTCGCCTTTGACGCGGAAAACGCCGAAGCGATCTGAGCCAGCGCCATCGGCTGACTCTGGTTGGCCAGAAACTCCAGGACCTGCAAGGCCATATCGAGCGTCCCCGTCCCTGTCGTTTCCCGCATCGCCTTCGATCCACTCGCCTGTTGCAATTTCATATAATGAAACGCCATTTCATTTTTAAAATTATGCGCGTTCTGCGAATGCCGTCAATTCCAATTGTTATGTGCAGCGCGTCAAATCCTCATTGCATCGCCGAAGGCGGCGACGGAGGAAGGAGATGCCCGGATCTGTTCAGCGATGTGTAACCGTGTCGGCGCTCGACATTTCGGGATCAGAGTGGCGCTGTCGATGCGCAGCGCAAATCCCGTCGATTTCACGGGATCGTCCCGGTTGACGCGGAAATTTCCGATCCCGACATCCTGACCGGGAGCGGCGGCCTTCGGATTGGCACCGAAGCCGAGCGGTGCCGATGGCCTGGAACAGCCTTCGGGATTCACGAGCCGTCCAGTTGAGGCCTGCAGATCGCATCAATTCTGCGCCTGCTGGCCCAGACCGTCCAACAACGTCTGAGGTGACGTCACGGCCGCGTCGAGAATGCCATAAGTTTCCTAATCGAGGTCCGTTCTGGACAAGGTCTGCACCGAACTCATCGCGGCTCCGATTGCCTCAAACCAGCCTTCGGCACCAAGGAACTTGCGTGTCCGCTCGTTCAACCCGCCCTTCGTTTCGTGATCGTCGGCAAGAGCCTGGAACGTTTCGGGAGAACGCAACGCAGTTTCGGCGAGGCCGGAAAAGATCGAGCGGACGTAGATATCGGCGAGCTCCGTACCGACGCCACGGCTCCTCAGCCATCCGGCAAGGCCGCCTTGAAGCTCGAAAAAGGTGGACATGACGCCGCTGACCCCGCCCAATGCAACCAGTTCGGCCTCGGAGGTTGGAAGGACGAGGTCGCCCAGACCCTCGATAAGCTGCTTGACCTCAGCCACCACGGGATAGTGGATCACCGGTCCCTTGCAGATCGCGATCGCCGGAAGAGGAAGGATGCGACATACGGTCGAAGCCGGGGCTAGTCCGCCGAGTTCCGGTAACGACAATCCGGTGACGAAGGAGCAGACGATCTGCTCCGGTCGGAATTTGACGCCTTGCAAGGCCTCTTCCACTTGAGCCGGGCGCATCGCCAGGAAGACGATGTCGCTCTCGGCCGCAACTTCGGCATTCGAGGTCGCACGGCTTACCGTTTCGAAGCGGCTCGCCAACTCTACGGATATGCGCTCGGATCTCGGCGAAACGAGGATCGGATTGCTCTGGCCACTTTTGATCAAACCCTCGATGAAGAAGGTGCTGATCGCCCCCGTTCCAATAAAACCAAGCCGTTTCAAATTTGTGCCCTTCTACCGGTTAGGCCGGAAAGGAACCGTCGGCAGCGTTCTGTCTTCGGTGAAACCAGAACTTCCGACGATGGCCCCTGTTCGACGATCTGGCCGCGCTCCATGAAGACGGTGCTGTCGGACGCGTGCCGGGCAAATTCCATCTCATGAGTTGCGATCAGCATCGTCATACCGGAATCACGTACCTCACGGATGACGTTCAACACTTCCTGAACGGTTTCGGGATCGAGAGCGGATGTCGGTTCGTCGAAGAGCATGACGTCTGGCTCCATGGCCAGTGCCCGCGCAATCGCGACCCGCTGCTGCTGCCCGCCGGAAAGCTGCCGTGGATAGGACCCCGCCTTGTCGCCCAGACCCACGCGCTCCAGAAGTGCGCGGGCTGTCTTTTCCGACGCTTGGCGGGCAACACCACGAACGAGCCGCGGTCCGGAGGATACATTTTCCAGTGCGGTCATGTGCGGAAAGAGATTGAAACTCTGAAACACCATTCCAATCGTCTCCCGCTGCCGCGCCTGGTCCCGGACGGATAGCGGCCGCCTTCTCCCGTCCTGCTCCAGGCGAATGCCGATCTGGTCGCCTCCCACGGCAATCACGCCGTCGTTGATCGGTTCGAGCGCGTTGAGGCAACGCAGAAGGGTGCTTTTTCCCGAGCCGCTCGGACCTATGAGCGCGACCGCCTGCCCTTTTTCGACATCGAGCGACACGTCGCCAAGCGCCACGAAATCGCCGAAGCGTTTCACGACATTGCTGACACGGATAAAAGGATCGGCAAGTTCCGAATTCGTCATACCGCAACTCCTGCCGACTGTTTGGAGGGGGCCCGCTTGGCTTCCGCAAACCAGTGTGAATTCCGTCGTTCGAAACTGCGCTGCAACAATGTCCAAAGCGCTGTCAGCAGCAGATAGTAGATCGTCGCGACGGTCAGGGCTTCCAGGACCCGGAAATTATTCTGGATGACATTGTCTGTCGCCCTGAACAGTTCCGTCATCGAAATCACCGATACAAGCGACGTATTCTTCAACTGCCTGACGAACTCGTTGCCGAGCGGTGGAACGGCGATGCGCAATGCCTGCGGAAAGATGATCGCGCGCATGATCGTAAACGGTCTCATCCCGATCGCACGCGATGCCTCCCATTGCGATGGCGGTACGGCCGATATCGCGGAACGAACGATCTCCGCGACATAAGGGCTTTCGGACAATGTCAGGCCGATGATCGCAGCCTGCATGACGGTTAGCCGGATATCCATTTGCGGCAGTGCGCTGTACAGGAATACCAGCTGAACCAGAAGAGGGGTGGCCCTGAAGAAAGCCACGTAGCCCTGATAGAACCATTGCGCCGGTAATCGGTCGATGCGACCGATCAGGGCGACGATGGTGCCGACGATAATCGCCAGCACCAAAGTGACCATGGTCAGCCAGACTGTCGTCCAGAGCCCGCGCAGGATGCCGGGATTAACCAGCGTGTCGAAGAAGATTGACCAGTCCCAGACCTGCATCACGCCTACCTCTCTCAGCCTGCGGAGGGAAGCGCGGAAATCCCGGCCGAGTCGAGCAGTTTCTTCAGCTCCGCACGGGCGGCGTCGCCAGCGGAGAGCAGAGGTTCGCGTGGAGCGCCGACAGGCATGCCCCGCAGTTCGGCACCGGCCTTGGTCATGGCGACATAACCGTTGAGCAGCAGGAAGTTGAGGATCGGCCACAGCCGTTTCCACACTGCCTGCGCCTCGGAAAGGTCCTTTTTCACCGCAATCGCATCGTAGAGTTCGACGCAGATCTCGGGCACGAAAGTCGATGCGCCGAGAATCGAGCCAACAGCACCTCCGGCAAGGGCTGCCATCATGGCTGGATCAGAGCCTCCGATAACCTTGGGCGCTTCAGGATTGAGCATCAGCCGCATTGTTGCGGTAAAATTCGCAGCACTGTCCTTGATATGGGAAATGTATCCGGAGCGGGTCAGGCTTACCAACTCGTCCTCGGTCAGGTCGAGGCCGGTCACGCGCGGCGTGTGATAGTAGACGATGGCCCCACCGGCGATCTCCGCGCACTGGGCAAGAAAGTGCTGCAGGTCTGACCAGCGCAACCGGTCATAGTAGGGAGCTACGGCCATGAGGCGGTCCGCGCCTGCCGAAACGGCATGCCTGGCGAGATCGAGCGCATCGCGCGACCCGGGCGCTCCGACCTGGGCAATCACGGTAACCCGACTGCTAGCTTCCTGCACCGCGATCTCGCATAGTCGCTTGCGCTCCGCGACCGTCAGGGTGGAATGTTCGCCGGTGGTGCCGGCAACCACGATACCGTGAACGCCGCTCCTCACCTGCGACCGGACGAGTGCCGCAAACTTGGCTTCGTCGATCGCCGTGCCGTCGGCGTTCATCGGTGTGAAGATTGCGCTGAGAATGCCTTTGAGTTCAGTCTGCATGGGGTACTTTCCGGGGAGTGGAGGCAGCGCACTCACACGCTGCCTGAGCTGTTGATGATTGGATTACTGACCGAAAGAATCGACGGCGGCAGTCTCGATGCCCCATTCCCTCAGGACGGCGTCATAGGCACCTTTTTCCTTCATCCGGGCGAGGCCCTCCTGAACCGACTTGGCCAGTGCGGGATTGTCCTGCTTGACAACAATTCCCAAAGTTACCGGATTGATGTTTGCCGCCGCCTTTTCCAGGCTGGGGTTCTTCAAGAGGTAATAAGAAACCAGTTGGTCCGATGCGACGAAGGCCTCGACATTGCCATTCTCTAACGCGCGGACAGCGATTGGCTGCGTGTCGAAGGACTGGATCTTCACGTCCGGCTTGCTTTCGGCAACGCATTTCTCGCTCTGCGCGGTCACGACCTTCAGCTGCGCGGAACTTTGGAGAACACTGACGGACCTGCCGCACAGGTCGTCCATTCCGGTGATCCCGGAGCCCGCCTTGGCCAGAATGGCCTGGCTGCTGCGTACATAGGGAACCATGGTCACGACCTTCTTACGCTCGTCCGTGATGTAGACGCCCGCGCAGATCATGTTGAACCGATCGGCCTGCAATGCGGGGATGAGGCCTTTGAAGTCGAGGTTTACGAATTCGACTTCCTTGGCGCCGATTTCCTTTGCCAACGCGCCGCACATTGCCACGTCGATACCGGTAGGTTGCTGCTTCTCGTCGTAGAAGCCCCAAGGCGTCTGGCTGAAGGAGCTGCCGATAATCAGCTTCTCAGGCACATCCTGCGCACCCGCCGACCCAGTTCCGGCAGCGAGCAGAGCAGTCATTATCATGGTAGCAATGCACATTTTCATTTCCATCACCCTCTTTGTTATTGTAATGCAATAATTATCATTGTAATAAGGTTGCACGATGCCGTTTTTATGTCAATTAGCGTTTTGAAGAGAGATTTATGACCACCGCAAAGCCGAAAAAAACAGTCCGAAAGTCAGCGGATTCATTGACGGCCCAGAAGGATTCTCCGCTTTTCGTCCGGTCGGTGGAAAAGGCAATGAACCTTCTGATGACCTTCGATGCCGGCAATCGCCGGCAGTCGCTCTCCCAGCTTGCAGAGAGATCTCAAACGGATCTCAGCACGGCCCAGCGCTTCGCCCATACTCTTGAAAGTCTTGGTCTTCTCAGAAAGGACAAGGCGACGCGGCTCTACGAGCTGACACCAAGAATGATGACGCTCGGCTTCCGGTATCTGCAGGGGAGCGGATTGATCGAGCGCGCCATGCCGATGATGCTACATCTCAGCAAGACGACCGAAGCGGCGGTCAATCTGATGGTTCAGGACGATGTCGATATCGTGTTCGCTCACCGCCTCCACAACCGTCATCTGGTCAATCCGGAAATCATGGTGGGAGCGAAGCTGCCGATGTTCGCGACTGCGTCGGGCCTCGCGATCATGGCCCATATGTCGGCGGAAGAAGTGGAAGACATACTTTCGCGGTCGAACATGCAGCAGTACACGACCTTCACCCAGACCGATACGAACGTGATCCGAAAACGCATCGCCGCGATCAGGGATATCGGCTACGCGGTTGCTCACCAAGAGACCTATCTGGGGGATATATCGATCGCCTCTGCCATTCTCGATGGTCGCGGTCTTCCGATCGCCGCACTCTCGATTTCGACATCAACGCTTGTAACCACGCTGCAAGCCGTCGAAGAGAACTTTTCTCCGCTCGTCACCGCCGCTGCCGCCAATATTTCCCAAAAGCCGGTCATGCGGAGCTGAGGGTGCCGGATTTGTTACGGGAGTAACTGTTGGAAGCTTCTCGTCACGCAATGCGCAATACAGCCATCCTCGTTGAACTCGAAGAGCGGTCAGCGCGCAAGGCAACGAGCTCTCTCGGGCTTGCCTTTCAGGTGGCCTCACGACCTGAAGTCATCCCGAGAAACGTCAATTTCCTCGGCCGCTTTGCAGCTTGTTGCGCCCCTCCACGTAATTGACCAGCCGGACCATCGGCCAGAGGAACGCGAGGTAGATCAGGGCCGCGCCGATCAGAGGCGTGGGGCTGGCGAAAAACGCTTGGGCATCGTTGGCCTCTTTCAGCAATTCCGGCAGCGCCACCGCGGAGGCGAGCGATGTATCCTTGAACATCGACACGCAATTGCTGGTGGTCGGTGGGATGACGAGCTTGATCGCTTGAGGCAGAACGATCTTACGCAGCGTCGTGACGAAAGATAGGCCGAGCGCATGAGCGGCCTCGAACTGACCCTTGGGTATGCTCTCGATACCGCTGCGAAAGACCTCCGCCGAATAGGCCGACATGACGAGGGTGAAGGCCAGTGTCGCTGAAAACCACGCCGACAAGCGGACCCCGACGAATGGCAACGCGTAATAGATCAGGATCAGGACGACCAGCAACGGCACCGCGCGGAAGATGTCGATGAAGCCGATAGTGAGCCAGCGCACCGGCCGGGGAGCATAGAGCCGCAGGAGACTGATGAACATGCCAAGGGGAATACCAAGGCAGATAGCCAGCACACCAAGCAGCAAGGTGTTTATGACGCCACGAAGCAGCGCCGGGAAGGCGTCGAGGAAGACGTCGACGTTTAAGAATGTATCGATGAGGGTCATAGGCATCCGGGAGAATGATGAACTCGAGATCAAGCCGGCGGAGCGATCCTCCACCGGTCCTATCGCGTTGGGCGCGTGCCTGCCTTTGTCAGCCCTTTGGCACTTCCGCTTCCAGCATCGTGGATGACTGTTCCGGCGCGTCCGTGCCGAACCACTTCCTGTGGATGGCCTGCATGGTGCCGTCCTTCTTCATGGCGGTCAGCGCCTCGTTGATCCTATCGAGATAGGGCGAATTCTTGGCCAGCATCATGCCGTACTGTTCGCCCGACTTGATGCGCTCCACCACGCGCATGCCCTTCATTTTGGTGAAGGCATATTCCATATTCGGAACATCGCTAGTGATACCGTCCACGCGTCCTGCGGAGAGATCCAGCAGGGCGTCCTGCGGGCTGTTGTAGCTTTTCACTTCGCTGAAGCCGTACTTGTCCTTGTTGTCCACCAACCACTTGTGGCTGGTGGAACCGGAATGCGAGCCGACAACCTTGTCCTTGAGGTCTGCGAGACCGTTGATTGGTCCATCATCCCTGGCCGCGACACCCATGGCGGAGTCGTAATAGGGCTGGGTGAAGGCCTGCGAGACGAGGCGGTCCTTCGTGATGGTGATCGACGAGATCGCCACGTCGATGCGGCCGGAGCTCGTGGCCGGGAAAAGCGGCTGGAAGTCATAGCCCGCGATGCTGACCGTCATGCCGATGCGTTTTGCCGCCTCGGTGACGATATCGACCTCGAAGCCTTCGAAAACGCCGCTCGCGTTCTTGGCTTCGAATGGAGGATTGTTTGGATAGGAACCGACATTGAGCACGCCTTCGGCGTGAGCAATGAAAGGCATGGCGACAATGCCGGCCACGGCCGATGTGATGAGAATGCTGCGACGTGTGATTTTCATTTTGTTTCCCTCTGGTTGGTCCGGTCTGGCTCCTCCCTTCCGACCGCTTCTGTCTTCCGCCCGCACTCCCAACGGGCGTCATTCCTTCATTCCAGATACCCTCGATCCAACAAACACCGCGGATCAAGGGCAATCGCGCATCAGTTCCTGAGCGTTTCGACAACTCTCCCGATTGCCGTGTCCAGTGCATTCAGTCCGAAGTCGATCTCCTCTTCCGTTGACGTGAT
>JBQGDG010000404.1:0-8219 GCA_052038935.1 Neorhizobium sp. | reverse complement strand
GATCAGGCCGGTGAAATCACGCACCTGGCCGTTCGTGCCCGGATACTGGAAAATCGCGCCGAAGACGTCGACCGGATCGAGATCGGTCATCGGATCGCCGATGACGACGCTCCAGCCGAGAGGGGCGGCGCGGGTTTCGATTAGTGCGATCGTCTGCGGATGGCAGGCGGCATCGACGAAGAAAGCGCTCGCTTTGGACTTCGCCTGACGCTGGCAGAGCGCCATGGCTTCGGCGGCTGCGGTCGCCTCGTCGAGCAGCGAAGCGTTTGCGACGTCGAGGCCGGTCAGGTCGCAGATCATCGTCTGGAAGTTGAGGAGCGCTTCGAGGCGGCCCTGGCTGATTTCCGGCTGGTAGGGGGTATAGGCCGTGTACCAGGCGGGGTTTTCCAGAATGTTGCGCTGGATGACCGGCGGCGTGACGGTGCCGTAATAGCCCTGGCCGATCAGCGAGGTCAGGACCTGATTCCTGTTGGCCGTCTCGCGCAGCTTGTCGAGCGCTTCGCGTTCGGTCAGCGCCGCACCCCAGGCCAACGGATTCTGCTGGCGGATGGACGCGGGAACCGTGGCGTCGATCAGGCCGTCGAGCGACTTGTAACCGATGATCTTCAGCATATCCGCCATTTCGGCCGGCGAAGGACCGATATGGCGGCGATTTGCGAAATCATAAGGATTGTAGTCGGTAAAGTGGAAGTCGGTGCTGTCGGTCATCCGATCAGGTCCTTGTAGGCGGATTCATCCATCAATCCATCGGCATCCGACGTGTTCTTGAGCTTCAGCTTGAAGAACCAGCCAGCACCCTGCGGGTCCGAATTGACAAGCGAGGGATCGTCGACAATCGCCTGGTTGACTTCGGTGACCTCGCCATCGAGCGGCGAATAGACGTCGGAAGCAGCCTTGACGCTTTCCACGGTGGCGGCATTGCCGTCCTTGGTCAGTTCGGCGCCGACTTCCGGCAGTTCGACGAAGACGAGATCGCCGAGCTGCTCGGCAGCATGGGTGGTAATGCCGACGGTGGCAACGCCGTCTTCGAGTTTAAGCCATTCGTGTTCGGCAGTGAATTTCAACATTGGGAGGTCCTCTCTGGAAGGGTAAAGGCGATTGTCGTTGGCTCGGACGTGGCGGCCGGTGCAGCCGTCATGAGATCACCGCTTGTATGTCGGCGTAACGAAGGGCAGGGCGGTGACCGTCATCGGCAGATATTTCCCGCGAACTTCGGCGAAGACGCGCGCGCCCGGCTCCGCCATAGATGCAGGGACGTAACCCATGGCGACGGGGCCATCGGTGCTCGGCCCGAACGTGCCGGAAGTGACTTCACCGATCGGTGACTCGGGTGAATCCTCGGCGAACAGGCCGGCATGGGCGCGTACCGGCGCCTTGCCCTCGGGCTTGAGGCCGACGCGACGGCGGATCGTGCCGTTCAGGAGTTCCTCCTCGATGCGCTTGGCGCCCGGATAACCGCCGGCACGGTCACCACCGGGGCGGCGCGCCTTCTGGATCGCCCATTCGAGTGCGGCCTCGATCGGCGAGGTGGTGGTGTCGATATCGTTTCCATAGAGACAAAGGCCCGCCTCAAGGCGCAGCGAGTCCCGGGCGCCGAGGCCGACAGGCTGGCAATCCGGATGTTCGAGAAGGGCATTGGCCACCTCGACGGCGTGGTCCGCCGGAACGGAGATTTCGAAACCGTCCTCCCCGGAATAGCCGGAGCGGGAGATGATGCAGGGCACGTCGTGCAGCGGCACTTCCCGCACGTCCATGAATTTCATGGCCGATACGCCTGCCCAGAGCTCTGCCAGCACCGATTCGGCGCGCGGCCCCTGGAGGGCGATGAGGCCGCGATCGTCGAGAAGCGTCACGTCGCAATCGGGAAGGTTGGCCCTCATGTGGGCGACATCGGCATCCTTGCAGGCAGCGTTGACGACGACGAGCAGATGGTCTCCACGATTGGTGATCATCAGATCATCGAGAATTCCGCCGTTCTCGGCAGTGAAGAACCCGTAGCGCTGGCGGCCTTCCTTGAGGCCGAGGATATCGACCGGCACGAGCTTTTCCAAAGCAAGCGCGGCCTCCCGATAGACGCCGGACTTCGCCTTCACGATCACCTGTCCCATGTGGGACACGTCGAACAGCCCGGCCGCGGCGCGAGTGTGGAGATGTTCCTTCATCACGCCGGCCGGATACTGGACCGGCATGTCATACCCTGCAAACGGCACCATCCTGGCGCCGAGCGAAAGATGCAATGCGTGCAGCGGGGTGGTCTTGAGAGAGGATGGATCGTTGGTCTGGTCACCCAATGGGGACGCCTCCAGGTTTGGCACAGTGGTGCCGGCTCAGATTCAGGACGCAGTGATACGCCGGTTTCGAGCCCCCTCTGTCCTTGTCGCCTGAGATTGTTATCCCTTCGGCGAGCCCCCTTGCGGAAGGCTACTCTCCAGAGTTCCTGCAGGTTACCCGTGGTCCTTTTGCCTGAGAGTTTCCGGGGCGGTTGCTCCTTCGGCACCGCGTTCAAGCGGCTTCTCCCACTGGGTATGCTGCTCATTATCGTCGCAGAGGCCGGTTTGGCAAGGGCGGAATGTCGCGGTCAACATGATTTCCGTCGCAACGCAGCCACGGCCGATGCCCGGCGGAGCATGCGGCAAACTCCGAACAGCCGTCGGAAAATGCGCCATTTCCGTAATCTCTCGTTTAGGTCCGTCCGCTAGGCTGGCGGAGGTTGATGTTCCAGGGTTCGGGAGACTGTCATTTACAGGGCTGAAGACGACGGCATCCATACATTCCGATGCCTGGTCACACTCGAAGAGATGGATGTTGTGGCCGGCGCCTGGCGAGAACTGGAGGAGCGCTGCGAGGACAGGCTTACCTATTTCCAGAGTTTCGACTGGTGCCGAGGCTGGGTCGCGGCCTTTGCAGACGGCGGCAAGGCGCTTCGTTTTCGCATAGAAACCGTCTGGAGTGGCGAAAAGCTCGTCGCGGTCTGGCCGCTGATGGTCCAGACGGTCGGCGGCATCCGCGTGCTGCAGAATCTCGGCACCCCACATTCGCAATACTGCAATCTGCTCTGCGACGACGCGCATCTCGCCGGCGTGCTCACGCAACGGCTGCTGGCGCGCATCGAGGATCAGCCCGACTGCGATGTCGCGGTTTTCCATCCGGTCCCGCATCAGTCCTCGTTGGCCTTCCTGCTCAAGAGCCGGCCGCAGATGCACGGCTACGGCGGCAGCAGCGCCGTGCTCGACCTCTCGGCCTATGACGGTTCCGATGCCTATCGTTCCGAGGGCGGGAAGCTGAAAAAGCGGAATCGCAATCGTCGGCGCAACCATCTCGCGCGTCTCGGCGAGCTGAATTTTGCCATGGTCTGGCCGACCGATCCGGATTTTGCAGGATATGTTCGGGAATGCGCCTCGATGAAACGCACATGGCTGCGCGAGACCGGACGTGCCAGTTCGGGCTTTTCATTCGAGGGTTTCGAGGATTTCCTCTCGAATCTTGCCGGAGATCCGGGTGCGCTCAGTGGCGCGTGTCTCTCCGTGCTGCGCGCAGGCGACCGGACTGTCGCCATCGAGGTGGGCTTTCTCAGGAGCGGTCACTATTACGCCTATCTCGGCGGCTTCGACTGGACGCTTCGAAACCTGTCTCCCGGCAAGGTGCAGATGGAGATGACCGTCTGCTGGCTTATCGATAACGGCGTCAGGACATACGATCTGCTCGGCGGAGACGGCGACTACAAGCAGTCCTGGGCAAGCGGCGCTATGGCCTTGAATGGCTACAGCCTGCCTTTTTCCTGGAAGGGCCGTTTCTATGCCGAGGCATGGCTGCCGGTGATCCGGCCATTCGTCAAGAGGCTATATCTTGCCGTACCTGAGGGCATGCGCCGCATGGTTTCGGGGCTGCAGGGCGTCGGCGTGCTGATACTCGGAGTATGAGTTCAGTCTTCGAGATCGCGATAGGCTGCCTGGACGTCACGCAGGGGAACCTGCTGGTGTGCCTGCTGATCGCTGGTCAGGAAATCGAGCGCGACGTTCATGGCCGGAACGGTGGCGTCCAGGGCGTCCGGATCGCTGACATTTTCCGCCCGCTTTACGTTCCGGTCGGCATCTGCCTTGACATCCTGGACCCGGTCCTTCACCGAGACGCGACGGGGCGTACGCAACGCCTCGATGTTCAAGGCGGCCGTATAGGCGGAAATTGTCACGATCTGGGTCATCTGCCTCACCTTTGATCGTCCAGCTTTATACGATACCGTATTTGCCGGCGTTTAAGCGTAAGCGCTGCATTTTAACGAGATGGCCCTTTTTTCCTCGCGTTCAAGAGTTTCCCTCGCATGATGAATATGGTGATCGTTGCATTCGGTGGTGCCGTGGGGTCCGTCTGCCGTTATCTGGTCGGCTTGTGGACGCTGCGGCGCTTCGGCCCGAATTTTCCCTGGGGAACCCTGACGGTGAATATCGTCGGCTGCTTTGCAATCGGCCTGCTGACGGAAGTCATCGCCCGGCGACTTAACGCTTCGGTGGAGATGCGCCTTCTGTTGGTGACCGGATTTCTCGGCGGGTTCACGACGTTCTCGGCATTTTCGCTCGATGCGCTCGCTCTTTTCGAACGTGGAGCAGGTATGGCCGCCGCGGCTTACATCGCGGCAAGCGTCGGCGTCTCGCTGGCAGCTGTTTTCGGCGGGCTGGCGCTCGGCCGGGCAATACTCTAAAGACCGGCAATCAAGAAGAAATAAGAAAGAGCTTTGATGGCAGGCATCGAGCATATCCGCGTCGAGGCGGACGAAGCAGGCATGCGCCTCGATCGGTGGTTCAAGATCCACTATCCGGGGCTGGGGTTCGGGCCGTTGCAGAAACTGCTGCGTTCCGGCCAGGTACGGGTCGACGGCGGCCGCGTCAAGTCGGACACGCGGATACAGCCGGGTCAGATGGTTCGCGTTCCGCCGATGGATACGGACGCGAAGAAGACGGGGCCGATCGCCGGCAGGGATCTCAAGCATGCGGGCGACTACGAGCTGCTGCAGCGCATGGTGCTGCACGAGGACGACAAGGTGATCGTTCTCAACAAACCTGCCGGTCTTGCCGTCCAGGGGGGCTCGGGCGTGACCCGTCATATCGACCAGATGCTCGATGCCTGGATCAACCAGAAAGGCGAGAAGCCGCGCCTCGTCCATCGGCTCGACCGGGATACGTCCGGCGTGCTGGTCATCGCCCGCACCCGCGGCGCGGCGCAGAAGCTGACAGCGGCGTTCCGTGAGCGTGATACCAAGAAGACCTACTGGTCGCTGGTCAAGGGTGTGCCGCGCAAGCGCGAGGACAAGCTTTCGACCTGGCTCGTCAAGGAGCAGACACCGGACGGCGACCGGATGCGGATCGCCAGACATGGCGAGGAGGGCGCAGACCACGCGATTTCCTACTATCGTGTGCTCGAGACCGCGGCGCAGTCGCTCGCATGGCTGGAGATGGAGCCCTATACCGGCCGCACCCACCAGCTTCGCGTCCATGCGCTCCATATCGGCCACCCCATCATCGGGGACCCGAAATATTTCGACGATGACGTCAACTGGCCCTTCCCCGGAGGCATCCAGAAGAAGCTGCATCTGCATGCCCGCCACATCGATATTCCGCATCCCTCCGGCGGCCGGCTCAGGGTGACGGCTCCGCTGCCGCCGCATATGGTGCAGAGCTGGAACCTGCTCGGCTTCGACATGGAGAACGGCGAGAGGGACGACGACGAATGAAACTCGTTCTTTTCGATTGCGACGGAACCCTGGTCGACAGCGCCGGTCTGATCCATGAGACCATGCGCCGGACATTTCTCCAGTTCGAAAAGCCCGAGCCGCGGTTCGAAGATACGAAGGCGATCATCGGACTGACGCTCGATATCGCGATCGCTCGCATGCTCGGCCGCACCCATGCGGGTGACGAGGAGGTCGCCATGACGGCCTATTACAAGTCGCTGTTCTCCGTCGTGCGCCAGGATCTCGATTTCCGCGAACCGTTGTTTCCGGGCGTTCGCGAATTGATGGACGCGTTGGCGAAGCGCGACGAGATACTGCTCGGTGCCGTGACCGGCAAGTCGCGACGCGGCCTCGACCTCGTCGCGGAAACGCATGGTTTCAGGTTCGTCACGTCGCGTACGGCAGACGACTGTCCGTCCAAGCCCCATCCGGCGATGGTGACCGAGTGCTGCGACGAGACCGGCATGCCGGCATCCGACACCCTTGTCATCGGTGATGCCGTCTACGATATGCAGATGGCGAAAGCTGCCGGCGCGACCGCGATCGGCGTGTCCTGGGGATATGCGACGGTTGAAGAGCTTGAGCAGGCCGGTGCCGACGCCATCGTCCATCATCCGGCCGAGATACTGGCCCATATCGGCTGAGGAACAAGAAATGCGCGAAATTTTCCCTGATCCGTCGGAGGCCGTGAGCCATCCGGACCCGACACGCCGGGCGCAGATACAAATGCAGAAGCCGCTACCCAAGCGTTTCTACACGGAAGTTTCCGTCGTCGAGGGGGAGGGCGGCTTTGCCGTTCATCTCGACGGCCGCCCGGTCAACACGCCGACAAGGAACGTGCTTGCCGCTCCGACCGCGCGGCTTGCGGAACTGCTGCGTGACGAATGGGCCGGTCAGGTGGACGTTATCGATCCGCGCACCATGCCGATCACCCGGCTAGTGAACACGGCGATCGATGGCGTCGCGGCCGAGAGCCAGGCCGTGCTGGAGGATATCATCCGGTTCGCCGCCAGCGATATGCTCTGCTACCGGGCTGAGAGCCCGCAGAATCTCGTATTGCGCCAGAACGAGCTTTGGGATCCCATCCTCGACTGGATATCGGCCGCTCATGGTGCGCGGTTCGAGCTGATCGAGGGCGTCATGCCGAAAGAACAGCCGCGCGAGGCGACAGCTGCGTTTTCAGGGGCGCTCAGAAAATTCGACACGCCGATCGAGCTCGCGGTCCTGCACACGGTCACGACCCTTACCGGCTCTGCCATCCTGGCGCTCGCATTCGCAGAGGGCAGGATCACGGCCGAGGAAGCCTGGCACCTCGCCCATCTCGACGAGGACTGGACGATCGAGCATTGGGGCACGGATGCCGAGGCGCAGCACCGGCGGGAAAAGCGTCATGAGGAATTGCAGGCGGCTACAGCGGTTTTTCATGCGGTGAGGCCGCCGGTTTAAGGCTTCCCTAACCCTGACAGCGGAACATGCGGACGATTTTTCTCGGATGTCCGCATGTCCTTCAGACCGTTCCGCATCGCCCTTGCCCCGCTCGCCGTCCTGATGCTTGCGAGTTTTCGCATGCCGGCGACGGAGGAGGCCGCGGAACGTCCTCTCTATGACGTGAGGGGGGCTTTTGTCACCGCCCAGCCGACGGTACCCCACGAACTCATCGCCAAGACGGATATCCTGGTGGATGCCGCCATACGCTCGACCAGCCGTTCGATCATGCTGCCGCGCGCGATCCTGACGGTGCGTATCGGCGAGGCCAGGCGGAGGCCGGTCCTTTTCGGCAGCCGATATTCAGCGGCCGTGACGGTGAAGGTTATTTCGGTCAGTTCGGGCGAGCCGGTGGCCGAGGGTTCATTCGAGGCATCGGTGCTGGCGCTCCGCGGGGACGGGACGGAAGCATCGCTGGCGGAAAAGATCGCAGGGCGGATTGCTGACGAATTCAGCCTGGATCCTCCGCATCGCAGCGCCGTGACCGCGCTCCTCGACGGCCCGCGACCCTGATGGTCGCTACGTCTTCCGCTTGTCGCCCGACAGTGCCATAAATGTGATTTCTGGCGGACTTAAGTCAAGTTTATCGCTGGAGCCTATTCACACATCCGGGGAGACACCGATGGCACTTTTCGATCGTTTGACCGCCTACCGAGAACAGGGGCTCGCGGCTCTCAGAATCATCACCGGCCTGCTGTTCGTCGAGCATGGGACGATGAAGCTCTTCGCATTTCCCGTGCCGCAGGGGGACGGAGGAAGCCTGCCGCCCCTCATTCTTTTCGCCGCGCTGCTCGAATTCGTCGGCGGCATCCTGATCACTATCGGTTTCTTGACCCGTCCGGTCGCCTTCATTCTTTCGGGGCAGATGGCCGTGGCCTATTTCATGGCCCATGCTTCGAAAGGGTTCTGGCCCGCTCCGAACGGCGGTGAACCCGCCATCCTGTTCTGCTTCATTTTTCTTTATCTCGTCTTTGCCGGCGCCGGCGCCTATTCCGTCGACAACCGCAGC
>JBQGDG010000403.1:0-48897 GCA_052038935.1 Neorhizobium sp. | reverse complement strand
TCGGCGAATTGAAGCCGCAACGGCGTACCGAGCGCGTCACCACGCTCGAGATGCTGGCGAAGGTTTCGGCGATGGCCGCCCGCGATGCCGGCATCGAACCATCTGAAATAGACGGCCTGCTGGTCGGCCCGCAGGTCGGCGAAACACCGCAGCACGTGCCCGCGACGATTGCCGAATATCTCGGCCTCAGGCCGACCATGGGCAATGTCGTCGATCTCGGCGGCGCCTCGGGTGCCGGCATGGTCTGGCGCGCCGCGGCCGCCATCGAGGCCGGAATGTGCGAGACGGTGCTCTGCGTGCTCGGCAATGCCCGCGACGATGTCGCGCCCCGTTCGCCGAACCGAAACCCGATCCGCGAATTCGACGTGCCGTTCGGAGCATCCGGCGCCAATATTTCCTATGCGCTCTTCATGCAGGCCCATATGGCGCGCTTCGGCACCACGCCTGAAGACTTCGCCACCATTGCCCATTGGGCCCGGCACAACGCACAGTCCAATCCGGACGCGATCTTCTACGGCAAACCGGCAAGCGTTGAGGACGTACTGGCATCGCCGCTCGTCGCCTCGCCGCTCCATCTTTACGAGATCGTCATGCCGGTGGCAGGCGCCGAAGCGGTCGTCGTCACCTCGGTCAGGCGCGCACGCGAACGGGGCCAGAGGCTGGTGCATCTTCTCGGAGCAGGCGAAAAGATCACCCATCGCGCCGCATCCCAGTCACCCGACCTGACGACCGGCCCGCTGAAACAGGCGATGGCACGCGCCTTCGCCCAGTCCGGCACGTCGGCCCGGGATATGAACCTCCTGTCGCTCTACGACTGCTATACGATCATGGTGGCCCTGACGGTCGAGGATGCCGGCCTGTGCGGCCCCGGCGAATTCGGCCATTGGCTGAAGGGCCGCGATCTCTCCTTTGGCGGCGACACCCCGCTCAACACCCATGGAGGCCAGATCGGCTTCGGCCAGCCTGATCTCGCCGGCGGCATGACGCATATCGTCGAAGCCGTGCGCCAGCTGCGCGGCACGGCGACCGGCCGGCAGATCGCCAACCCGCAACTCGCTCTCGTCACCGGCAACGGCGCCACCGTCAGCGAAGCGACCGCACTCGTTCTGGGAGCCGACTGATGGATCTCGATCTTCTCAAGACACCGGAACCGACCATTACCGCACTGACGGAACCCTTCTGGGCTGCAGCGCAGCAGGGCCGGCTCGTCATCCAGCATTGCGAGGAATGCGACGCCTCGGTCTTCTACCCGCGGCCGATATGTCCCCATTGCTGGAGCGAGCGGCTGGTCTGGAAGGATGCGTCCGGCCGCGGTCGCCTGAAATCGTTCTCGATCGTCCACAAGCCTGGCCATCCCGGCTGGCTGCCGATCGCACCCTACGCCGTCGGGCTCGTGGAACTCGACGAGGGACCGACGATGCTGAGCTTCATCCTGCGCGCACCCGAAGAAGAACTCACGGTAGGCACGGCGCTCGAGATGACCCCGACACGGATCGGCGGGCGAACCTTGCCCGCCTTTCGGCAGACACACTCTCAGGAAAGGGCATGACATGAGCGATGTAAAACAGGACGGCTGGGCCGGCGTCATCAAGGGCAAACCGAAGGTCGGCGATGCCGCCGAGCGCTCCCGCCGCACCACAATGAAGGATATCGAGACCTTCTCCGAAATGACCGGCGACCGCAATCCGCTCCACTATGATCGGGAACTGGCGGAAGCCTCGATCTTCGGCAAGCTCATCGTCCAGGGCGGCGTCACCTCCGGCATGCTGAATGCCGTGGTCGCGGAAGACCTTCCCGGGCCGGGCACGGTTTTCCTCGGCGTCGAATGGAAGTTCGTCAAGGCGGTCGGCGTCGACGAACTGATCACCGGGCGTGTCGAGATCACCGAAGTGCGCGACGACAAGCCGATCTGCAAGATCAATACCAGCGTGCGCAACGAAGCGGGCGAGATCTGCCTCAGCGGCACGGCGACGGTCTATACCGTGCCTCTCGCGAAGGCCTGATCCGTGCCGGATATCGCGGATGGCGGGAACGCCGCAACGGATCGGCCGGCGGCAGCGAGCCCCTGGCCGGTTCTCGCCATCCTGTGCGTCTCGGTCGTGTTGTCGATGACCACCTGGTTCTCGGCAACCGCCATCACGCCGGAATTGAAGGCGGCGTGGAGCCTGTCCGATGCGCAGGTCGCCTGGCTGACCAACGGCGTCCAGATCGGCTTCGTGACGGGTGCGCTGCTGGCCAGCCTCGTCAACCTGCCCGATATCGTCCGCCTGAACCGGCTGATGGCGGCGGCATCTGTCGCAGCAGCGGCGATGAACGCGATCCTGCTTTTCGAACCCGGCCCCGTTGCCGTCATTCTCTGCCGCTTCGGCACCGGGATGGCGCTCGCCGCCGTCTATCCGCCTGCGATGAAGCTGGTATCGACATGGTTCGTGCGCAATCGCGGACTGGCGCTCGGCGCTGTCGTCGGCGCGCTGACCCTCGGTTCCTCCCTCCCCCATCTCTTCCGCACGATCGCCGAAACCATCGACTGGCATCTCGTGATCGCCCTTTCGAGCGCAGCGTCGCTGCTCGCCGGCCTCTCGTTCCTGCTGTTTGCCCGCGAGGGGCCCTATCCTTTCGGCCGGGCAGTCTTCGACCCCCGTCAGATCGGCCGTGTCCTGAGGGACCGCGATCTGCTTCTGGTCAATATCGGCTATTTCGGCCACATGTGGGAGCTCTACGCCATGTGGGCGTGGCTTCTGATCTTCATCCGCACGGCTCTCGACGGCGGACTGTCGGCCGGCGCGGCGTCCTTGATGACGTTTGCGGCCATCGCGTCGGGCCTGATCGGATGCGTGGCAGGCGGCCTGCTTTCCGATCGCTTCGGGCGTACCGCCACGACCGCGGGCTTCATGATCGTCTCCGGCTCCTGCGCCGTGCTCATCGGCTTTACCTTCGACGGACCGACCTGGCTGATTGCCCTGATCGCCATCATCTGGGGCGTGGCGATCGTCGGTGATTCCCCTCTGTTTTCGGCTGCCGTGACCGAACTGTCGGACCGCGATCTGGTCGGCACGGCGTTGTCGCTGCAGATGGGCCTCGGTTTTGCGCTGACCGTCTTCGTCATTTGGCTGATGCCGCATATCGCGGCATGGGCAGGCAGCTGGCAGTGGACCTTCGTCTTCCTCGCCCCCGGCCCGGTCATCGGCGCATGGGCCATGCTGACGCTGCGCAGATCGGACGTCGCGCTGAAACTTGCGGGCGGCCGACGCTGATGAGGCCGCTCGTCAAGGTCGGACTGCTGGCGCTCGGGCCGGCGCTCGGTCTCGGGATCGCCCGTTTCGCCTATGGCCTCCTTCTGCCGGCGATGAAGGAGGATCTCGGCTGGTCCTATGCCGATGCCGGCTGGATGAACACGATCAACGCGATGGGTTATATCCTCGGCGCCCTGACAACCGCCCCGGTGGCCGGGCGGCTGGGGGCGGCCCGGACCTATGGGCTGGGTGCGCTCGTCTCGGTCGCCTCCGTACTCTGTCTCGGCCTGACCGAGAATTTTGCCGCCCTGAGCGCCTTGCGGATGCTCTCCGGCATTTCGGGCGCCTGGATCTTCGTTGCCGGCGGCGCGATGGCGGCAAGCCTTGCCGCGGCCGATCCCGGGCGGCGAGGCGTGATCGTCGGCATCTTCTATGCCGGCGCCGGCTTCGGCATCGCCCTTACCGGATTGTCCGTGCCGCAATGGATCGACGCGTTCGGAGCGAAGAGCTGGCCCACCGCATGGCTTCTGCTCGGCGCAATCGGCATCGCGTTCGCGATCGTCGGATATTCGGCGACGACGCATGCCGGCTTGCGCGACCGCCGGAAGCAGGAGCGTGCGCCCTACCGTCCGCTGCTGCATTGCTGGATACTCGGCGGATATTCGGCCTTCGGCGCGGGATCCATCGGCTACATGACGTTCATGGTCGCCTATCTGAAATCGGACAACCAGCCATCCTGGCATGTCACCGCCTTCTGGATGGCCATCGGCCTCTCGGCCATGACGGCGCCGTGGCTCTGGTCGCGGCTGTTCGCCAGCCGACGGCGCGCCCACGCATTCGCCACCCTCGTCGCCATCAACGCTGTCGGCGCGGCAATTCCGCTGGTATCTATGGCGTTCCCGGCGGTCATCGCATCGGCGGTGATCTTCGGCTGCGTCTTCTTCGCGGTCGTGGCCGCCACGACCGATTTCGTCATGCGCAACGTCGCGGCACCGGCCCGGACCGCCGCCATCGGCACGTTTACCGTGCTGTTCGGGCTCGGCCAGACCCTCGGCCCGCTCGGGATCGGATTGATCACCGATGCGAGCGGCTCGCTCCAGACCGGCCTGATGACCGGCTGCGTGCTGATCGTTGCGGGAGCGGCGCTGTCGGCGCGACAGAAAGACACGGAAATCGATGCAGGCGACTGACCGGCAGCAGCCGTCGTGCATGCCGTTCGGCCGGAAGGATGGGAGCCCGGCCGAGGCCGGAAACGATTGTCCGCGCTTATTGCGTCCTCTTCTTGCCCGCCCGGTCCGGTCTGCCATATAAGGCGCGATGTCTGATTCCAAGATCTTCGTCGGCCTGCGGCCGATCGGCAAAAAAAAATCCACTCCCCAGAGCGCACCGAGCGGGCCGAAATGCCAATGGGACGGCTGCGAAAAGAGCGGCACCCACCGGGCTCCCGTCGGGCAGCTCGCCGAGGGGCTATATCTGCTGTTCTGTTCCGAACATGTGAAGGAATACAACAAGGGATACAATTTCGCCCCCGACCTGTCCGACCCGGTGACCGCGCGGTATCAGCGGGAAGCGGCCAGCGGCAGCCGGCGGACCTGGGGGACGAGCGTCGACCAGGCCTCGGAAATCCCGCTTCCCTCCACCGCCCGCTCAGGTTCGGCCAAAGCCGTCAACGCCCGCAAGAACGCGGCACAGCGCCAGGCGGCCAAGGCCGATCTCCAGCGTCGCAAGCTCAAGGTTCTCGAAGCGAAGGCCTTCGAGACACTGGGGCTCTCACACGATGCGACGCCCGAAGAGATCAGGCGTCGCTACAAGGAGAGGCTCAAGATGCACCATCCGGACGCCAATCAGGGAGATCGCAACTCCGAAAACGATCTGCGCGCGGCGATCGACGCCCATCGGATACTCAAGCTCAACGGTTTCTGCTGAGGCTCGTCGCCGGCCTCAGGGCTTCGGCACGACCGTCGCGAGCTTGCGGAAGGTCGATAGGATCTCCAGCCGGCTCGGGACACCCCGGGCGATGCTGATGATCGAACCGGGACCGATCTTCACCGGCTCGGCATCGGCCTGCGAATACATCGCCTCGCCTTCGACGACGACGAAGGTTTCCTCAAGGTCGCGGCCCGGATAGTTGTAGATGCCGGGCTCGGCCTTCCAGACGGCGACGATCGTGCCGTTTTCGATATCGTCCTGCCAGATCTGGCGACGATAGGAACCGCTGTCGCGGCCTTGCGCGGGCATGGCCGGGGTCAGGTCGATATCGTCCGAAATATTGAAGATCGGCATGTTCATGGCATTCTCCTTGGCTTGCTGGATTGGTCGCCGACATCGGCCGCCGACCGGTTGAGGGGATGGTCAGGCGTGAGGCGGCAGGGATGCGCCGGCCAGTTTCGTGGCGATATTGTCGCGCAGCCGGTAGTAGCGCAGCATCAGCGCCGGTGCGAAACCCATGTAGAACGGTGCGGCTTTCAGCGGTTCCAGCTTCAGCGCTAGCTCGCGTTCCGGCTTGCCGAGCGCCCATTCCGACAGGACGGAGCCGAGCATCGAGCCTGTCGGCACTCCGCGGCCCGACAGCCCCGTCAGAGCGACGACTCCGGGGGCGAGATCATAGAGGCGCGGGACCGTGCGGTACTGCATGTCGAGTTCGCCGAACCAGAAATAGTCCCAGCGGATATCCTCGCGGATCTGCGGGTGCAGCCATTTCAGCCGGTCGCTCATCAGCCGACGCGTATAGGCCATGTCGCGGCCGCGGCGCCCCATGGGAAACATCGAGGCGACGATCCGGCCTTCGGCATTGTACTTGTAGACGTAGATGTCGCCGCGCCCGTCATGGATCGTCGTGTTTTGCGGCAGGACCGTCCTGCGGGTTTCCTCCGGCAGAACCTGCGTCGCGGCGACGAAAACGCGCTGGATCCTGAAGGTCCGGTCGAGCTTCGGCCAGCCGCCGACCGTATAGGCCCCGGTCGCGAAGATCACCTTGTCGGCGACCACCTCGCCGAGGGCGGTCTTTACCTTCCACCCGCCGCCTGCGTCGCGGTCGCAGGCGATTGCCGCCGATCGGGTGTGGATCGCGCCGCCTTCCTGGATGACCGCCCGCGCGAGGCCGCGGGCATAACCGAGCGGGTTGAGGTGACCTGCCTCCTCGTGCAGCCAGCCACCGTGAAACCGTGGACTGCCTGTCAAGGACGCGACTTCGTCGCGGTCGAGCAGCCGTGTCCTGGCACCCACGGCATTGTAGGCTTCGACCTTTTGCCTGATCGCGTCGACGGCGCCCGGGTGGGGCGCGCCCATGACATAACCTCTCTGAACCCATTCGCAATCGATCCGGTAGTCGCGGATCATGCCCGAAACCCGGTCGTTGGCCCGCGTCTGCCGTTCGATCAGGCGCGTCGCCCAGGGCTCGCCCAGCATGGTTCTCAGTTCGGGCAGGCTGTAATGGGTGAAGGTCGGGGTGCAGTGGCCGGCATTGCGGCCCGAACCGCCGAAACCGGCCTCCTCCCGCTCCAGCAGCACGACCTTGACGCCCGCCCTGGCGAGTTCGAGCGCGGTGGTCAGACCGGTATAGCCCGCGCCGACGACGCAGACATCCGCCCTGACCCGGCCGGCCAGAGGCTCCGTCCGCGGCGCTGGCGTCGCCGTCGCATGCCAGAGCGTCACGTCGAAGGGTGAGAAGGAGACCATCGTGACGGCGCTCTCAGTTCAGGTCGCTGCGGGCATCGAGCGCGTCGCGCAGTCCGTCGCCGATGAAATTGAAACTCGTGACGGCGAGCGTGATCGCGACGCCCGGCACGATGGCGAGCCAGGGCGCCTTGTCGAGATATTGCTGGGCGCCGTTCAGCATGTTGCCCCAGCTCGGCAATGGCGGCTGGATGCCGTAACCGAGGAAGCTGATATAGGCCTCCAGCAGGATGGCGCGGGCAACCGTCAGGGTCGCCGCGACGATGATCGGGCCGACCGCGTTCGGCAGAAGCTCCCTGAACATGATCCAGGCGTTCGGCAGGCCGAGCATGCGTGCGGCCAGCACGAAGTCGCGCTCGCGCAGCGACCTGACCTCCGCCTCGACCAGGCGGGCGATTTCCATCCAGCTGGTAACCGCGATGATCACGGTGATCATGAACGGGCTCGGCTTGACGAATGCCGCCAGCGCGAGAAGCAGGAATATGCTCGGGAAGGACAGGAAGGCGTCGACGAAGCGCATGAGAACGGCGCCCAGACGACCGCCGTAATAGCCTGCGACGACCCCGATCACCGTGCCGATCAGCGTCGACAGCACCATGGCGAAGAAGCCGACCAGGAGGGAGATGCGTCCGGCATTGAACAGACGGGCGGCGATATCGCGGCCGAGCGGATCGGTGCCGAAGATATGGTAGCCGGTCAGCGGCGGGGCGAAGCGGGCGCGCAGGTCGATATAGAGCTCGTCATAGGGCAGCAGATACGGTCCGACCACGCAGGCGAAGATCATGATGGTGATCATGATCAGTCCGAGGACCGCAAGCTTGTGACGGGCGAAGCGGAGGAGCGTGCGGTTCTGCCACCAGCGGGGACGCGAGTTCAGGGCTGAGGGATGCAGGGTTGCGGCGGACATGGTCTATCCTTCGGTTGATGGCAGAGCGTCGACGATACTTTTCATCCGAGCCGGATACGGGGATCGACAAGGGCGACCAGCAGGTCGGCGAGCAGGCTGCCGAGCAGCACGAGAATGGCGGAAAACATCAGCAGTCCCATCACGACCGGATAGTCGTGGTAACCGAGGCTATCGAGGAAGAGGCGCCCCATGCCAGGCCAGGTGAATACCGTTTCGGTGACCAGCGCACCGCCCAGAATGGTCGGCAGCTGCAGGCCAGCGAGGGTGATCATCGGCAGGAGGGCGTTGCCGACGACGTGTTTCATCAGCACCCGGCGCGGCGTCAGGCCCTTGGCGCGGGCGGTGCGGACGAAATCCTGATTGATCACGTCGAGCGTCGCGGTCCGCATGTAGCGGCTCCATACGGCGATGTTGACCAGGGCCAGCACGAGGCTCGGCATGATTAGGTGGATCGCGTAGTCGTAGAAGGACTGGTCGCCGATCGTGTACATGTTGCCGGCCGGCAGCCATTTCAGCTTCAGCGCGAAGACGTAGATGGCGACGAGGCCGAACCAGAAGGTCGGGATCGAGAGCGCGACCATCGCGCCGACTGTGGCCGTGTAGTCGAAGAGCGTATAGCGCTTGGTGGCGCCCTTGATGCCGAGCCAGGTGCCGATCAGGATCGATACGACGGTCGAGGAGACCATCAGCAGGAGCGTCGCGAACAGATGCCCGGAGATGATGTCGAGCACCGGCCGCTGGTCGCGGTAGGACTTGCCCCAATCCCCCTGCAGCAGACGCCAGGCCCATTCGAGATACTGGATGGGCAGCGGACGATCGAGACCCATCTGATGGGCGATGCGGTCGAGTGCCTCGCGGGTCATGCCGGGTGTCAGGGCGAACTGCGACAACGGCCCGCCGGGGGCGAGATTGAGGATCGCAAATCCGATGATCGAGACGAGCACCAGGAGCACGAGGCTCTGCCAGACCCGGTGAAGTAGATAGGACAGCATGGTGATACTCCAGTTCGCGTCGATCAGGCGGCGAAGCGCGTGATCGAATGACCGCTGCGGTGCCGGCCGCATTGAAGCCGGCACCCTCTCACGTCGGGCGGTGGTCCGCCCGTGGCCGGCTTTACGCCAGCCGCCAGGTCGCGACGTTCCAGGTGTCGATACGGGTGTTGATGTTCGGCTTGACGTTCTCGACGCCCTGCTTGTGTCCCCGCACGGTCGCGTACTGGAACAGCGGCAGCAGCGGCAGTTCCTTGCGCATGATCTCCTGGATCTTGAGATAGACGGCCTTGCGCTCCTGCGGAACGAAGATGCTGCCGCCCTGGGCGAGCAGGTCGTCGACCTCCTTGTTGGCGAACTGCCAGGTGTTCTGGCCCGCTCCGCCCTTCGCCGCGCTCGAGGTCGAACGGAAGAAGTCGGACGTGTCCGGATCGGGGCCGGTGAGGAAGTCGAGGCCGACGATCACCGTGTCGAACTTCGACAGCATCCAGTAGTCGCCCCACATGACGGCCGGCGGCAGGTTCGAGATGGTCATCTCGACGCCGATGTCCTTGAACGACTGCTGCATGTATTGCTGGACCTGTTCGCGGATATGGTTGCCGGCCGTAGTCGAGCAGGTGAAGGAGAGCTTTACCCCGTCCTTTGCACGAATGCCGTCGCCACCCGCCGCCCAGCCGGCATCGTCGAGCAGCTTGTTGGCCTTCTCGATCGAATATTCGTGCTTGGGAAGGTCCGGATTGTAATAGAAGGACTGCTGCGGCACATAGCTTTCGGTCGGCGTCGGCAGACCGTAGTAGAGCGCCTCGATGATCGATTGCTTGTCGATCGCGTGATAGAGCGCTTCGCGCACCGCCGGGTCCTTGAACTGCGGCCGCTCCATGTTGAAGGTGAAGGATTCGATCGTCGAGCCGGGCACGACGTTGATGACCTTTCCTTCGAGATCCTTGGCTTCCTCGTAGTGATCGGGCGTGATCCACTGCAGGCCGACGACATCGATGTCGCCCGTCTTGAACTGGGTATACATGACGTTGAGATCGGGCACGTATTTGTAGATCAGGCGCTCGACATGCGGGCCGTCGGCGAAATAGTCGGGATTGGCTTCCAGCAGGATGTAGTCGCCCGCGACACGCTCCTTCCACTTGAACGCCCCGGTTCCGACCGGCGCATTGTTGTAGGCGGCCGTGTTGCGGTCGGCTTCCGCGCCGAGGATGTGTTTCGGCGTGATGAAGGTCGAGGCCAGGATCGACGGATAGGGCGCGAACGGCTTTTCCATCTTCCAGGCGATCTCGGTCGGCGAAACCACGGTCAGCTCGCGCACGAATTCGTGGCCCGTCTTGCGCCAGGAGCGGAAATTCGGATCGACCAGAAGCTCGAGGGTGAACTTCACGTCCTCGGCGGTAAACGGCGTTCCGTCATGCCATTTCACGTCGTCGCGCAGCTTCACCTTCCAGGTGAGGCCATCGGCCGAAATCCCGCCATTTTCGACAGTCGGGACTTCCGCAGCGAGCGCCGCGACGAACTTGCCTTCCTCATCGACGTAGAAGAGCGGGTCGAAGATGCTGAAATGGATGCCTTCGTCGACCTCGATATGCGGCATGTGAGGGTTGAAGACGGTGGGCTCCTGCGAGAAGCCGACTGTCAGCTGTCCCTTGGGCGACTTTGCTTCCTGGGCCATGGCGCCGGCGAAACCCGGCAGGCCTGAGAAGACGACGCCGGATGCTCCGAGTGCCAAGAGACCAAGAGCCTGGCGGCGTGTGGTGTTCAAAAGCGGCTTGTTCTGGTCGGACATTTCAGTTCCCCTTGTTCCGATGGTTGAACATGACGATTGGTTTTTCTTCCGCCTCTGCGGGCGGTTTCACTCCCGTCGGCGGTTGCCCGCCTCATGCTGTCGCGGTCGGCCGGAATGCATCCGCCCGACCAGCCGTTCAGAAGCCGCTGACCAGTTCGATCTTCGAACCGTCGCTGAAGCGGCTGAAACGGAAATCGCGCCGATCGACGATCGGGTTGCGGCCTGTGACGATGTCGGCCATCAGTTTACCAGCTGCCGGGCCGATACCGAAACCGTGGCCGGAAAAGCCCGTCGCGACGTGGAAGCCGGGAATGGCGTCTACGGCGTCGATGACCGGAACCGCATCCGGCGTCACATCGATCATGCCGCCCCAGCGCTGGGCGATCTCGGCCTTCTGGAAGACGGGAAACGCCTTGGCCAGCCGCTTCAGCGCGTCCTCCGCCATGGCTCTGGACGGGATCGGATCGAGGACGCGATTGTATTCGAACGGCGAGGCCTCATCCAGCGCCCAGCGCCGCGGTATGCGGGCCTCGTCGAAGAAGCGGCCGCCGAGCCTGAAGCGCAGCGCGCGCCATTCATGGGCGAAGGCCGGCATGAATTTCATCGCATAGCGGAATGACGCCGGCACGATATCGACGATGTTCTGAGCACCATCGGCAATGGTATAACCGCCGTCCAGCCGTTTGCGCAGGGCAAAGCCGCTCGCCCAGATGGCCTCTTCCGGCCCGCCTTCCAGCGGCTTCGTGCGCAGAACCGAGTTCAGCACCTTCAGCTGGGGCAGATCGAGACCATTGTTGCCGAGAAACAGGCTGGACCACGCGCCGCCGGCGAGGACGACGGATCTGCAGGCGATCTCGCCGCGTTCGGTCACCACGCCGGAGATGCGGCCGCCCGACAGCTGCAGTCCGCGGACGGCGCATTCGGTCAGGATATGGGCACCGCGATCCCTCGCCGCTTCGGCGATCGCCGGCGCCGCCTTCTGGGGTTCCGCCCGGCAGTCGCCGGCGGTATAGAGCGCGCCGGCGACGTCCATCGTATTGCCGGGATATTTCGCCCTGAATTCCGCCGCGCTCAGCATCCGCGATTCGATCTGGTAGCCTTCCAGGTTGCGGTTCCAGCGTTCGTGGTCGTCGAACTGCTTCTCGTCGGCGCAGGTGAAGACGATGCCGGCACGTTTGAACCCGGTTTCGCGGCCGGTGCGGCGGTTGAGATCGGCCCAGATACGAAGCGACTCCGCCATCAGCGGCACTTCGCGCGGGTCGCGGCGGGAGATGCGCACCCAGCCCCAGTTGCGGCTCGACTGCTCGTGGCCGATGCCGCCCTTCTCGCACAACGCGACCCTGAGACCGCTTTCGACGAGTTCGAGGGCGGTCGAGGTTCCGATGATCCCGCCGCCGATGACGACGACGTCCACCTCCCTCGGCAGCTCTGCATCACCATGGACGGGAACGACGTATGGACCGGGCATTTCAGAAGAACTCCTCGAGCTGGCAGTTGACGGCGAATTCGGCGACCGATGCCTCGTTCGGAAGGGAAAGCAGCATGGCGATGATGCGGGCGAGATCGGCGGGCTGGGTCAGTTGATCCGCCGGCAGGTCGGTGAGTGCCGCGGCCATGTCGGTGGCGACGAAACCCGGGCATATGGCGGTCGCCCGCACACCCCTGTCGAAACCGGCCTGGCGAATGGCGTGGGCAAGCGCGACCGCGGCGTATTTCGAGAGCGAATAGCTGCCGGCCGTCGCCGATTTGACGCGCTTGCCGGAAAGCGAGGCGAGGATGACGACCCGTCCGCGCCCACTTTCGCATAACGGTGTCCATGCGGCCTTCGCCAGCCGCCGCGGCGCCTTGACGTTGACCGACAGCATCGCGTCGATATCCTCGTCATCCGCCTCGATCACCGTCTTCGGAATCATGATGCCGGCATTGGCGACGATCGCGTCGATACGACCGAAACGCTGCATCGCACCGTCGACCCAGCGGGTTTCGGCTTGCAGGTCACCGGCATCGTAGGCCGCCAGTTGCAGCCTGTCCTCGAAACCGCCGGCCCAGCCGGGCATGACGGGATTGCGCATGCCGAGCGACACCGACCAGCCCTGCCGGCAGAGTTCCGCCGCGACATGGTCGCCGATCCCGCGGCTCGCGCCGGATATCAGGGCAACGCGGCGTGGCTCTTGATCGCTCATGCCAGCCCCACGATGTGACGATAGGCACGACGCAGGATGTCGATGACCTGTTTCCGTTCGTGTTCGGGAATGAAGCTGAAGAAATCGTTCGACTGTTTCGGCACGAGTTCCCTGATCCTCGTCGCCAGGGCAGAGCCGGTCTCGGTGATGTAGAGTTCCTGGGCACGGCTGTCCTCCTGGGACACCTCGCGCCGGATCAGGTCATGCGCGACCATCTGCTCGATCAGCCGGCCCATGGCCGAACGGTCCCGCATCGTCAGATGGGCGATGACGGAGGGGCGGATGCCGGGATAATCGTCGACCAGCAGCAATGTCGTGATCTTTCCAGTTCCCTTTGCCACATCCAACCCGTCGAGCCGGTCGTCGAGATCGCGGGATACGGCGATGTTGAGCGTGCGGATGTAGAAGCTCAGCGTGTCCTCCAGCACGTCGAGATTGATGTCTTGCGGAGTCGTCGGCGGTTTCGCAGGCGGTTTCGGCATCGGGTTCCCGTTCGATGGACAAGAGGGCGCCTCGACGGTCCCGCCTCCTCAGCGCGCCGCCCTTTGCCTCGTCAGTCCATGTCATGTTGCAGTTTCGTGACGGCATGAAAGGACAAATAGTGGACCAATGCAACTAAATTCTTCTAGACAGATCCGAAATTTATCTTTTAAATCAATGAATTAAATGGAAAACACGTCGCGCCGCCGGTACTGTTGCACCGACGGGCATCAGGCCTGAAAGATCGAACGAAAGCCTTCCGGCCGGCGGAGCCTGCGCCCTGCCGGCCTTGCAGGCGTTACGATCCGATGGCTTTGGCCGCGGGCTCCCAATCGGCGCCCGGAATCGCGGAAACGAGCTTCTTCGTGTATTCGTGCGATGGGGCACGGAATATCTTCGTCGGCGGGCCCTGCTCCACCACCGTTCCCTTGTGCATGACGATTACGTCGTCGCAGATCTGGCTTGCGACCCTGAGGTCGTGGGTGATGAAAATCATCGCGACCTTCATCTCCTTCTGCACCCGCGCCAGCAGTTCGAGGATCTGTGCCTGGATGGAGACGTCGAGGGCCGAAACGGCCTCGTCCGCCACCAGGACCACGGGATCGAACATCAGCGCCCGGGCAATGCCGATGCGCTGCCGCTGGCCGCCCGAGAATTCATGCGGGAAGCGATCGTAGGCCTGCTCGTCAAGACCGACGAGCTTCAGCAATCCGAGCGCCTTGGTCCTCGCTTCGTGAACCGCAGTCCCATGCGCGATCGGACCGACCGTCAGGATCTTGCCCACCGTATGGCGGGGATTGAGCGAGGCGAACGGATCCTGGAAGATCATCTGGATATAGGGCCGCAGCGAGCGGAACATGTCTTCGTTCATGCCGGCGATGTCGCGGCCGTCGAAGCGGATCGCCCCGCCATCCGGATCCAGCAGCTTGAGCAGGACACGCCCGAGCGACGACTTGCCCGATCCGCTCTCCCCGACGACACCGAGGGTCTGGCCCTTGCGAAGCTTGAAGCTCACGCCGTTGACCGCCTTGACGACACGGGCCTTGCGGAAGAAGGAGCCGGAGCTGCGGTATTCCTTTTCGAGATTTTCGACCTCGAGCACGACCGGGGCTTCTTCGCTCGCGATCTGGGCACTGCTGCGCATGCGCGGCACGGCGGCGACCAGTCTCTGGGTATAGGGATGGACGGGGTTGATCAGAACCTGATCCGCCTTGCCCTGTTCCACCAGAAAACCCTTTTCCATCACCACGACGCGATCGGCGATTTCGGCGACGACGCCGAAATCGTGGGTGATGAACATGACGCTCATGTTTTTCCGCCTCTGGATCTTGCGGATGAGCTCGAGGATCTGCGCCTGCGTCGTGACGTCGAGGGCGGTGGTCGGCTCGTCGGCGATCAGCACGTCGGGATCGAGCGCCAGGGCCATGGCGATCATTACCCGCTGGCGCTGCCCGCCGGACAGGCGGAACGGGTATTGCAGCCGCATCAGCGGCGGATCGGGCAGGCCCACTTCTTCGAGCAGTTCGAGGACCTTGGCCCTGCGGCTGTCGGGCGTACCCCGTCCATGGGCTTCCAGAACCTCGGCGATCTGGTCGCCGACGGTCATCAGCGGGTTCAAGGCGGAGAGCGGATCCTGGAAGATGACCGAGACCGCCTGGCCGCGCAGTGGCCTGATCTTTTCCTCCTTGGCCGAAAGAATGTCCATTCCCTTGAAATGGATCTCGCCGCTGCTGACTTTGATGACGGGCGACAGGAGGCCCATGATCGTGTTGGCCGTCACCGATTTGCCGGATCCGGATTCGCCGATGATGCAGAGGATCTCCCCTGCGTGAAGATCGAAAGAGATGTCCTTGACCGCGTGCTTGCGTTCCATTCCGGCGGGCAGATCCACCGTCAGATTGCGAACGGACAGCACCACGTCGGTCGACGCGGGTGTTTGCGACATAAGTTCCCCTTGTTTTTTCAAACTCTGATCGCATTCGCCGGCATGTATTCATGTCCGGCTAAAAAAATAGTGGATCATGTCCACTAATTTGTCCAGCCCTTTCATGCCCGGTCTTTTCATGAGATGACGCCTCACCTGCCGGTGGCGTCCGGCGCCCGCGGGGCAAGTGTCTTGCAGCGCGGCGAGAAACCTGACAAAAGCAATCAGATTTATTCATCCGTGCCATCCCTCGGGTTCCAGCAGGAAGCGCGACGCGGGTTTCCAGCAGAACCGGGCGAATGGTCGTTCAGCAAGGCGGTTTTGAAAGTTGAGTTTCTGGCACTCGATGGTCTGGCGGACCGAGGGGATCCAAGTCGTCGCTCCGGTGAAGTGGCGCCAGCTCGACGGGCTCGTCAGCGTCTATTGGGAAGCGGAGAGCCAGTCCGGAGCGAAGGGTTATTACCTCGCCGAGGATCCGCGCATCATGATCTTTTTCGACGATGTCTCGGTGCGCGTCAGGATCTCCAACGAGAACGGCAATTTTTCCAGGAATTACCGGCCGATGACGCGGGCGATCTATATTCCCGCCGGCGTGCCGATGTGGACGACCAGCCGGTCGTTTCACCGCTTCTCCCATCTCAACCTGCATATGCACAAGGATCGGGTGATGCGGTATCTCGCTCCGTCGATCGGCAGCAATGCGGCACTGTCGGCCTTGCGGCGCCCGGTCGAGATCCAGGACATAGGTCCGATCGAAACGCTTGCCGGACTGCTCGTGGACGAGATCTCGGCTCCGTCGCGTCACGCCGTCTATGCGGAAAGCCTGGTCGGCAGCATCGTCACGGGCCTGCTCGATATTCCCGACGGCGAGGGAAGAACCGCCAACGGCCAGCTGACGAAGGGGCAGATGGCCAGGCTGACCGAGCGGATCGACGCATGCGGCGATTGCCGGCTGACGATTGCCGAGATGGCGGACGCGGTCGGTCTTTCGGAAAGCTGGTTCGCCAGTGTCTTCAAGCGGACGACCGGCAAGACGCCGCTCCAGTGGCAGCTCGCGAGGCGAATCGGAGTTGCGAAGAACCTGCTGCTCGAAAGCGGCCTGCCGGTCGCCGAGGTTGCCGCCCAGCTGGGCTTTGCCGATCAGGCGCATCTGACGAAGGCGTTCCGGCAGGTCACCGGCATCACGCCGGGGGCTTGGCGCAGGTCCCATCAGTCCGACTGAGCCCGCACGCTTGCCTTCCGAGCCACCCGAAGCGGAGCCGCTTCACGCGGCTCCCCCGGCTTGCAGACGGACTGCCCTCGATCAGAACCGGTAGCGCAGCGATCCCATGACGGTGCGCCCTTCCTCGACATAGCACCAGGAACCGGCGCAGGTCGTTTCGCGATTGTCGAAGACGTTGCTGACGTTGAGCTTGGCCGAAAGTCCCTTCAGATCGGGATTGGCGGCGCCGAAGTCATAACCGACGGAAGCATCCACCAGCACGCGGGCGTCGTTCTTGCCGGTGTTGTTGGCATCGGTCTTCCAGGTCTTCGAATAGTATCGCGCGCCGGCACCGAGGCTCAGCCCCTCCAGGGGACCGGACGGCATTTCGTAGCTCGCCCAGACGGTGAACTGGTTGGCCGGAAGGCCGGACGGTACCTTGCCGGGATTGTCGCCCGCCAGGATCTCCATGTCGAGATATGTATAAGAAGCCAGAAGGTCCAGGCCGTCGGCGAGGCTCGTCTTGGCCTCGATCTCGAAGCCGCGCGAACGGACCTTTCCGCGCGAAACCTGGAAACCGATATTGTCGGGGTCGGAAGCGAGCGTATTGGTCTGCTCGATGTTGAAGACCGCGGCATTGATCGCGAAATTGAGGTCGGTCGGCCGATACTTGACGCCGACCTCGAACTGCTCGCCTTCCGACGGATCGAAATAGGCGCCGGTGAAGCTTCTGCCGGCATTCGGCGTGAAGGACGTGGAATAGCTGACATAGGGCGAGACGCCGTTGTCGAAGAGATAGGCGAGGCCGATACGCTTCGAGAAATGCGTGACGTCCTGGTTCTGGTTGCTGTCGAGCCAGTCGTGGCGCCCGCCCAGCGTCAGGACGAAATCGTTGAACTCGATCTGGTCCTGCAGATAGATGCCGAACTGGTTCTGCCGGGTGATCGACTTCGGTCCCATGTCCGCGGAAGTGGGACCGGAGATCGGCTGCTCGCCGTAGTTCCAGTCGGTCAGGTCGAAGGGCGGCGCCGCGATGCTGCCATAGGCATAGCTGCTTTCGAGATAGCTGTAGTCCATGCCGGCGAGCACGGTATGCTCGAGAGCGCCGGTCGCCGTGGTCCATTCGAGCTGGTTGTCGACGACGAAGGTGGTTGCCGAATCCTGGATGCGGTCCGCCGTCCGCGACAGGAACGGCCGGCCGTCGATCTCGATCGGCGCGCCGAAGCTGACATATTTCATGTCGACGTCGACCTCCTGGTAACGCAGGTTCTGGCGGAACTCGAGATCGTCCGAGAAGCGGTGCTGGAATTCGTAGCCGATCCGCTTCTGGTGCAGGTCGAGATCGGCATGGGCGGGATCGCCGGACTGGAGGTCCGTCCTGTTGCCGTCCTGGCTGACATAACCGGCCGCGCCGCCGCTGGTGATGTCGGAATATTCTCCCAGGATGGTCAGCTGCGTGTCGCGATCGTCCGAACGGATGGTCAGCGCCGGGGCGATGTAGAAGCGATCGTTCTTCGCCGCGATGAACTGCGTATCCGCCTCGCGCACCAGGCCGGTGATCCGGTAGAGGACGTTGTCGTTGCCGGCGACCGGGCCGGAAGTATCGAAATTGATCTGGCGGCGGTCGAAATTGCCGACCTGCCCTTCGATTTCGTTGAAGGGCTCGTCGGTCGGACGCTTCGAGACGACGTTGATGATGCCGCCCGGCGATCCGCCACCGTAAAGGACGGAACTCGGTCCCTTGAGGATGCTGATGGCTTCGAGACCGTAGGGTTCCTTGCGGGCGACGGAGAAGCTGCCGCCGACATCCCGCAGGCCGTCGCGATAATAGCCGGCGCTGGTCACGTTGAAGCCGCGGATGAAGACGGTATCGAAGCGCGGGTCGAAACCGTAGACGCCGGTACGCACGCCGGAACTGTAGTTGGCGGCCTGAACCAGGCTCTGGACGTTACGGTCCTCCAGTTCCTTGCGGGAGATGACCGAGATCGACTGGGGGACTTTCGAAAGATCGGTATCCGTCTTGGTACCGACGGTCGCCGACTTGCCGACGTAGCGGTCCGTCTTGACGGCGTCGGTCGAGCTGGTCCCCGGCGTCTGCGTGCCCGAACTCAGGACGATCGGCGCAAGCGTCGTGTCTTCCTGCGCAAACGAAGGCTGGAGCCCGCCCATCAGCAGGCAGAGTGTGGAAAGCGCGCTCGTATGCAGGAGGCGGGAAGGGAGGACTAAGCACGATTTCATGGGTTTGGCCTGTGTTCGAGTCACGCGATAAACATGAGTAACCCAATCCACTATTCGCCCGGGCAAGTATTGTAGGTAATCCCGGCTTTGTAGGATTCTACTTTCGCCATCTCGCGCGGCCGGTCCGCCGTTGCTCATTCCACACATGTCCCGGCTACACGGGTCCCGGCCACGCATATCCGGTGCACACATGTCTGCAAAGGGCGCATCGGCGGCCGCGCGGCGGGACGCATCTGCCGAAATTCCGCCACGAACGCATTCCACGCCTTGCGTAGGCGTCGATTGATCTCTTCTGCGGGGGCCGGCATGGAAGAGAAGCTTCTTCGATACATATGGAAGAACACGTGGTCGCAGCAGATTTTTGTGCTGCTCATCGTCCTTGCCTCTCTGCTGCCCTATTTCCTGGCGCTCGACCTGCCGAAGCAGATCATCAACGGCCCGATCCAGGGCACCGGCTTCGAAAGCGCCGGCGCCTATCGGAGATACCTGCACCTTGCGGGCGACATCCCGGCTTTCGGGCATGTCGAGCTTTTCGCGGGTATCGAGCTCAACCGGCTTGAGGCGCTGATCGCGCTGAGTTTCACCTTCCTGCTGATGGTCGTCCTGAACGGCATGTTCAAGCTGTACATCAACACCTACAAGGGGCGGCTGGGCGAGCGCATGCTCCGCCGCATCCGCTTCGAGCTCGTCGATCGCATCCTGAGGTTTCCGCCCTGGCACTTCAACCGGCTGAAGTCCGCCGAAGTGGCGACCATGATCAAGGACGAGGTCGAGCCGCTCGGCGGTTTCACCGGCGATGCGTTCGTGCAGCCGGCCCTGCTCAGCGGCCAGGCCCTGACGGCGATGATCTTCATCATCCTGCAGAATTTCTGGCTCGGCATGATCGCCGCGGGCATGGTCGCGGTTCAGGCCGTGCTCATCCCGCGGATGCGCAGGAGACTGCTCGAACTCGGCCGCGAGCGGCAGATCACCGCTCGGGAACTGTCCGGCAGGGTCAGCGAGATCGTCGACGGCATCGGCGCCATACACGGCAACGATACCTCCAATTTCGAGCGCGCCGACATCGCCTGGCGGCTCGGGAGGATCTTCTCGATCCGCTACGATCTCTACCGCTGGAAGTTCCTTGTCAAGTTCCTCAACAATTTCCTGGCCCAGATCACACCCTTCTTCTTCTACATTCTCGGCGGCTATTTCGTCCTGATCGACAAGCTCGATCTCGGCCAGCTCGTTGCCGTCATCGCCGCCTACAAGGACCTGCCGGGGCCGTTGAAGGAGCTCATCGACTGGGATCAGGCAAGGCAGGACACGCAGGTCAAATACGCGCAGGTCTACCAGCAGTTCAACGTCGAGACGATGATCGGCCAGGGCATCCAGACCATCCCTGCAGAGCCGGTCGCGGCTCTCACCGGCGCTCTCGTGGTGCGCGAACTCACCCTGATCGACGACAGCGGGGCGCGGCTCCTCGACAATATTTCCGCCGACATCAGACCCGGCGAGACGGTTGCCATCGTCGGCTCCAGCGGCGGTGGCGGCGAGGCCTTCGCCGAAACGCTCGCGAGGGTGTTCTGGCCGAGCGCCGGCGCCATCACCATCGACGGGCACAACCTGCTGGAACTGCCCGAATCCGTCACCGGCCGCCGCATATCCTATGCCTCGGGCGAGGCGTTCTTCCTGCATGGCAGCCTCGGCGACAACCTCCTCTACGGCCTGAAACACGCACCCGGGCCGACGTCGCCGGACAACGGCTGGTCCGAAAGCTACCGCCAATGGCACGAGGCCGAGGCGCTCAGGGCGGGAAACCCGACATTCGACATCCATGCCGACTGGATCGACTACCAGGCCGCCGGCGTCGCCGGGCCCGGTGACCTGCTTCCGGCGCTGCGTCCGGTGCTGGATGCCGTGCTGATGTCGGAGGACATATTCGACCTCGCCCTGCGCGCCAGGGTGGACGCCGGTTGCGATCCGGCCTTTCCCGGAAACATCGTCGGGCTCAGGACCGCCCTGCGCAGCCGGCTGGCGGAGGAGAAGCTCGAGGGGATCGTCGTCCCCTTCGATTTCGATCGCTACAATCCGCATGCGACGGTCATCGAGAACCTGCTGTTCGGCACCCTGCGCCGGGAGACGAAGGGCGACCGCCCGGCTGCCGAACATCCGCACCTGCGCCGGCTGCTCGACGATACCGGCCTCGGCGACAGCCTCTACGCGATGGGATTTGCGATCGCGGAAAACGTCGTCGAGCTTTTCCACGATCTGGCGCCGAGCCATCCCTTCTTCCTGCAGCTGACCTTCATGGCCGCCGACGACATCCCCGTCTACCAGGAGATGCTCAACCGCCTGCGCGACCTGCCGGCCGGCGAGGTCGCTCCGCATGAGCGCGGCCAGATCATCCGGCTGAGCTATTCCTATGTCGAGCCGCGGCACCGGCTCGGGCTGCTGGACGAGGAACTGACGCGCCTCATCGTCGCCGGCCGCAGGCGGCTTTACGCCGATCTTCCCGCGGATTTCGCGGAGGCGGTCGAGCGTTACGATCCCGAACGCTTCACCCCTTCGGCGAGCCTGATGGACAATATCGTTTTCGGCCGCGTCGCGCATGACGTTGCCGAGGCCACCGGCCGCGTCAGGGCCATCTTGTGGGATCTGATCTCGCGGCACCGGTTGCAGGACGAGATCATCTCCATCGGCCTCCGCTTCGATGTCGGATCGGGCGGCAAGCGCCTGACCATCGTCCAGCGGCAGAAGCTCAATCTCGCGCGGGCGCTGCTTCGGCGATCCGACTACCTCATCTTCAACCGCCCCCTGTCGGCACTCGATCGCGCCACGCAGGAGCAGATCACCCGCAGGGTCGTGCGGGAGTTCTACCGCGAGGGGCGGCAGCCGGCCATCCTCTGGGTTCTCTCCGATCCGCAGCAGGCGCGCATGTTCGACCGCGTCCTGCTGTTCCATCGGGGAAGCCTGGCGTCGTCCGGCACGTTCGACGAACTCTCGCAGCAAAGCGAGATTTTCAGGCAGTTGATAGCGTGATAACGTCGGGGATAGGAAGCGTCGGACATTTTTGGGCGACGCGGCCCGATGGAACGGCCGGGTGCTGATCTTGCTCAGAGACGAAGTCGAAATGCTCAGACAGATCCCGATCTTCGCCCGGATCAAACCGACGAAGCTCAAGCTGCTCGCCTTCGCTTCGGAGCGCAAGAAATACTCCGCGGGTCAGGACGTATGCCGCCAGGGCGATGCCGGCGATGCGGCCTTCGTCGTCCTTTCCGGCACGGCCGATGTCCTGGTGGCCTCACCGGCAGGCGAGGTCAAGGTCGCCGAAGTCGGTGCCTATGCGATCGTCGGAGAAATCGCGGTCCTGTGCGGGGTGCCGCGTACGGCGTCGGTGCGCGCCACGTCCTCGATGGAGGTCCTGCGCATCACCAAAGGACACTTCCTCGAGATGGTCAACGACTTTCCCGACATCGCGCTGGAGATCATGCGGATGCTGGCAACGCGGCTGAGCCTGACCACCGCGGAACTGAGCCTGGCGCGCAAGACGAACACCTCGCCTGGCGGGTGACGGGCGGTCGGCACCGGCCTCGACGCCCCGCCCGTCGGCCGCCAATCTTGCTGCCGCGCCGAAAATACGTTAATGTATCAGGTCTGCGTTCGAAGGCGGGCAGCAGCAATATGAGAGACAGCAAATCGCCGAAACCCTGACTATCGGGAGGGTGCGCCATGGCTTCGTTTCTTTCGATGGGATTGACCCTTGCCGTCTTTGCGGCCGGCGCCGGCCTGGCTTCGGCGGGACCGCTCCAGCAAGCCGCGTCCCAGGGAAATCTGGAACTCATCGCCCGCTCCCTGGATCAGGGATCCGATATCTCCGAACCGGACGAGGCGGGCGATCCGGCATTGATCGTGGCATCGCTGAACGGCCGGGCGGAGGCGGTGGCATTCCTGCTGAAGCGCGGGGCAGACATCGAGGTCAGGAACAAGGGCGGCCTTACCGCGCTGCATGCCGCCGCCTATGCGGGCAATCTGGACGTGGTGAAGCTTCTCGTGGCCGGGCATGCCGACGTCAACGACAACAGGAATTTCTACAGCATGTCGCCGCTGCATGCGGCGGCGGAAGAGGGCCATGCGGATGTCGTTGCCTACCTGCTGGAGCACAAGGCGGATGCGGGAGCGGCGGAGAGAAACGGATATACGCCCCTCACCCAGGCCGGATGGCGGGGCTACTGGGATGTGGCCGCCCTGCTGATGAAGGCCGGAGCGGTCTGTCAGAAGGCCGAGCTCGTGGGAGAGCCGCTTTTTCAGGAATGCACCAAACGGGAAAAGGCCAATCCCTAGCAAGGGAGGAACAGGGTGATGACAGGGAACCTGACGGGAATGGCGCTTCGGCTCGGAGCGCTCGGATTGACGGCGCTGGTGATCTCCCTGTCCGGGCAGGCCGCCGCGGACGACGTGGTCAACACGGGTTATTTCGGCGATGTCGCCATCAAGGGCTATGATCCGGTGGCCTATTTCACCGACGGCAAGGCCGTTCAGGGCGATGAGCAATATTCCCATCGCTGGCTGGGCGCCACATGGCATTTCTCCAGCGCGGCGCACCGCGACATGTTCGCCAGCAACCCCGCCCGTTACGCGCCTCAATACGGCGGCTATTGCGCCGATGGCGTGTCTTTCGGCACGGTGACGACGAATGTCGATCCACGAGCCTGGCGCATCATCGATGACAAGCTCTATATCAGCTACGATCCCGGAGCCGCGGAAGGCATGGAGAAGATCCCGACCAAGGTGGGCGATTCCCAGAAACACTGGTCCGAGGTCCAGCAGACGCTGATTTCGGAAAAGCTGCACAAGGACTGGCAGCATCCCGCCATGCAGTAGCGGTCATCCACCGTCCGGCGTGACCGAAAAATACTGGAGGGAGCGCGGCGTGACGTGGACATACGTTGCGTCGTGCTCGTTCGCATCGCGATTGCGATAGACCTCACCGCAGACCAGCCGGTCGAGGAAATAGCCTTCGAACTTTTCGCATAACTTGTCGCCCTGCAGTTCGTAGACGCCGGTAATGCTGGTATTCGCGCTGCGATAGGCCGTGTTGCCGGCCTTGTCGAAATACTGGATGAACTGCGTGCCGTTCTTGTTCCTGCCGGTCCAGGTGCGGTCGGCGACGAGATCGCGGAGATCCGTGCCGCCCAGCCGGTCGCCGTCCTGGCCGGTGAAGCCGAACGGCCATTGCGGTATTCCCGCCACCTTCAGCGCCGCCAGATGATGGTCCAGGTCCTCCCTCGCCCAGTAGTCGTAGAGATAGCCGTAATAGGTCAGGTTGCTCTCGGGAAAGAGTTCGAGCAGCCGGGCGGCCTCCTGCGCGGCGCGCGCGCGGTCGCCGCCGTCCGCATAAGCGGCGGCGAGATATTCGCGGGCCGGTTCCGTTCGCGGCAGAAGCGGGATCGCCGCCTCGATCAGCGGGATCGCCCGCCGATCGTCTCTTGCCGTATAGAAGACGATTCCGCCCAGCAGCTGGAACCCGGCTGCCGGAGACGGGTCGAGGCGCAGGGCGGTTTCCATGTTCGCGACACCTTCCGCGCTCCTGCCGGTATGAACCTGCAGGAGCGCAAGGTTGCCGAAGGCCTCGGCATCGTTGGGCTGTGCGGCGACCGCCGTGCGGGCCGATTCCAGCGCCTCCGTCTGCCGGCCATCGACCCATTGCAGAAGCGCTAGCACCATGTGCGCGCGTGCGTTGGCCGGGTCGAGTTTCAGGGCCTCGCCGGCCGCATCATAGGCGATCTTGCGCGCCACGGCCGCCGACCAGAGAAAATTGTAGTCGTTGCGCCAGACGTCCACCGCCACCCGGGCGATCCCGGCATGGGCATTGGCAAAGCCCGGATCGAGGTCGATCGCCTTCTGGTAGTAGGACAATGTCCGCCGGTAGGTGTCGACGTCGCCGTAGATGAAGCCTTCATGTTCGGCACGCATGTAGTAGTCGTAGGCTTCCAGGCTGTCGGTCGGCATGCGGGCGAGCTGCGTCTGTTCGCCCTGGCTCAGCTTGATGGAGAGGGCCGAGATGATCTTGCCGATCACCTCGTCCTGAACGGCGAAGAGGTCCGAATACTGGCGGTCGTATCTCTCGCCCCAGATCGAAAGGCCGGTCATCGCCTCGATCAGCTTGACGTTGATCCGCAGGCGCGGCCCTTCCCGCTGCAGCGTCCCTTCCAGCACGTATTGGACGCCGAGCTTGGCGGCGACGTCCTGGATGGTGGCCGACACGTTGCGCACGGCGAACACGGAATGCCTGGCGATGACGAACACGCCGGATACTTTCGACAATTCGGTGATGAGATCGTCGGTCAGGCCCTCGGCGAGATGGTCATGCGCATCGTCGCCGCTGACATTGATGAACGGCAGGACCGCGACGGACGGTTTGTCGGGCAAGGGATAGGCGAAACGGACGGCCGGCTGCCGTGGTTCCGGGACCGACCAGGGCTGCCACCAGGCGATTGCCGCCGACACCGCCAGACCGATGCCGAGCGCGGCGGCGATCCACGCTTTCGATCGCCAAGGCCGCCGGATCGCGACCGTCCTGCCGGCCTCGCCGTGAAGCTGGACACGATAGACGCGGATCGGGTCGTCTACCCCTTTGACCCTCTGGTTGCCGAGGGCGAGATAACCTGCCTCCAGCCTCGACTTCACCTGGTCGTAGGTCGAGCCGGAGATTGCGATGCCGCCGGGCTCCGCCAGGGTCTGTATCCGTTCGGCGATATTGACCCCGTCGCCGTGGATGTCCTCCCCCTCCACCAGGATGTCGCCGAGATTGATGCCGATGCGGAACAGGATGGCGGGGTCGGCTGCGGCGCGTTCGCCCATGTGCCTCTGCACCCGGATCGCGCATCGCAGGGCATCGACGACACTGTGGAACTCGACGAGCAGACCGTCGCCCGTCGTCTTGACGAAGCGGCCGCGATGCTCGTCGATCGCCGGAAGGAAAACCTCGTTGACGTCCGCCTGGAAACGGACCCGCGTCCGCTCCTCGTCGATCTGGCTCAAGCGAGTGTAACCGACGACATCCGCAATCAGGACGGCTGCGAGACGACGTTCCATGCTCCCTCACAGTAAATTCTGTGTCTGCCCTGGAATGCCTATTCTCGCATACCCTCGATCGATTTGCATGAGCCCTGGTGATCGCGGCGCGCAAATCTCGCCCCGGTCCCCGCAGCACCTGTATCTGGAGGGCGCCCCCGCGAGGGTCCCGGCGGACATACAGGGCGGCTCAACCGGCCGTCCCCACCGGCAGCCGATCGCTGCGCGGCGGTCGTCTGCGGCTCGAGGCGCCCGTGCCGATACCCGGTCGCCGCGAGGCCCCGCGACGGGTCGCGTCCGCCGCAGCGGCGCCTACAGTCCGCAATCGGACTCGATATCCATCCTGGCGGCGGGGCATGCGCGCAGCAACGCCTTTATCGCCGTCGCCGATCCCTTCAGCGGAATGGTCTTTGCGCCGATCTTGTCGGCAGCGTCGCTCCCGCCGCTGACGACCGTCTGTCGGCCCCCGTGGTCGATGGTTATTTCGGCTACGCTGCCCGTGCTGGACACCGCCGCGATCGTACCGTCGATCAGATACATCGCATCCGCCGAGCGGAACGAATCGAGCGATATGCCGCAGGTGTTGTCGCGCAGCTCCGCGTAACCCGCGCCGGCCGAAGATGCGATCGATCGTCCGCCGTCCTTGCCGTCGAACATGTAGAGCTTGCCGTTCGGTCCGGCGAGATCCGGCGTCACACGCACGGCAAGGATCTCCGCGGCAGCCGGATTGCTGCCATCGGCGATGCAGGCGATCCCTATCGCTCCTTCCGGCGTCCGGATATGCGCGCTCAACCCTAAAACCGGATCCTCGCCATAGACCCATGCCCCGGAAGCCGCGGCGGATGCCGCCTGTTCTCCCGAAGCCCCACCGGATGCCGCACCCGTCTTCGCGCCCAGCGATCCGTCGAAACTGCAGGCCGCGCCGTGCAGCTGGAAGCACTCGCTGCCCTCCCTCACCGTGATGCGGTTTCCCTTGCGGCGAAAGTCGATGACGCATCCCGGCCAGTCCGGCCGCATCTGCCAGTGGCCGTCGCCCACGGCCCGCAAGCGGCCCTCGGTATCGCCCTGGCAGCCGTCGGTCGTGACTTCGATGCGGGCGCCTTTTCCCGTCACCGACAGGGTGAGATCGCCGCCATACTTGGCCGCGCCGCTGTATTCGCCGGGTTCGACCGCCTGGGCCGGAAGCGCTTGAAGCAGGACGAGAAAGGCGGCTGGGAAGAACAGGGGTCGAGACATGGGATCTCCGTCGGAAGTGCCGGTCGGCAGGTCCCGTCATTTCTGACGGTTCCGACGGCGGACCTCAATTCGGCAGAAAGGCGTATGAGCGGAGGACGGGTTTACGGCACGCCGCGACAGCCTGCCTCGGGCCGGCCGGGCGGAGGGCGCCGGATCGACGAGCGAGCCCCCGCTGGTGCGGCGGGCCTATCGTCCTCGCTTTTCGCGCCCGAGAAGGGTCCGAATCTGCTGGAGATAGTCCGGCCCCACATTGCGGATCAGCGAAATCTCGCCATCGGTCATCCTGGCCAGCGTCGATATCCGAAGGATGTCCTCGCGAACGAGAATATGGATCAGCCGCGGCGGCAGGTCGCTATACCTGACGTCGTCGGAAAAATCGTCATCGTTCGAGACACATCTAGGCATGGCTGCTGATATCACGCTAAGGTTGATTCGGCAATTACGCACAGACTATCTTAGGATGCATTTTAACGGGACACGCCAGACCCTTTTCCAGAATGGCGCGCCGGGCCGAGGTCAGCTGGACTGGACCGAAAAAATCGGTGCGGGAATAACGGCATGCGTTCCGCCTGCCGGACAGGGCCGGCCCTGATCGATGACGAGACCGCCGCATTTGGCGCAGGCCTGCCAGCCGGTCTCGCCCGGCGCGCCCGGCAGCGAGACGATTGTATAGCTGGAGCCTGCCGCGAGGTCGTGGAACCCGCCGCCCGGACAGGGGCCGGGGGCCGTCACCATGCATTCGCACTTGCTGCAGCAACGCCATAACGTCAGTCCGCCGGGGATGACCTCGTAACGCTTGCTGACCGAGTTGTCGTGGGTGCCGGCATTGACCGTGCACGCGGCGTCCAGCCCTCCGGTCTGATGGTTGAGGGTCGCGCAATTGCGGCAGCGCCGCCAGTCGCCCTCCAGGTGTCGGTCGAAAAAGTCGAACTTGGCGCCGTCGATACCGGATGACGCGGCGTCGGAATGATAGTCCCGCGCCGCGCCGTCGAGCGTACTGTCGACGACTACCGCGCTGAGAAGCTGGACCTCCCAGGACAGTCTGAGCGTCACGGCCCGTCCCTGGCCGTTATATTCCATCCAGCCCTTGGGCAGGCCGACACCCTTGACGCCGAAGATCGATACCTGATCGGGGCCTATCAGGTTGTCGGGCGCCATGCTGAAATCTCCGCTCTCATGGTCGAACGGCCCGAAGGCGAGCGTCGTTTTCGACGTGTTCTTGACCTGGATGACCGCACCGCGCTGGAGCGCCGCCACGATCTTGCCGGCACTTTCGGCAACGCTCGCCGCTATGCCGGCAAAATCGGCCACTGCCTTGAGAACCATCGCTGTCTCCATCGTTTCCCGACGGGCAGGCCTGTCGGACCGGAACGGGAGCCCTGCCCGTCCGCGCTATTCGACGTCGAACGTGTTTTCGGCGTGATCGGTGGCGGGATTGCCCGTGCCGGGATTGACGTAGGCCAGCACCCGATGCTCTCCCTCGGACAACCGGCCGAGCGAAACATAGTCGAACGCCGTCATGCCGGGCGCCACCTCGTCGGTTTCGCGTTCCTCCACGAACTGGTCGTCGACCTCGACGCCGACCCGGGCGACGGCGGCCTCATCTCCGGTATTGACCAGCTCGAAACTGATCCGCGTGCCCGCCTCGTGATGGGGGACGACATGACCGTCCGGATTGTCGGCGGGATCTGGCATAACGCCGATCCCGCCGACCGCGAACGCAAACATACCGCCCGACGCGGCAGCGTTCGGCTCCCCGCCCCCATCGTTGTTCCCCTGGTTCTCGTCGTCACCCATCCGGCCTCTCCCGAAGATTTTTGGATCGACGATCGTCACGATACCTGAAGTCGGGCCGGCCTTTCGGCACCGCCTCGAGGACGTGGACGATCCTGCCGGCCGCGGACAGCCGCATTCCGCCATCACCGATGCAGGGGCGGAATGCCCGGAATTCACACGTTATGGTTGATGAACATATGCCAGTCGAAAAACCGGACTCTTGCCGAACCATCTTAACGCAAAATCCGCTGCGGATGTAAACTCAGCCATTTGGCGTAGGACTTCGCCAAAAAGAGGTAGTTTGCCGCAAAGCGGCCGGCGCGTCCGCCAATATGGGTCAATTGCCGCCGGACCCGCGTCGCGATAGTGTTGGCGGCATCACAACTCCGAACTGCAGCTCCGCCGATACGGACCGTTGCCGGACGGCAACCTACGATCGTGACGAGCCTCCGGCCCGAGCCGGACTGGACCCTGCTTCCGACGACCATTCCACTGCCTCCCACGGGTGCACGAATGACGACGATCAAGGAACTGATAACGGCATCGGGAGCATTGCGCCACGTCCTCGTGTCCGCCGAGATCGACGCCCTTCTCGATCGGCTGCTGGTGAAGGAACCCGTCGACCCCGATGTGCCGATGCAGATGCGGCACGGTAGCGTGACCATCACCGGCGACGCCGCGAAATCGCCCATACCCGGTTTCGGCCTGACGCTTCAGGCGCCCACCGACGTGATCGAGCCGGCCCCCTACAAGCTGCAGTTCGACGCCGCCCGCGACGCCACGCGCTTTCAGTTCTGGCTGGTGCTCTCGCATCAGGGCCAGGCGCGGATCGTTTTCGATATTATCGACGCCGTGCCGGGCATGGCGCTGACCCAGGCCGCGATAGTGCCGGAACCGGGCGGCGGCGTCAGGCTCGAACCGAAGCCGGGGCATCCCGCGAAACTGATCAGCGTGTCTCCCGACGGCGCGCAGTCGGGGCCCGCCCTGCTGATCTCCGGCGATGCCGGCACGCCGGCCGGCATGAAGTTCACGGCCGATACCGATTCCAGCGAAGGCGGCATAGTCCAGGTCGCGTTCGATTCCCCGGCCGTCACCTTCGGCACTTCAAGCATCGGCTTCGCCTGCCCCGCCTTCACGCTCGACGACAGCGACACCCTTCACGCGGAGGAGCCGGACGCACCGGGCGTCGTGCTGCCCCAGCCCCTGATCGACGCCTACAAGGACGGTTGGAAGGGCTTCCTGGCTCGCGAGTTCGATTTCTATCTGCCGCCGCAGGTCCCGTTCTTCGGCGGAGAGCCGATCAAGGGCTATTTCGCCCTTCCCACCGGCGAGGGGGCGCCGCAGCTGGTGATCGAAACCGACGTGCCGGCGCGGGAGGCCGCCGGCGGCGCGGCGGCACGGCCCGGATACCGTCTGCGCATCGAATGCCTCGACCCGACGGCGACAGGCCTCGGCGGACTGCTGCCGAGCCTGATCACGGCCGCCATGGACATTCCGCTCGATGGCAGCGAACCCGATCTGCCCGGCCTCGGCACCGTCGCCTTCGCGGCGGGCAAGCCGCTGCGATTGACCGCCACGCTGGCGCGCGATCCCGTCAACGCAGCCGGGGATTTCAGGATCACGGTCTCCCTCGGCGCCCAGGGCGGCGAAGGGCTGGTCTCTGTCGCTGCGGCCGGACAGCTGGCGCCGCATGCCTTCAACATCGCCGCCATGACCGCTACGGCGCTCGTCGCCGATGGCGCCGCCACGCCGGAACCCGGCGTCGGGGACACGGCACTGCTGCTGACCAAGCTGGCCCTGGCGGGCGAGGCGCTTTCGGGCATGTTCGAGCCGCGCAGCAAATTCGTCCTCAATGCCGTCGAGATCGAATCCGCCGGCGACGTCCTGCCCGTCGGCGGGAAGATTACGCTCACGCTCGACTATTCGGTGCAGGCGACGGTCAAGCATCTCGGCATCAGCGGCAATTTCGGCGTCGGCATGAGCAGCGCCAACCCGATGCGCATACGCGTGCGCAAGGCGCGCATGAGCGTCGATCCGCGCAAGAGCGGTCTGGACATGATCGGCCTGGACTTCGACCACGCCGAGATGGAGGTGGAAAATCCCGGCGCCTGGGACGTGACCGGCCTCGAGGATCTGTTCGACGTCATCGGCTCCCGTTCGGGCCGCGGCTCCACCTGGGTCGAGGTCGACCTGCGCTTCAAGCTCAACCTCGGCCCCGTCCGCGTCTCCGGCGTCACCCTGCGGGCGACCCTCGTGGACGGAACGCCGGAAGTCAGCATTTCCGGCATGGCGGTGGCTCTCGACGTGCCCGGCGTCCTCGATGGCGAAGGCAGGCTCAGGATCATCGAAAAGGGGTTTGCGGCCAGTATCAGGGCCAATGTCGTGCCGCTCGCAATCGCGGCGGAGGCAACCGTCATCTATGCCGAACCGATGGTCGTCCTCAGGCTCGCCATCGACCTCCCCGCCCCGGTTCCGCTCGCCAATACCGGCTTCGGCCTGCTCGGCGCCGGCGGCCTCTTCGGCGTCGCCGCGAGACCTAATTACCAAAACCCCCCCGGCACGGGTCCCGGCCCTGCGCCCGACGATCCGCTGCTGCGCCAGCTCTACTGGAGGCCGGTCGACGAGCGCAGCTTCGTCGCGCGCACCGGCGAGACCACCTTCGGCATCGAGGCGGCCGTCGGAACGCTTCCCGATCTGGGCTTCTCCTTCTCGGCCAAGGCGGGCGTGATGATCACCGTACCCGACGTGGCGATAAGGGGTTCGATCAACGGCAAGCTGATGAGCCCGCCGGTCAAGCTCAGCGATCCGGGCTATACTCCCGACGCCATCGGCGTCAGCTTCCTCGGCTATATCGGCCTCGACTCCTCTGCGCTGACCTTCGCGGTCATCGGCTCGGTCAACCTCCGGCCGCTGCTCGAAATCCGCCTGCCGCTGGCGGGCCGGTTTCCCTTCGGCAACGATGCCGACGACTGGTATACCTATCTCGGCGCCGATGGCTACGAGCACCAGGGCCGCGGCATCGGGCCGATCGCGGCGGTGGTGCTGCCGGATCTTCTGGGCATTTCCGCCGAGGCCTATTTCATGCTGCGCGGTCGCGGTATCGAGAACTGGCCGCACGGGCGCGACGTGCCGGTTCTCTACTCCCTCTCCGATGGTTTCGTCCTCGCCTTCGGCTTCGCGCTCGAGGCTTCTTTCGGCGCCAAGCCCATAGCCTGGGCCGAACTGCATGCAAGCCTCGATCTCCTGATCGGTGCCAAGCCACCCACCCTTGCGGGTTTCGGCGCGGCCGGCGGCAGTCTCAATCTCGGACCGTTCTCCCTCGGTGTCGACGCCCGCATCAGCTTCATGGCCCAGAGCGATACATCCTATTTCTGGGCCGAGGTGACGGGCCGGATCGAGCTCCTTTTCTTCGACGTCGAAGGCACCGTGACGATCAGCTTCGGCGAGCCTTTCACGCCGGCGGTTCCCAAGCCCGACCGACACCCGCTCGATCTGCTGGGGCCGGCGCACGACCCGGCCGATCCGCCCGTCGTTATCGGCTCCACGCCGGTGCTTACCGACGACAGCTATCGCGTCGTGGCGCGTCTCGTCGAGCATCCCGATCAGATCGCCCCCGACATGCATGTCTGGCCCGATACCCTGATCTCCATTCCCTTCGCCATTGCTCCTCATGTCGTCAACGACGCGGCAAACCAGTTCGATTTCGTCGAAGGTCCCGACCAGCCCCTGCCGGCGGCGCGGATCGGCAGCGAGATGCTGCGTTACGAATGGACGCTCGACGAGCTCGGGCTTTTCGATGTCACCGAGGCCGAGAACAAGTTCGACGGCGGCGAGCGGTTCGGCGCAGACGCCGGCCCCGCCCATCTGCCGGCGCGCTGGCAGGTCAGCCGCGGTGGCGGCGACGACCTGCAGGAACTGGTGCTGCTCTCCCTCACGGCGGATCTGTGGGTCAACCGCCGCAGCGATGCCGGCACGGGCCTGCCGCATGACCCGTTGCGGCTCTCCAGCGATTTCTGTAACCGCAAGGTCGTGGCCGAACCGGGCTGGGCCGTCGGCCTGCTGGCAAGCATGGCGCGACCCGGCTTCTATCTGCCGCCCGATCCCGTCAGTCTCGACCGGCGGAAAAGCCGGGTTGCGGCGCGCATGCACCATTTCGCGCGCGACGAGGAGACCTGGCAGCTTCATCCGCTGGACGAGGCGGTCCTGCTGCCCACCGGCTTCAGCCTCAACCCGGCCGAAATCACGCGCTGGGACGATGTTGCCGAGTTCGAGCATCGCCGCTTCGGCGGACACATCCTGGCGCCCCGGCTGGACTGGCGCGACCGCGAACGGTTCGGAATTCCGGGAGGCACCGGTTATTCGGAACAGGTCCTGCAGCTCGATCTCGAGGAAGCGATCACCCATGGCGTGCTTCTGGTGCTGGGCGATCCGCGCATTTTCGAACATGCCGAGCATTTCGACGGCGTGATCGTGGAATCCGGCGGCCAGGCTTGGTCGAAGGCCGACAGGCAGGAATGGCGAGAACTGCTGCCCGGCCTGGTGGTCGTCGCCTTCCGGCAGCGCGAGGGGGAGCCGCCCGCCGGCCAGGTCACGATCTCCTACAGGCTGGGAGCCGATCTCGGCGTGATCGGCATAGGCGGAATCACCGTCGGCGCCAGCGCCCATGCCGAACGCGAGAACCGGCAGACGGAACGGCTGAAGGACGCGCTCGGACAGGCCGCCGGCGCGCCGCCTCCCACAGATCCCGGCGACCTGGGCACGCGGCACCGGACCATACTGCAGCCCGGCCGTCTCTACCGGCTCGACGTTGGCATGAAATGGCAGGGATGGCTGAGCCGGCAGGACGAAGCCGGCCATGTCAGTGCCGTCGACGACAACCCGCCGCTCATGAATACCTACCGGCGCAACGGCGAAGAAAACGCCACGACACGCCGCCAGCTCTTCTTCCGCACCGCCGAGAAATCGGCCGTACCGCCACCGTCGCCGGCCGAGACGGCCTTTTCGACCTGGCTGATGCTGAAGCAGGATACGTTCGAACCCGAACTCATCGAGCGGCATCTTACGGGTTACGAGCCGGCGCAGAGCGAGCTCTTCCGCTTCACTGGCGATCCGCTGCGGGCCCATTTCGCCCAGAGCCATGTTCCGGCGCTGGCAAAGGCCTATGGATTCGAGCTCGAGGTCGCCATCCGGCGGGTCGATCGCCCGGGCGACGAATACAGCGACCCGAGGCTCTTCGCACCGCTCTGGACCTATGCGCCGAGCCCGGCATTCCTCACGCCCGTCGATCGCCAGAGGTTCTCCTATGCGATGGCTTCGCCCTGCGTCCGCCCCATGCCCGGCCTCTGCGGCACGGTCGAGACGGAACTCGAGGCCCAGGCCTGGTACGAAGTCAATGTTCTGGCGGTTCCCGATGCCGGAGGCGTCAGGCGCGGCCGCCTGCCCGGCGTCAGCTTCCGCACCTCGCGCTGGCGCGATCCGGCCGACATGTTCGCCGGCCTCGGCCTTTCCGTGGACGGCGGCGAAGGCGCCGACATCATCACGGGCGACCTCGCCATCGCAACCATGGACCTGCCGGGCGGTCGCGTCGCCGAAGGCGACGACCAGGCCTTCGTGGCCGCTCTGGAAGCCATGGATCTGGCCGGCTGGCCGCAAGCAGAAGAGCCGCGGCTCAGCCGCCTTTGGCTTCGGCGGGAGGAGCGATGGTTGTTTGCCGGGATGATGCTGGAATCTCCCGAACCGATCCATCGCGAGGGCCGGCTTTCGATCGGACCCGGCGCATTGACGCTCGACATGGCGCCGGACGGGGCCGCGATACATTTCGGCACCTATCGCCGCGATGCCCTGGGCTTCCGCCTGATCTACCTGGCCGATGCGCCGGTCGATCTGGCCGGCCGGCCGGCGGCCGCGCTGGTTCTTTCTGCGGACAGCGTCAGGCTGGAGATATCCAAACAGGTGGTGGGCCGCGTCGGCCTGCCGGCCTCGCCAAGCTTCGCGGAGGATCCGTAATGGCCGGTTCGCGCTTTGCCCCGCCACAACTCTTCGCGGCGATCTCCACGGTCGCGGCCAAGGGCGGCATCTATCCGGAGAGCCCGCAGGGCGACCCCGTCCTGGCCTACGGCACGCATCTGCGCGTCTATGCCGGGCTCGGCGCGAGTTTCCCGCTCGCTCCCTTCGCGGCCTACTGGACCAGGAGCAGCCGGACCGAAGGCATCGACATCGACGTGAAGGGCGGCATGAGGATCGATTCCCAGAGCTTTTCGGTCGAGGACGGGACTATAGCGGATGTCACGCTGATCCTGCCCTTTCGCGAGGAGTCGCGCTATCTGCGCCTGGATCTCCATGTCGACGGCGGCATCAGGCGAATCGAACTGCTGGACCAGCGCGGCCGCGTGGCGCAGACGCGCGAACAGCCGCCATGGATGTTCGCCGCACCGGTCCTGCACCGGCTGCGGGTCGAAGGTGCGGCCGTCATCCATATCGTGCCGCGGCAGATCAGCCTCGGAACCATGCGGCAGATGGATCCTCCCGACGTCCGGTTCGGCCTTCTCGGCCTGCCCGTCGCCAGCCCGGAAGGCGGGCCGGCCTTCGAGGGCAACTGGTATGCCGGCGTCCATACGCGCCGGCAGGGGCTCGACGAGGTGGTCGCGGGCGCCCCGCGCTTCCTGACGCCGATGGACATGCCGGGCGTCGCCGACCTCCCCGAAATCGACGCGAGTTCCGAGCTGGCCCGCATCGATGCCGCGGCCGACCGGCTCTTCACCGACAATCTCGTGCGCATGCTGCGCGGCGCCCGCCCGCCCTGGCTGAGCGAGCCCGATCCGCTGGGCGACGGCGACCCCCTGGGACCGGGCGGCAGGCGGCAGCAGGTGCAGGCGCCACCGCTGCATCTGCTGCAGATGGCCGCTACGGATCCGGGAATGGCGCGCTATCTCGGTTTTTCGGCGTGCCGCGAAACCTATCCCGATCTGGCTGGCGACGGCGCCCTGTGGCGCTGGGACAGCCTCGCCGTGATCGGCCTCGTCGCCTGCGACCCGGTTCGCTTCGAACGGTTCGGCGCCGACGTCTCGCCCCTGCCGGACGATGACCTCTCGGACCAGCTGTTGAACATGATCGCCCTGGAAATGGGCCTCTCGGGGATAGGCACGGAAGCGGCGCGCCGCATGCTCGACGAGCGGATTGCCTTTGCCCGTGCCGAAGGCTATGCGGCGGCACCATTCGTGACCGTCACCGCCCCCCTCCTGCCGCCCCTGCCGCCGCAGCTGCCGGCACCCCAGATCATCCGCCGCCACTGGCAGCGCAGCGACCGGCCGCAACCGAGCATGCTCTACTGCGCCGGCTTCGCTTTTCCCGGCAATCCCCTGTCCACCCTGGCCGCTCTCGGGCGCGATACCGGCGACGGCTTCGAAACCACCCACGAACGGCGAGAGGACCTCGACGCGGCGCCCGACTGGCGGGCCGTGCCGCGGCTGCTCGGTCTGGAAAGCGAGCCCAACAGCAGGCTCGCGAAAATGGAGACAAAGACCAGGATCCAGCGCCCCGCCGCCATCCTCTCCGACAAGGACATCCCCGCCGAAGCCGGAGCCGTCGATTATCTCGCCTATGTCTCCGACCCGTTCGGACGTTTCGGGGCGGCGACGCCGTTCACGCTCGAGCCTCCGGCACGGCCGCATCCGCCGGCCCCGGTCCTGCGGTATGACGTCGATACCGGCGGGATACCGGCAGGGAACGGGCTGGCATCCCCGGGCACCCTCTCCGTGACGGTCGTCGTGCCGCCGGCCCCGCCCGACTGGTTCACGCCGGCCGAAATCCAGCTGCTCGGCCGCAAGACGGTCGTTCCGCGGCTGGACGCCCTTCCGCCCGGCGCCCTGCCGATCACCCGCCTCGACATCGTGCTCGGCGATCAGCTATGGTCGCCGCCTCTGGACGAGCCCGGCGAACAGGTGTTTGAATTCACGCTTCCGGCGCTGCCGCCGCAGGGCGAGGCCGAAGCGGTCATCACCGCCACCTTCTACGACAGCGACGGCACGGCCTCTCCCCCGGATACGCACGGCATCCCGCTGCGTGACCGCCGGCCCCCGGCGGTGATCGACAGCGCCGTCGGGCTGTTCTGGACGAGTGCTCCCGGCCCCTCGCCGGACGTGCAGGTCAAGCTTGTCTGGACGGGGCCGGACGGCGGCAGCTACCGGGTCTATCTTTCCGATGCCCGCGGCATGGGTTTCGAATTGCCGGCGGAAACCCCGCGGGCGGCGGTCGCCGAGACGGTCTGCGAGGCGGCGGCGGCCGGCCCGGTGGGAGAGCCGCGCAATTTCAGGCTGATGACGGCCGATTTCGTCAAGGCCGACGCGGTCGGCACGGCTCTGTTCACCGCCAGCCTGCCACGCCATCTGCGGCCGGTGCAGTTCCTGCGCGTCGTGCCCGTCGGGCCGGGCGGCTCCGAGCCCGATTTCACCCGCTGCGGCATCGTGCCGGTCGCCGTGCCGGAAAGCCGTCGCCCCGCATCGCCGCAGCTGGACGGTTCCGTCGATCCGGCGACCGGCCTTGCATCCCTGAAGGTCGCCACGTTCGACCTCGATCTGGTGTCGCTCAGGCGGGAGGAGCCGGGGCTCTTCGAGGATCAGGAGGCGGAGGCCAATCCGCCGGAATTCCGCATCCGCCGGGCCGTCGGCACGATCGACGATCCCCTCTATGCCCCGATCCGCCAGTCCGGGGCGCTGCGCCGGGTAGCCGCGGAAGCCGGGGCCGGCGAACATTTCGCCGCCGGCATCGCCGATGCGGAGCAGGCGCCCCTGGCGCCTTTCGTCCGTTACGCCTATTGGGCGGAAATCCGCCTGCCGGCGGAACGGCGGTTCAGGATAGGGGCCGTGCCGGTGGAGCCGCCGGGCATCACCGCACCGGATCCCGCCGCCCGCAAGGCCCATCCCCGTCCCTACAGCCTGCCCTCCGCGCCGCGTATCCTGATGCATCTGCCGCCCGGGCGTTCCGCAGCACCGGCCGGCATCACCCTCGCCCGCGTCATCGACGGGGTCGACGATCGGCTGGAGATCACCGTGGCGGACCCGCCGAAGGCGCATCCCAAGGCGGTGGACCGATACCGGCTGGCCCTCTGGCTGCGGAGGGGCGACGCGGATATCACGCCCTCGGCGGACGAGGACGGCCGGTGGCCGGTCGTCGAGCAGGGCAAGGTGTCGCGGCGGATCGCCGGCATGGACGCCAACGAGGCCATTACCGTCCACCTCGCCTATGTCGATCCAGCCGGCCGCCTCGGATTGCCGGCCCAGATGCCGGTCCCCTGACCTGCGCTTCGCCTGAGCCGCTCTCCCGCAGGTCCGGATGCCTCGCACCGTTTCTGCTGCATCGGGCCCGCGCTGGCGCAACCGGCGGACCGGACAGTCAGGCTGCCGCGGACGGGCCGGAACGTTCGCCGATCGACACACCTTCGCCGTCGAAAAGATGGATGCGCTCCGGATCGACGTCGAACCGGAGACGCTCGCCCACCCTAAGCATTTCCGTCCCGGGAAGCTTGGCGACGATCGGGGTTTCGACCTTGTCGACCTCGAGATAGACGAGCTGGACCTCGCCCAGCTGCTCGATCAGGGAGACGCGACCCTCGAATACGCCGCCTTCCGACAGGCGCAGGTCTTCAGGCCGCACCCCCAGGCGCACGGGCGCTTCCCCGAGGCCCGGAGGCATCCTGACCAGCGCCAGGATATGCTCGCCGCCCGCAAGCGTGATCCGGGTGCCCTCCCCTTCGGCTTTGACGACCGCCGGCAGGATATTCATCGCCGGAGAACCGATGAACCGCGCCACGAAGAGGTTGGCGGGCGAACGATAGAGTTCGAGCGGCGTGCCGATCTGCTCGATATTGCCGCCGCGCAGAACCACGATCCGATCGGCGAGCGTCATGGCTTCCACCTGGTCGTGGGTGACGTAGATCATCGTGGTATCGGGCATCGACTGTTTCAGCTTGGCGATCTCGATGCGGGTCGCCACGCGCAGCGCCGCGTCGAGATTGGAAAGGGGCTCGTCGAACAGGAACACCTTCGGATCGCGGACGATGGCGCGGCCGATCGCGACGCGCTGCCTCTGGCCGCCCGAGAGAGCCTTGGGATAACGACCGAGATAGTCGGTCAGCTGCAGGATATCCGCCGCCTGGCGCACCCGCCTGTCGATCTCCGCCTTCTTCACCCCCGCGATCCTCATGCCGAAGGCCATGTTCTCGAACACGGTCATATGGGGGTAGAGGGCATAGGACTGGAACACCATGGCGATGCCCCGCCGCGACGGCGGCACGTAGTTCATCAGCTGGCCGTCGATGAGGAGCTCGCCGGAGCTGATGGTCTCGAGGCCCGCGATCGTGCGCAGCAGAGTCGATTTCCCGCAACCGGAGGGACCGACGAAGGCGATGAATTCTCCCGATCTGATATCGAGGTCGATACCGTGCAGCACCTCCATGTTGCCGTAGTTCTTCCGGACCCCGTTGAGAGTGAGACCGACCATTTCGAGTTCCCTTCTGTTTGGGCTGCCTGTTGCCGGCAGTTCTCCCGCGCCTTTCAGCGTCCGGGCTTGAGTTCGGAGAGGTAGCGCACGAAAGGATTGACCGCCCGGTTGTCGATCTCCGCGTCGTTGCGCAGGCGGATCGCCCGCCGGACCACCCTCGCGCCGAGGTAGCGGAGAGGCTCCGGGGGAAGCGCGGTGCGTCCGGCGAGGCCCACCAGGCCGCTGCGGCTCCACCGGTCGTCGGCGCCCAGCACGAGGCTCGCCAGAATCCGACCCGCCACCGGTGTCTGCGCGATCCCCGTCCCGTTGAAACCCAGACCGAAGAAGATGTTGGGCTGGCCTTCGAGATGGTCGAAGACGGGCAGGTGCTCGGCCGTGCAGTCTATCGGTCCCGACCAGTCATGGGCGATCCTCGCCGTGCGGAGTTCGGGATAGACCCGGTCGAGTTCGCGGCGGTTGTCGGCGCCCTTTTCCGTGCCGCGGTTGAAGCTTGAACCGATACGGTCACGATAGGCGATCTTGCCGCTGCCCCGGCCGAAGACGACCCGTCCCGCGGGCGTCCGCTGGTAGTAGAGGACATGGGCCTGGGCGTCGCAGATGGATTCTCCGCCCGTCCAGCCGATCTGCCGAAGAAGCTCCGGCACCGGCTCGGTGGCGACGATCTGGCTTTCGACCACGTACATGTAGCGGCTCAGCTGCGGAACGGATGCCAGCCAGGCATTGGCGGCAAGCACGACCCGGCCCGCCCGCAGGCTGCCCTGCGGCGTGCGCAGCGTGCAGGTCTCTCCCGGCTCGATTGCGGTGACCGCGGTCTTCTCGTGGATGATCACGCCGCGCGACAGCGCGAGCCGGCGCAATCCGAGCGCCAGCTTCGCCGGCTGGACCGTGCCGGCCCTGGTCTCGGCAATGCCCATGTAGGATGCGCGCGAGCCCGTGCGGCGGGCGATTTCCTCTGCCGTCAAAAGCGCGAAACGCTCCTCCCCGCACGCCTTCGTCATCTCCAGGGCCTTCTGCCAGGCACCTTCCTGCGCCTTCGAGCTCGCCGTCCAGAGCCAGCCGTCGAGCCGGAGATCCATGTCGATCGTGCCGGTCGATTGCAGGTCCTGCAGTTCGTCGATGGCGTCGGAAGTGGCACGGCAGAGCTCCAGCGCTTCCGCCTGCCCGACCACGGAGGTCAGAAGATCGATCTCGGCGAACCAGGAATGGACCTGGCCGCCGTTGCGGCCGGAAGCCCCCGCGCCGCAGCAGTCGGCTTCGAGAACGACGATCCTGAGGTCCGGCTGCTTTTCCTTGAGACGCAGGGCCGTCCACAGTCCCGTATATCCGCCGCCGACGATCGCGACATCGGCGGTTTCGTCCCGTTGCAGCGGTTCGGTGACCGGGCCCGCCCCGGCGTCCTGCAGCCAGAAGGACCGCGCCGGACCGGTCGCCGGCACTGGCGGCTTCAAGAGGTATTGCGTCATGTCAGCCCTCGACGGAAGAGATTACGTCTGCGTATTTCTGCAGCAGCCACGGAGGGACGGCGGCCAGCGTCTGCGGAAAGCCTCCCTCGTGCAGGCATGTCTCGGCCGCAGCATCGGTCGCAAGGGTCATCGCCCCCTCTGGGTCGATCCCCCGGATGTGATGCGCGACGAGGAAGGCGGCGATGAAACTGTCGCCCGCGCCGCATGTATCGACGACGCTGATCTCGCGTGCCGGCACATGCGCAAGCTTCGCGCCGTCGTGGAAGAAGGCACCCCGCCTGCCGCAGGTCAGGACGATCGTCGTGGCGCCGCGATCCCTCAGCGCCTGCAGGACCGGTTCCACCGCAACGTCCTCCTCTTCCGGCCCGGCCGCGAAGATCAGCGGCACGCCGGTCAGGTCGAGCGATCGGTGAGCGGTCGAGATGTCGAGGCTGAAGCGGATGCCGTCGGCGATCAGCCTTCCGACCAGTTCGGCTGCGGAATTGGTGCCCAGATGAACCCAGCCGGCCTCCCCGAGGGCCGCATAGCGGTCGGGCGACGGCACGTAGTTCAGGCCGACGCCCAGGTCTTCGAGCAGGAAGCTGCGATCGCCGTTCCGTTCCCGCAGGAGGGTGACGGCTGTCGGCCCGTCGCGCCGCTCAAGGCCGGTCGCCGGCAGCCCGACGGCCTCGATCGCCGCCGCGATCACATCGCCTTCCGCATCTCTTCCGACCACGCCGAAATAGGCTGCGTCAGGGCCGCGGCGCCGCCAGTGCGCCGCGACGTTGAGCGCATTGCCGCCCACAGCCATGGTATTCTTGCTGAGATAGACATCGAGGCAGTTGTCGCCGACGGCGATGAGCCTTGGAGAGTTTGACGCCATCACGCGGTCTCCCTCGCCGGGGCGGGACGACGTGCGCCCCGCCCGATTTCGCTTGCCGCGGCTGCATTGTCGCCTCGGGGATCGACGATCGTTCCGATCGGGCGGAAACCGTCGCCGGTTCTGTGTTTGGCCGAGATGCCGGACACGTCTGGGCTCCTCATTATTTGCCGATGCCCTCGGTCAGGCCGCGGATGAAGTAACGCTGGGTGAAGAAGAAGATGATGACGATGGGCAGCGCCGATATGGTCATGGCGGCGAATACCTCGGCGAAGTTCGTGCCATGCTTGGCCATCAGCGAGGTAAGGCCCACCGGCAGCGTCTGCACGTCGATCTGGTTGGTGAAGATCATCGCGAAGAGATATTCGTTCCACGCGAACAGGATGTGCAGGATGATGCACGAGACGATGATCGACCGGCAGAGCGGCAGCATGATCTTGCGGAAGATCTGTCCCTCGCTCGCCCCGTCTATCATCGCCGCCTCGTCGAGGTCGCGGGGCAGGTCGAGCATGTAGGCGCGGATCAGGAAGGTGGTGAACGGCACCCTGAAGGCCGTGTAGAGGATGATCAGCGCCCAATGCGTATTGTAGAGGCCGAGCCCCTGCATCATCTGCACCAGCGGCACGAGCGCGACGGTCGGGCTCAGCATCATGCCGCCGAGCACGAAACCGACGATGATCGGCTTGCCGAACATCGTCGTGCGCGTCAGGCCATAAGCCGTCCAGGCGCTGATGAAGACGGTGGTGATGGTCGAGACGACCGTTACCAGCAGGCTGGAGAACAGGAAGTTGCGCACGCCGAGGTTCCAGGCCGCGACATAGTTGTCGAAGGACCAGCGGTCCGGCAGCGCGAAGGGATCGCTGAATATCTGGGTATTCGACTTGAAGCCTCCAAGCGCCATCCAGATCAGCGGATAGAGGACCAGCGCACCGGTCGAGACCAGCAATGCGAGGAGGAAGCCCTTGCCGAGCACCCACCAGGGGTTCCGGGCCGGAGGGGCGCCGGGGGACGTCGCGGACGCACTCATACGGCAACCCTCCGTCGTTTGGTGTACCATAGCTGCAGCAGCCCGGTGATCATCGTCGCGACGAAGATGACGACGCCGATCGCCGCGGCATAACCCATGTCGTTCTGGTTGAAACCCTGTTCGTAGAGCCATGTGCCGAGAACCTGGCTCGAATTGTTGGGGCCGCCGCCAGTCATCACCATGACCTCGTTGAACACCTGGAAGGCTCCGGCGATCGTGACGATGATCATCATGCCGGTCATCTCCCGGGTCAGCGGGAAGGTGATGGCGAAAAGCTGCCGGATCGGCCCTGCCCCGTCCATCGTCGCGGCGTCGTAGAGCTCTCGCGGTATCTTCTGGATGGCGATCGTGAACAGCAGGGTCGAATAGCCGAAACCCTGCCACTGGCTCATCGCGATGATCCCGTAGATCGCCGTCCTCTCGTCACCGAGCCAGGTATAGGAGAGGTGCTGCAGTCCGACCAGGTTGAGGATGGCGTCGAGAAGACCGATATCGGGCTGATAGATGAAATAGAACAGGAGGCCGGTGACGGTCGTGGAGATCGCCGACGGAATGAAATAGACGGCGCGCCAGAAATTGCGCCAGTAGCGGCTGCTCAGTCCCTCGATCACGGCTGCCAGCACGAATGCGGCGAAGACCTGGAACACCACCGACAGGACGGCATAGAGCCCGTTGTTCCGCAGCGCCTTCCAGACGACCGGATCCTCCAGGAGCCGCCGGTAGTTGTCGAGGCCGACATAGTCCACCTCCCCGGTGAAGATGTCCTGCGTCGTCGTGCTCACGAAGAAATTGTCGATGATGGGATAATAGACGAACCAGCCGACGATGATCAGCGCCGCGGCACCCCAGCGCAGCGCGAGAAGCTGCTGCAGCAGGCTGTGCCGCATCCATTCCCTGCGGGCCGGGACAGCGCCGCGCACGGCGGCGCTGTCCCGGGAGATCGTGGTTGCGTCCGTCATCACTTGGCGGCAGCCGCTGCAGCCTCGCGGACCGAGGACATGAGCTCCTGCGCCGACATGGAGCCGCCGGAGAAGGCCTGCAGGTTGGAAAGCCAGGCGGCGGCGATGCGCGGATGGTGGACGGTATCGAGCCAGGGCATCAGATAGGTGGCATTGGCGATCTCATCCATGCCCTTGGCGACGTTCGGATTGATCTTCGTCTCGTCCGCGCCTCCGACGACCGCGCTCGGCTGGCCGTAGGGAGCCTCCGAGAGCGTCCTGCCGTTCTCCTGGGTCGTCAGATATTTCAGGAAATCGATCGCCAGGGGAATGTTCTGCGACCGGGCGTTGACCATGTAGCCTTCGGGAGCGCCCTCCAGCGCCGTGGCGGAACCGCGGGCGCCGTCCGGCACGGGCAGCTTGAAGAAGCCGAACTCCTCGGGCTTGAGCGCCGTATCCTTGGTGGCCGCCTGGTCGAACTCGATGATCTCCTGGTAGTACATCGCAGCCTTCTTGTCGCTCAGCGACTGCATGGCCGTCCTGTAGGAGAGGCCGTTGACCTTGGCGCCGCCGGCGCAACGGTCCTGCAGCGACCGGTACTGGTCGAGAGCGGCGACATAACCCGGATCGTCGAACTTTGCCGTCTTCGGATCGAAATCGGCCTCCAGCGTCTCGACCGGCACGTTGTAGGCCAGCAGCTGGCCGACATAGTGGACCAGCGGCCAGGCTTCCTTGTTGCCGATCGCGATCGCCGTATGGCCGGCGGTCGAGATGGCATCGCAGGCCTTCAGCAGGTCGTCGAAATTCTTCGGCACATCGAGGCCGAGATCGGCGAAGATCGTCTTGTTGTAGCCCATGAACTTCGCGTCGAGATAGAGCGGCACGCCGAAATACTTGCCGTTGTAGACGAACGCCTTGACGGCCGCGGGGCTGAGCGTCTTGCCCCATTCGGTGTCGGGACCGACGACCGCGGAAAGGTCGACGGCGCGGTTGCCGCGGATGAAGTTCTGGCCCCAGGTGCCGGTCCAGGAGAAATAGATGTCCGGCAGGGAATTCGATGCGACGAGCGTCTTCGTCTTGCCCTTGATGCTGTCGTCGTTCTCCTGGATGAGCTCGATCTTGACGCCCGGATGCTTGGCTTCATAGGCCTTGGCGACCTCGACGAAATAGGGGGAAAGCTGCTGCAGGCCGAACTTCGTCAGGATCGACAGCGTGCCGCTGTATTCGACCGCCGCGTTCGGATCCGCGACCGGCGCGTCCGAGGCCGCGAGGGCCGTAGCGGTCGAAGCCGCCCATGAAACGCCGAGGACGGATAGGAAAGCAGCCGCCACCGCAGTGGATTGGATGGACCGTTGCATGTGTCATTCCCCTTTTTGCTTTGTTGAACCCTGGGTGGAATGCGGAGCCGATCCGCCCCGCAATCCCCCGCTACGAAAAATGAGCGCCCCGCCGCCAGCCGGCCGCGGGATGCCCGATCCCGGGCATCAGTATTCGACGCGCTTGTAGTAGCGGCGCGTCGTCAGCGGATGTTCGCGCAGGACTTCCAGATGGGCGCTCAGCCGCTCCAGAAGGGTGGCGAGCACGACCGGCGAGATGAGGCCGCGCACCCTCGGCGAAATACCGGGAAGCGACACGGCGGCCGAATCGAGGACCCAGACCTTGTCCGTATAGCGATGGACGAAACGCTCGACGCGCTCGCCGAGCGGACGCAGCGCATCCTCTCCCTTGAACAGGAAGACGCTGACGCCCGGCTCGACCAGTTCGAGCGTGCCGTGGAAGAAGTCTGCGGCATGAACCGGACGGGTGCGTATCCACTGCATCTCCTCGAGGATGCACATGCCGTAATAGTGCGCCTCCGGCCAGACCGAGCCGGCGCCGGTGAAGATGTGGTAGGGCTCGTCCTTGATGGACTGCGCGAGCTTGGCCGCGTCGTCCTCATAGGCGGCCTTGGCGTCCGCGAGGAGACCCGGAAGCGTCTTGAGTTCGGCGACGATCGCGTCGAAATCGTCGATCCTGCCCGTCTCCGCCAGCAGCGCGAGGACGATGATCATCGTCTGCAGATAGAAGGATTCCGACGACGTGTCGTCCTCGGCGAAGTTCGTATAGGTGTGGTCGGCCTGCTGGGCGAGCGGCGTATCGGCGTGACCGGTAAGCGTCAGGATGCGCACGCCGCGCTGCTTCAGGAACTGCAGCAGGGCGACGCTCTCCTTGGTCGTTCCCGACAGGGACGGCATGACGACCAGCGCCTTGTCGTCGAGGCCCGCGGGCGGATCGAGGATGACCTGCGCCGGAAAGCAGGCGGTTACGGGAAAGGTCGTGTAGCGGGCGGCAAGCTCGATCGCCGGGAAGGTGAGAAGCTGCACGCCGCCGGTCCCCATGAAGTAAAGCCGCTCGCCTCCCCCGTCGAGAAACGACCGCATGAGCGGCCGGATCTGGTCGGCGATGGCAACGGCGCCGCTCTGGATCTTGAGAAAACGGTCTCTGTCGAAGTTCAGCATTTGGATCCCTTGGTTTCCCGCGAACGGCGCGCGCACGTCTCCGCCGCCAACCTTTTGCATGTCGACGTTCCGGCGGCCAGATTACCGTTCCACAAATATGATATCGATCTCACACAAAGGTGAAAATTAAGACCGGAGACTCTTCGAGGAAAAAGAGAGACCGATCTCACACGATGATTAATGCATGGTTCTTTTGACCTGACAAGTCATTTTTCGGCATTGGAGGATGAAAAATGACGGTCAGGATTTCTTCGCGCCGGAAGGTCTCGACACGGAGCCGCGGACGATCAGCCGCGTCGGGAACCGCGCCTTGTGCGGCGGCTCCCCGCTGCCGTTGATCCGCTTGAGCAGCAGCTCGACCGCGAGCGGCCCGATCTGCGCGATCGGCTGGGCGACCACCGTGATCTGCGGATCGGTGAACGTCGCGAGGTTGAAGTCGTCGAAGCCGACCAGGGAGACATCGTGCGGCACGGCGAGCCCCATGGAGCGAAGCCCGAGCAGCGCCCCCTGGGTCATCAGGCTGTCGACCGTGAACAGCGCCGTCGGGCGCGCCGGCCGGCTGAACAGGCGGATCGTGGCATCGATCGCATATTCGACCGTGGAGCGAGATACGATGATCAGCGACTGATCGACCTCGATCCCGTGGCTGTTCAGCGCCTGGAGATAGCCCGCCAGACGGCCCCGCGCCGTGGTGATGCGGGAATCGTCCTGGATCAGGCCGATACGCCGGTGACCGTTGGCGATGAGATAGTTCACCGCCTCGCGCGCGCCGCCCTCGTTGTCGACCGTGACGCTGTCGCAGGCGACGTCCTGCAGGGCGCGGTCGATGAGCACGAGGGGAACGCCCTCGGCGGCCAGCCGGACGAGATGGCCGTTGTTGTCCGCCGAGGTGGGAGCGACCATGAAGCCGCGCACGTTGAGCGACTGCAGGCTTTCGAGCAGCTCGATCTCCTGTTCGGGATCCTCCTCGCTGCTGGCGATCAGCAGGTTGTGGCCGGAAGCGCGAAGCTCGACGTCGACGTCGTGGGCGATGCGCGCGAAGAAGGGATTCTGGATGTCGCCGGGCATGAAGCCGATCAGCGGCAGCTGGCCGCGCCGCAACGCCTGGGCGACGCGGTTGCCCCTGTATCCCAGCCGGTCGGCGGCTTCCAGCACCCGCTGGGCAGCGTCGCCGCCCACGTAGCCATAGCCGTTCAGCGCCCGCGCGGCCGTGGCCCGTGACACGTTCGCGGCAAGCGCAACGTCTTTGAGCGTCACAGCTTTCTGGGCCACGTCTTTCCCCGTCCTCGTTGATGACGTCCGAACCTGGAACAGCCCTGCGCCGGCAACAGTGCCTAGCAGACAACGGCGAAACATGGCAAGTGCGTCCCGCGCGGCCGAGGCCCGACGCGGCCCGGCCAACGACGTTCGAGTGTGTCGCTCGGCCGGCTCGTCCCGGAAACGGACCCGCCACGGGGCGGCAGGTCCCTGCGAATTCCCGCAGATCCGTTCAGCGGCCCTCGGAGAACCGTTCCGGCCTGAAGGTGGCGAGCATCGGATGCGTCGCGCCGGTCGCCACTTCGTAGGCGAGCAGCTCACCGACGATCAGGCCGAGCGTTGCGCCGCTGTGGCTGAAGACGACATGGCAGCCCGGCACGGCCTTCAGCGCGCCGACCACCGGCTCGCCGTCGCCGGGGATCGGCTTGCCGCCGACGCCGACGGAGGCGACCTCCAGTTTCGGATTGCCTTCCATCACCTTCGATGCCTCGGCCAGCAGCGCCTCGACCTTTGCGTCGTCGATGTCGTAACCGCCGTCGTCGCGCAGCTTCACCCCCTCGTCCGCCGCCCAGTCGGCATCGATCGCAAACGTGCCACCCGGCGCCGGGCGCACCGCGACCCGCGGCGTGTTGAGGACGGCCCGCAGGGGATGGACGAGCGGCCTGGTCTGCACCAGCAGAGCGGTCGGCGTATCGTCGCCGATCGTCTGGCCGAGTTCGGCGGCCATCCGCGGCACGGCCGGCCCGGTCGCGAGCACGACGGCATCGGCGGCAAACCGGTTGCCCGCCGATGTCTGCGCACCGACGGCGCGGCCGCCCTCGATCGCGACCCGCACCGGGCCCTGATCCGTCACCAGCACGCCGCCGAGAGAGGCGAATTCCTCGAGCAGCACGCCGATCAGGGCCGGCAGGTCGACCCAGCCCTCGCCCGGATTGAAGATCGCGCCCTGCGGCGTGATGGCATGCGTGGCGAGGCCCGGCGTCCTCCTGCCTGCCTCGTCGGCCGACAGCCGCTCCGCGTCGTAGGCGAGCGACGTCTCGTGCCGGAAGGCGGCGTCGATCTGGTTGCGCTCGTCGTCGGCGTCCCAGGTCATCCCGCCGTCGAAACGCAGCCAGGCGGCATCGGGATAACGGGCCGACAGCGTACGGTAGCGGTCGATGCCCGCCATGCGGAGGCGATGATAGGGGTCCGACCGCATGCGGGCGGAATTCAGCCAGGAGAGCGATCGCCCGGAGGCCCCGTTCGCCGGCGGGCCATCGTTGAGAATGGTGACGCGAATGCCGCGGCGCGCGAGCTGCAGGCCGGTGGAGACGCCGAAGATGCCGGCGCCGATGATGATGGCCGAAGCGATGGTGTTGTCTGTCATGGCATTTCTTTCGATCGGTGGAAATCTGGGTGGAAAAGGGCTCAGGGCGTTTCCCAGCAGCCCGTGACGGAAGATCGGAACAGCGCCTCGATGGCCTTCGTATTGGCGATCGCATCGGTCAGTCCGGGTTCGAAAGGCCTGCCGGACAGGATCGCCTCGGCGAAGGCGTCGGCCTGTTCGCGATATTGATCCACCGGCTCGATGGCGATGCGCCTGCGCCCTCCCCCGGCAAGATCGCGGCCATCGTCGAAGACGAGTTCCGTCGGCGCGTCTGCCGGCGCGTTGAAGGGGACGGGAATTTCCAG
>JBQGDG010000402.1:0-3993 GCA_052038935.1 Neorhizobium sp. | reverse complement strand
TCCCGTGAGGCATCATTCGAACTCCATGATCAGCTCGTCGACTGCGAGGCTCTGGCCGGCGGTGGCGGCGACGCGTTTGACGAGGCCCTGTCTTTCCGCCTTGAGCACGTTCTCCATCTTCATCGCCTCGACGGTGGCGAGTGTCTGGCCCGCCTCGACCCGGTCACCCGCCTTGACCGCGATGGCGGTGATGACGCCGGGCATCGGGCAGAGCAGCATCTTAGACGTGTCGGGCGGCAGCTTGACCGGCATCAGCCGCGCCAGTTCGGCGATCCGCGGCGAGCGGACGCGGGCGAGGACGTCCATGCCGCGCCGGCGCAGCCGGATCGCCGATCCGATGCGGTCGACCTTCACCGTCAGGCTTTCGCCGCCGACATGGAATTCGGCAAGTCGCTGGCCGGGCAGCCAGCCGGTCGCCGCCGAAACCGGCTCGGCATCGCCGAACCGGACGAAGGCGCCGTCGGCGGCGGTGTCGAGCGTGACCGCCTCCTCGAAGAACGGCTGCGTGCCGGCCGAAAGCGTCACGACCCAGTCCTTCCCCACCGGGCGGCGGCGTTTGGACAGGGTGCCGGAGATCCAGGCCGCCCGCTCCTCCAGCGCCTGGTTGACCAGCACCGCGACGGCGGCGAGCTTCTGCGCGTCGTCGCCCTCCGGCCGGTTGCCGGAAAAACCATCCGGAAACTCCTCGGCGATGAAGGCCGTGGTCAGCCGGCCGTCGCGGAAACGTTCATGCGCCATGACGGCGGAGAGGAAGGGCAGGTTGTGGCCGATGCCGTCCACCTCGAAGGCATCGAGCGCCTCGCCCATCGCCTCGATCGCCGCCGTGCGGTCTTCCGCCCAGGTGCAGAGCTTGGCGATCATCGGGTCGTAATACATCGAGATCTCGCCGCCTTCGAAGACCCCGGTATCGTTGCGGATGATGGCGCCGCTCTCCTGCAGGCCCTCCACCGGCGGGCGGTAGCGCGACAGCCGGCCGATCGAGGGGAGGAAATTGCGGTAGGGATCCTCCGCGTATAACCGGCTTTCGATCGCCCAGCCGGTCAGCGCCACCTGATCCTGGCCGAAGGACAGTCTCTCGCCGGCGGCGATGCGGATCATCTGCTCGACGAGATCGATGCCGGTGACCAGTTCGGTGACCGGATGTTCCACCTGCAGGCGGGTGTTCATCTCGAGGAAATAGAAGTTGCGGTTGCCGTCGACGATGAATTCCACCGTGCCGGCGGAGACATACCCGACGGCCTTCGCCAGTGCGACCGCCTGTTCGCCCATCGCCTTGCGGGTGGCCTCGTCGAGGAAGGGCGACGGCGCCTCCTCGATGACCTTCTGGTTGCGCCGCTGGATCGAGCATTCGCGCTCGCCGAGGTAAAGCGTCGTGCCGTGCCGGTCGCCGAGCACCTGGATCTCGATATGGCGCGGCTGATCGACGAACTTCTCGATGAAGATGCGGTCGTCGCCGAAGGAGGCCTTCGCCTCGTTGCGGGAGGACTGGAACCCTTCGCGGGCCTCGGCATCGTTCCAGGCGATGCGCATGCCCTTGCCGCCGCCGCCGGCCGACGCCTTGATCATGACCGGATAACCGATCCCGGCTGCGATCCTGACGGCCTCCCCGGCATCGTCGATCAGGTCCATATGGCCGGGCACGGTCGATACGCCGGCCTGCGCCGCGATCTTCTTCGACGTGATCTTGTCGCCCATCGCCTCGATCGCCGCAACCGGCGGGCCGATGAAGGCGACGCCCTCCTTCTCGAGCGCCGCGGCAAAGGCGGCATTTTCCGACAGGAAGCCGTAGCCGGGATGGACAGCGTCGGCGCCGGTCCGCCTGATCGCCTCGAGGATCCGCTCGATGACGATATAGGACTGGTTCGAGGGTGCCGCACCGATATGCACGGCTTCGTCCGCCTGCCGCACATGCAGGGCGTTGGCATCCGCGTCGGAATAGACGGCGACCGTCGCGATACCCATCTTCCGGGCCGTCCTGATCACCCGGCAGGCGATTTCACCGCGATTGGCGACAAGGATCTTCTTGAACATGGTCATGGCTCGCCTGCTCCGTCGTCTTCGTCGGTGCGATACTTGCTGTCGTAGGGAAGCGTGAGGATGGCGGAGGCCGCCGCCGCCCCGCCGAAGAGCGAGGCGAAGGGCACGACGACCAGAAGCACGACGACTGCGGGGGCGGACGAGCGCATCGCGAGATGGCCGATCCCTCCGATATCGAGCAGCAGGATGGCGATGGCGACCATGACGCCGATCGAGGCGCCGACAAGCGCGTTGAGGCCAAGAAAGCGCAGCATCTGCCGGTGGTCGCGGCGCGCCTCTTCCGGCGTCATCTTCGGTTTGCGGCTGTCGCGCAGGAACGCCGAACGGGCACGCTGCCGGGCCGTCCGGCGCTTCAGCCGGCCCTCGGGGCCGGACGCTTTGACCATGCCGAGAACGGCAGCGAGCATCATTCACCTCCCTGGCCGGCCGTGCCGGTCACCCTGCGCCCGAACGGCACCTTGAAGGCATCGCCTCGATGGTCTCCAAGTGCCGGAACCCTCATCGCCTCTCCTCCAGCGGCGCTTGCCGCGTCACACTTCGAAGACATCCTCGAAGCTCTCCGGAAAGTTCTGCCGGGCAAGCTTCTCGTTGATGACGAGCATCGATTCGTAGGACAGCGGATCGAAATCCTTGTCGGCCGGCAGCACCTCGCGGCCGAAGAGGAGATTGAGCCGCGCGGCGTCGAGATTGCCGCGCTCGAAGGGTTCGGTGCCGAAATGGTGCCAGAGCGCGTGCAGGAAGGCGGCGTCCACGCGGTGTTCGGCCATGCCGGGACGGCCACGCCGCGGGATCGCCTTCAACGGCGTCACGCCCTTCGGATTGGCGCGGCGGATGGTGAACTGGATGCCGGTTCCGGGCATGCCGCCCGGAAACCCGCGATGTTTCGTCATGTCTGGCAGGTTGGCCATGATCGTCTTCTCAAGCCTTCTTGTTCAATCCTGGGCGAGCTTGTCCGCGGTCTTCGTCTCGAAGTCCGCGGCGTCGTGGCGTTCGCGCAGCTGTTCGGACGGGTCGCCCGACGTGCGGTTGACCATCCGGCCGCGCTTGACCGCCGGTCGCGCGAAGACATCCGCCGTCCAGCGCTGCAGGTTCGCGTATCCCTCGACCTCGAGGAACGATCCGGCATCGCCATAGGCCTGGTTCATCGCCAGATTGCCGTACCACGGCCAGATCGCCATGTCGGCAATCGTGTAGGCCTTGCCGGCCATGAATTCGTTGTCGGCGAGATGCCGGTCGAGCACGTCGAGCTGGCGTTTCGTCTCCATCGCATAGCGGTCGATCGCATATTTGATCTTCATCGGCGCATAGGCGTAGAAATGGCCGAAACCGCCGCCGAGGAAGGGCGCCGAGCCCATCTGCCAGAACAGCCAGTTGATCGTCTCGGTGCGGGTGCGCAGATCGGTCGGCAGGAATGCGCCGAATTTTTCCGCCAAGTAGACGAGGATGGAAGCGGATTCGAATACCCGCACCGGCTCGCCCCCGTCCTTCGGCGCGTGGTCCATCAGCGCCGGGATCTTGGAGTTGGGGTTGACGCCGACGAAACCGGAACCGAACTGGTCGCCCTCGCCGATATTGATCAGCCATGCGTCGTATTCGGCCCCGGCATGGCCGGCCGCAAGCAGCTCTTCGAGCATGATCGTGACCTTGACGCCATTCGGCGTGCCGAGCGAATAGAGCTGCAGCGGATGCTTGCCGACCGGCAGTTCTCGGTCATGGGTGGGGCCGGCGATTGGCCGGTTGATATTGGCGAACTGCCCGCCATTGTTCTTTTCCCAGGTCCAGGTCTTCGCCGGTTCGTAACCTGCGGGAAAATTGTCGGCGGGAGATTTGTCGGTCATGAAAGTCGGTCCTCACGGTCGGGAAGCATGCCGGGTCGCATACGGGATGAACTCAATATAGGAAGCCCGCCGGCAGGCTGCAGAGGCCGGCGGCTGCCGGTCGTCTACAACGGTATCG
>JBQGDG010000401.1:0-3241 GCA_052038935.1 Neorhizobium sp. | reverse complement strand
GCCGCCAAGACGACGAAGATCATCGAGGAGCGTGAGAAGGCGCTCGTCGACGAGTTCAAGAAGCGTGGCCTCAATGTCGTCGAGGTCGACAAGGCCGACTTCGAAAAGAACGTTCTCGAGAAGGTGACCTTCGAGGAATTCGGCTACGAAAAGGCCGATTGGGAAGCGATCCGCGCCATCAAGTGATCCCGTTCGGCGCGGTCTCGACGAGGCTGCGCCGGCTTTTCTCGAATGGGACAGACTCATGACGACAGCACAGGAAATTCATACTCAGGTCACGCCTGAGGAAATCGCGCATACGTTCGACGACGCACCCGTCGACGTCGACCTCAAGGTCTATGCTTTCGAAGACTGGATCACCCTCGGCCTCTTCTGGCTGATGACGGGTTGCGTCTTCCTGCAGTTTTTCACTCGGTATGTGTTGAACGACAGCTACGCCTGGACGGAAGAAATCGCGGTCAACTGCCTGATCGGCGTGGTGTTCCTCGGCGCCGTCATGTGCGTTCGGATGTCGCGCCACATCCAGGTCGACGTGCTCTACCATTATCTGCCTGCCCGCGTGACACGGGTCATGGCAACCATCGTGGACATTATCCGCATCGGCTTCTTCGCCTACGGTTCGTGGCTGATGTGGCGTTACATGGAAGTCGTGGCCGGCGAGGAAATGGTCACCGTCGCCCTTCCCCGCGATATCGTCTTCTATTCCGTTCTCGCGGCATTCGTGCTGATGCTGCTGCGTTCCATCCAGGTGTTCGTTGCCAATATGCGCCGCGGTTATTCGGTGCTCGAACGGCCCGAAGCCTTCCAGAGCGAGGGTTGAGACATGCTGCTTCTCATCGGTTCGTTTCTCCTCCTGATGCTGATCGGCGTGCCGGTCGCCATCTCGATGGCGACATCGTCGCTGGCGTATATCGTCTTCTACGGCGTCGCTCCGGATATCATCGCCGCCCAGCGCCTGATCGCAGGCGTCGAGAGCTTCCCGCTCCTCGCCGTTCCCTTCTTCATCCTCGCCGGTAACCTGATGAACGTCGCCGGCGTTACCGGGCGCATCTATTCGTTCGCGGTGGCGCTCGTCGGCTGGATGAAAGGTGGCCTCGCCCAGGTCAACATCATCGGTTCGGTGGTCTTTTCGGGCATGTCGGGCACCGCACTTGCCGATGCCGCCGGCATCGGCACGATCGAGATCAAGGCGATGAAGGACCATGGTTATCCGGTCGAGGCCGCAGTCGGCGTTACCGCCGCCTCCGCGACGCTCGGTCCGATCTTCCCGCCGTCACTGCCCTTCGTCATCTACGGCATGATGGCCAACGTCTCGATCGGCGCCCTGTTCATGGCCGGCATCGTTCCCGGTGTCGTCATGACGCTGCTGATGATGGTGACTGTCGCCGTATTCGCCTTCATCAAGCGCTGGGGTTCTGACACGCCCTTCAACATCCGCAACCTTTTCGGCGCCTCGCTGGAAGTCGTCGTCGTCATGCTGGTGCCGCTCGGCATCTATCTGATGACGCTGTTCGGCCTGTCGCTCAATCTTGCAGTCGGGATCGCGCTGGTCGTGCTCATCGCAGCCGACTGGTATTTCGACTTCTCGGCCGTGATGGCGCTGATGACACCTGTCATCCTGATCGGCGGCATGACGATGGGCTGGTTCACGCCGACGGAAGCGGCGGTCGCGGCCGTCCTCTGGTCGCTGTTTCTCGGACTGGTGCGCTACCGCACGATGACGTTCAGGACGCTCGCCAAGGCAACGATGGATACGATCGAGACCACCGCCTCGGTGCTCTTCATCGTCGCCGCGGCCTCGGTCTTCGCCTGGCTGCTCACGGTCAGCCAGACGGCACAGCTGCTCTCGACGGCGATAACCGGCCTGACGGACAGCAAATGGGTTTTCCTCGTTCTGGTGAACCTGCTGATGCTCTTCGTCGGCTGCTTCCTCGATACGATCGCGGCGATCACCATCCTCGTGCCGATCCTCATGCCGCTGGTGCTGCAGTTCGATATCGACCCGGTCCATTTCGGCCTCATCATGACGCTGAACCTGATGATCGGGCTGCTGCATCCACCACTCGGCATGGTGCTGTTCGTCCTCTCGCGCGTCGCAAAACTGTCGGTGGAACGCACGACGATAGCCATCCTGCCCTGGCTGGTGCCGCTGTTCATCGCGCTGATCATCATCACCTTCGTTCCGGCCGTCACCCTGTGGCTGCCGACCGAAATGGGGTTGATCCGTTAAAGACATCGCCCGCGCCGCCGGCGGCGCGGGCAGCCCATCCGAATGGAAAGCATGATCATGTTGGCGAAGATCGTTCGTCTTTACGGCAAAGAGGACCTGAAGGTCGAAACGCAGGCATGTACCGAGCCGGCTCAGGGCGAGGTCCGGTTGCGCATGGCGCGGGGCGGGATCTGCGGCTCCGACCTTCATTACTTCCAGGACGGTGGCTTCGGTCCGGTCAGGGTGCGCGAGCCGATCATCAGCGGTCACGAAGCTTCGGGTTTCATCGAGGCCATCGGTGCCGGGGTCGAGGGGCTGGAGGCCGGAGCTCTTGTTGCGGTCAGCCCGTCGCAACCCTGCGGCAGTTGCCGTTATTGCGACGCCGGCCTGCCCATCCATTGCCTCGACATGAAATTCATGGGCTCCGCAATGCGACTTCCCCACGAACAGGGCATGTTCCGCGAACATCTGACCGTTCCGGCAATCCAGTGCTTTCCAATCGATGGTGAGGCATCCGCCGCCGAGGCCGCCTGCGCCGAACCGCTCGCCGTCTGCCTCCACGCCGTGGCCCAGGCCGGCGATCTTTCCGGCAGGAACGTGCTCGTCACGGGCGCGGGACCGATCGGCCTGCTGGTCGTTGCGGCCGCCCGTCACGCGGGAGCCGAGCGCATCACCATTACCGATATTGCAAGGGCAGCCCTTTCCCGAGCTCCGGCGATGGGCGCCGATGAAACGATCGATGTCTCGACGCCCGAAGCTCTCGCCCCCTACCAGAGGGACAAGGGGTCGTTCGACGTCGTGTTCGAATGCTCGGCCGCCGGCCCTGCACTGATTTCAGCTTTCCAGAGCGTGAAACCGCGCGGCACGATCGTTCAGGTCGGCGTGACCGGCGAGGTCGCGATCCCGCTCAACATGCTGGTCGGCAAGGAAATCGTCTGGCGCGGCTCGCAGCGTTTCCACGAGGAATTCGCGCGCGCCGTCGAGCTGATCGGTCGCCGCGCGATCGATGTCCGCCCGATCCTCTCCCACACG
>JBQGDG010000400.1:0-5742 GCA_052038935.1 Neorhizobium sp. | reverse complement strand
CTTGGTCAAAGATTGCGGGCGATCACCAGGCGCTGCACGTCACTCGTTCCCTCGTAAATCTGGCAGATGCGTACATCCCGGTAGATACGCTCGACCGGATAGTCGCTCATATAGCCGTAACCGCCATGGATCTGCATCGCGTCGGAACAGACGCGTTCTGCCATTTCCGATGCGAAGAGCTTCGCCATCGAAGCCTCGGACAGGCATGGCATCCGGGCTTCACGCAACGAGGCCGCATGCCAGACGAGCTGGCGCGACGCCTCTATCTGCGTCGCCATGTCGGCAAGGCGGAAGGCGACCGCCTGATGATCGGCAATCGCCTTGCCGAAAGCCTTGCGCCCCCGGGCATAATCGCGCGCCGCCTCGAAGGCCGCCTGCGCCATGCCCACGGACTGCGCCGCGATGCCGATCCGACCGCCCTCCAGATTGGCAAGCGCGATACGATAGCCCTCTCCCTCCTCGCCGAGCCTGAGTTCCGCCGGGATGCGCATCGCGGTAAAGGCGATCTGGCAGGTGTCGGAGGCATGAAGCCCCAGTTTCTCCTCGACCCGCACGACCTCGTAGCCGGGCGTGTCCGTCGGCACGATGAAGGCGGTGATACCCTTCTTGCCGGCATCGGGATCGGTAACCGCAAAAACGATGATCACCTGACCGTTCTTGCCAGACGTGATGAACTGCTTGGAGCCGTCGATCACGTAATGGTCGCCGTCGCGGCGCGCCCGCGTCTTCAGGTTCGAGGCGTCGGAGCCGGCCTGCGGCTCGGTCAGGGCAAAACCGCCGATCCATTCGCCGGATGCAAGTTTCGGCAGAAAGCGCTGTCTTTGCTCCTCGCTGCCGAATTTGAGGATCGGCACGCAGCCGACGGAGCTGTGAACGCTCATGATCGTCGAACAGGGTCCGTCTCCGGCAGCGATTTCCTCGACCGCGGCCGCATAGGCGAGCACGCCGGTATCCGAGCCGCCATAGGTTTCCGGCACGAGCATGCCCAGCAGTCCGAGCCTGCCCATCTCCTGCAGTTCCTCCCGCGGGAAGCGGTGTTCCCTGTCCCTCGCCGCCGCGCCCGGCGCCAGCCGCTCGCGGGCGAAATCGCGTGCCATCTCGCGGATCTGCTGCTGAAGTTCGGAAAGGATCATCGACGTTCCTCCGTCAGTGCCGTTCGATGGCAATGGCCGTTGCCTCGCCGCCGCCGATGCAGAGCGCCGCCATGCCACGTTTCAGATCATAACGTTCGAGCGCCGCAATCAGCGTCACCAGAACACGGGCGCCTGACGCGCCGATCGGATGGCCGAGAGCACAGGCGCCGCCATGCACGTTGACCTTGTCATGCGGCAGGTCGAGATCGCGCATCGCCGCCATGGCCACGACCGCGAAAGCCTCGTTGATCTCGAACAGATCGACGTCGGCAAGCGGCAGGCCCGTTCGATCGGACAGCTTCTGCAAGGCGCCGATCGGAGCGGTGGCGAAGAGAGCGGGCTCCTGGGAATGGGTGGCGTGCCCGATGATCGTCGCGATGGGCGCGAGACCCCTGCGCTCCGCCTCCGAACGCCGCATCAGCACCAGCGCCGCCGCGCCATCGGAAATCGAGCTGGAATTGGCCGCCGTCACCGTGCCGCCCTCGCGAAAGGCGGGCTTCAGCGTCGGGATCTTGTCGAGCTTCGCCTTGCCGGGCTGCTCATCGCGGCTTGCGACAGTTTCTCCCTTGCCCGACCTGATCGTAACGGGAGTGATCTCGCCGTCGAACCGGCCTTCGGCAATCGCCTTCTGGGCCCGCTGGAGGGACGTGACGGCATAGGCATCCTGCGCCTCGCGGGTGAACTGATAGGCCTCGGCGCAATCCTCGGCGAAACTACCCATCAGACGCCCCTTGTCGTAGGCGTCCTCCAGCCCGTCGAGAAACATGTGGTCGAGCATGCGTCCGTGTCCGAGCCTGTATCCGCTCCGGGCCCGATCGAGCAGGTATGGCGCATTCGTCATGCTTTCCATGCCGCCGGCAACCGCCGTCGCAGCGCTTCCCGCCGCGATCAGGTCATGGGCGATCATGACGGCCTTCATGCCCGAACCGCACATCTTGTTGATTGTGGTCGCCCCCGTCGCGACGGGAAGCCCGGCCTTGATGGCGGCCTGCCTTGCCGGTGCCTGTCCCTGACCTGCAGGCAGAACGCAGCCGAAGACGACCTCCTCTACCGCTTCCGCCCGCAGACCGCTTCGCCCGAGTGCAGCGCGAATGGACGCGGCGCCGAGTTCCGGCGCGGTGACATCCTTCAGCTCGCCCTGAAACCCTCCGATCGGCGTGCGCGCCGAGCCGACTATGACGATCGGATCCTGCAAGCTCATCTTTCCTCCTCGCGCGGTTTCAGCCCGCGCCCATTCGAATTGCTCCGTCGAGACGAATGACCTCGCCGTTCAGCATGCTGTTTTCCAGGATCTGGCGGACCAGCGCCGCGAACTCCATCGGTTTCCCGAGGCGCGGCGGAAAGGGCACGCTCGATGCCAGTGCATCCCTTACCTCCGCCGGCATGCCCGCCATCATCGGCGTCTCGAAAACACCCGGCGCGATCGACATGACGCGAATGCCATGCCGCGCCAGTTCACGCGCAACCGGCAGCGTCATCGCGGCGATGCCGCCCTTCGAGGCCGAATAGGCCGCCTGCCCGATCTGACCGTCGAAGGCGGCGATCGAGGCGGTATTGACGATCACGCCGCGTTCACCCCCGGCGTCGGGCTCGCCGGACTGCATCGCCGCGGCGGCAAGACGAAGCATGTTGAAGGTTCCGATCAGATTGATGGTGATCGTCCTGGCAAAGCTTTCCAGCGAGTGCGGGCCTTCGCGACCGATCACTTTGTGCGCGGGCGCGACGCCGGCGCAGTTCACGAGCCCCCGCAGGTTGCCGAACGCCTCCATAGCCAGGGCCACCGCCGCGGCGCCGGCCTCTGCGCTGGTCACATCGGTGCGAACGAAAAGAACATTGCCGTCGAATTCACGCGACATCGCCTCGCCCCGGTCGCTGTCGAGATCGGCGATCACGACACGACCGCCGGCTTCGGCAATCATCCGCGTCGTCGCCGCTCCGAGACCGGAACATCCACCGGTGACGATGAAACCTGCATCGCGGATCAGCATTCGCCATTCCTCCCTTGCCGTCAGGCTCCTCTTCCCGACCGCCGATATCGATTTTACGGGCTTTCGATGTTGCAAGCGATGACGAAACAGATCCATTATTCCGGCCAGTTTTGCCACTACGGCGAGAATGATGGCTGAAATCGAACGACACATGATCGCACCGAGCTTTGTCGAGGAGGCCCTCGACAGCCTGCGTCGCAGCGGACGCGCGACCGAGCCGCTGCTTCTTCGCCTCGGCCTTCCGCCAATCGTGACCCAACCGGTTTCGGCACAGACCTTCGGACAACTATGGCTTGCGATCGCTGCGGAACTCGACGACGAATGCTTCGGGCTCGGCGCCCGCCCTATGCCGCGCGGAAGTTTCACCCTGCTGTGCCATTGCGTCCTGCATGCGGCAACGCTGGATCAGGGCTTGCGGCGGGCGCTGCGTTTTCTCAACATCGTGCTCGGCGATCCGGTGGGTCGGCTCGTTGTCCGTGACGGCATCGCGGAGATCGAACTCAGCGACAGGGGCGATCCGAAATCCGCATTCGCCTATCGCAGCTATTGGATCATCCTGCATGGACTGACCTGCTGGCTCGTCGGGAGACGCATCCCGATCCGGCTCGTCGATTTCCGTTGCGACGAGCCGAAGCAGAGCGAGGATCACCGGCTTTTCTTCGGCGCTCCGATCCGGTTCGCGCAGCCCGTCAGCCGTCTCGGTTTCGACAGCGCCATGCTCGCCTTGCCGATATCGCGCAGCGATCAGGCTCTGAAACAGTTCCTTCGCGGGGCGCCGGCGAACATTCTCCTGCGCTACCGGTACGATGCCGGAACCGCGGCCGCGGTCAGGCGCCGTCTCAGCCAGAAGGAACCTGCGAACTGGAGCGGTTTTTCGGCACTCGCCGGAGACATGCGCATGTCTCCCTCGACGCTTCGCCACCGTCTCCACGACGAAGGCCAGACCTATGCCGGCATCAAGGATGACATCCGGCGCGACCTTGCGCGCAGCATGCTGGTGAACACGCGCCAGACGGTGAGCGAGATCGCGACCCGGCTCGGCTACTCGGAACCGAGCGCCTTCTACCGTGCGTTCAAGAAATGGGTGGGTGTCAGTCCGGAGACCTTTCGAAAAAGCGGCACGTCCGGTTAGAGGCCGCGCGCCTATGGCAAAACCGGCCGAAAAATTCCAAGCACTTCTGTCATGGCTTGCCATTGGCGCCGGGAATACCATTCTTGCTGATTGATCTGTTCCTGAGGAGAGAAACAGGTTAAAAAGGGAGGAAGTGATGGAGGAATGCGCTCGTCTGAGCCTGCATGTCCCTGAGCCCGCCGTACGACCGGGTGGCCAGCCCGATTTTTCCAACGTCAGGATTGCCAGGGCGGGCGCCGTGCCCCGCCCGGAGGTGGACGCAGCGGCCGAAGACATCCGCGATCTTGCCTATTCCATCATCCGTGTCCTGAACAAGGAGGGCGAGGCCGTCGGCCCCTGGGCAGGGCTGTTGTCCGACGACGACCTCAGGACGGGCCTGCGCAACATGATGACGCTACGCGCCTTCGACGCCCGCATGCTGATGGCGCAGCGGCAGGGCAAGACCTCCTTCTACATGCAGCATCTCGGCGAAGAGGCGGTCAGCTGCGCCTTTCGCAAGGCGTTGAGGAAGGGCGACATGAACTTCCCCACCTATCGGCAGGCCGGCCTTCTCATCGCCGACGACTATCCGATGGTCGAGATGATGAACCAGATCTATTCCAACGAGAGCGATCCGCTGCGCGGACGGCAATTGCCGATCATGTATTCGTCGAAGGAACACGGATTCTTCACGATCTCCGGCAACCTCGCCACGCAATATGTGCAAGCCGTCGGCTGGGCGATGGCGTCGGCGATCAAGAACGACAGCCGCATCGCCGCCGCCTGGATCGGCGACGGTTCGACGGCGGAATCGGATTTCCATTCGGCGCTCGTCTTCGCCTCGACCTATCGGGCGCCGGTCATCCTGAACGTCGTCAACAATCAATGGGCGATCTCGACGTTCCAGGGGATCGCCCGCGGCGGCTCGGGTACTTTCGCCGCCCGCGGGCTCGGCTTCGGCATTCCGGCACTGAGGGTCGACGGCAATGACTACCTTGCGGTGCATGCGGTCGCGTGCTGGGCGGCGGAAAGGGCGCGGCGCAATCTCGGTCCGACATTGATCGAATACGTCACCTACCGGGTCGGCGCGCATTCCACTTCCGACGATCCGAGCGCCTACAGGCCCAAGACCGAATCGGAAGCCTGGCCGCTCGGCGACCCGGTGCTGAGGCTGAAGAAACATCTGATCCTGCGCGGGATCTGGTCGGAGGAGCGGCATGTGCAGGCGGAGGCCGAGATCATGGACGAGGTGATCGCCGCGCAGCGCAAGGCAGAGGAACACGGGACGATGCATGCCGGCGGCAGACCGTCCGTGCGCGACATCTTCGAAGGCGTCTATGCCGAAATGCCGCCGCATCTGCGCCGCCAGCGGCAGAAGGCGGGGTACTGACATGGCCCGGATGACGATGATCGAGGCCGTGCGCAGCGCCATGGACGTCGCCATGGGCCGCGACGACGACGTCGTGGTTTTCGGCGAGGATGTCGGTTATTTCGGCGGCGTCTTCCGCTG
>JBQGDG010000399.1:0-11094 GCA_052038935.1 Neorhizobium sp. | reverse complement strand
GACGCCACCGTCGAATTCTCGCCTATCACCCGAGATGTGTCGGCCGGGATCGTGCAGCCTAGCAGCGCTGCGCATGAAATCGCTATTCCGGCAAATCCCGGCAAAATCGATGTATGAAATATCATATTCTGACATCGCCCTGTTTTCCTCCCAAGACCTCCAAAGGTCTAGCTAGGGGCGAGATTGGATCGATCAAGGCATTTTCTGCCCGGCGAAACCGAGACCTGCGATACGGCTTGCGAAGCCATCAGGTCTCCGCTACGCAAAACCACTGACGTCGCGGCTGATCAGGGATTGCTGATCATGGGTTCGGAAATCGTCATTGGCGTGATTGCTTTTGTGCTTCTCAGCGCTGTTTCCTTCGCGTCTGTCAGCCTCTATCCCCGCCTGCGCGCCTCCCATCGCGACGATGAGACCAATACCGTAGTGCGGCTTGTTGCCAATATATTCGTTGTCATGACCTCGCTTGTCTTCGGCCTGATGCTGAACTCTTCGAAGAATACATTCGAGACGCTGGATACAAATGTGCACACTTACGCCACGCAGCTCATCCTGTTTGACCGTTCACTCGAGTTCTATGGACCTGCCGCTGGCGAAGTCCGGAGTGCCCTCGTCACCTATGTCGAACATGCATTGACGGATCCGAGCCGCGCGGACGATACACTCCAACACAGACGCACCGAGGCGGAAGAGCGCTTGAGCGCCGTCGGAACCATACTGAACGGGGTGCAGAGCGCAGATTCCGGCCAGGCGGCGCTACTCAGTGACCTGCGCCAGCAATACCGACAAATCGTCGAGCATCGATGGATGATCGTCGAACAGCAGGCCGGGATGATTCCGACACCGATCATCGGCATGCTGATCGCATGGCTGGCGCTAATCTTCGCAAGCTTCGGTTATCGCGCACCGAAGAATGCCGTCGTCCTTGTCGCCTTTAACGTCGCCGCGGTTCTGATGGCCTTCTCGATCTATCTGGTGCTCGACATGGATTCGCCCTTCAGCGGGCTGATCCAGATCTCCGATGCTCCTCTGCATCGCGCGCTGGCGGAAATGCTCGAGTAGATCAGGCCACCAACCCCGGCGCCTCGTAACCCGTCCGCTCGACATATTCGCGATAACCGCCGTCGTAGCGATGGATGCCTTCGGCCGAGACTTCCAGCACTCGGTTGGAGAGCTCGGAGAGGAAATGCCGGTCGTGGCTGACGAAAAGCATCGTGCCCTCATATTCGGAGAGCGCCTTGATCAGCATTTCCTTCGTGTCGAGATCGAGGTGGTTGGTCGGTTCGTCGAGGACGAGGAAATTCGGCGGGTCGAACAGCATCGCGGCCATGACGAGGCGTGCCTTTTCGCCGCCCGACAGAACCCGGCATTTCTTTTCCACATCGTCGCCGGAGAAGCCGAAGCATCCAGCAAGCGTTCTCAATGCGCCCTGGCCGGCCCGCGGAAACTCCGATTCGAGCCATTCAAAAACAGTCTGTTCGCCGTCGAGCAGATCCATGGCGTGCTGAGCGAAATATCCCATCTTGACGCTTGCGCCGATGGCCACCGCCCCCCGGTCCGGCTCGGTCGCGCCGGCGATCAGTTTCAGTAGCGTCGACTTTCCGGCTCCGTTGATGCCCATGATGCACCAGCGTTCCTTGCGGCGGATCATGAAATCCAGTCCGTCATAGATGGTCTTGCTGCCATAGGCCTTGTGAACGCCCCTGAGGCTTGCAACATCCTCGCCTGACCTTGGCGGCGGCTGGAATTCGAAGGCGACCGACTGGCGCCTGCGCGGCGGCTCGACCCGTTCGATCTTGTCGAGCTTCTTCACCCGGCTCTGCACCTGCGCGGCATGCGACGCACGCGCCTTGAAGCGCTCGATGAACTTGATCTCCTTGGCCAGCATCGCCTGCTGCCGCTCGAACTGGGCCTGCTGCTGCTTCTCGTTCTGCGCCCGCTGCTGTTCATAAAAACCGTAGTCGCCAGCATAGGTGTTCAGCGAGCCGCAATCGATCTCGATGATCTTGTTGACGATGCGGTTCATGAACTCGCGGTCGTGCGAGGTCATCAGCAGCGCGCCGTCATACCCTTTCAGGAACTGTTCGAGCCAGATCAGGCTCTCGAGATCGAGATGGTTCGACGGTTCGTCGAGCAGCATGACGTCCGGACGCATGAGAAGGATGCGGGCAAGTGCCACGCGCATCTTCCAGCCGCCGGAGAGCTTGCCGACATCGCCATCCATCATTTCCTGGCTGAACGAGAGGCCGGCCAGGACTTCGCGGGCGCGGCTTTCCAGGCCGTAGCCGTCGAGCTCCTCGTAACGGGCCTGGACTTCGCCGTAGCGCTCGATGATCTCGTCCATCTCGTCCATGCGATCCGGATCGACCATGGCGGCCTCCAGTTCGCGCAGCTCGGCGGCGACGGTGCTGACCGGCCCTGCTCCGTCCATCACCTCCGTCACGGCACTGACGCCGGACATCTCGCCGACATCCTGGTTGAAGTAACCGATGGTGACGTTCTTCTCGACCGAAACCTGGCCTTCATCGGGCGTTTCGCGACCGGTGATCATGCGGAACAGTGTCGTCTTGCCGGCACCGTTCGGTCCGACGAGACCGATCTTCTCACCCCGGTTCAACGCGGCGGACGCCTCGATATAGAGAATGCGGTGGCTGTTCGACTTGCTGATGTTTTCGATACGGATCATGGCGGTTATCTTCGGTACGGTGACAACAAAAAAGCCGGATCGTTGCCGATCCGGCTTTTATATGCTTGCTTTGCGAAGCTTATTCGGCGCTGTCGTCAGCGGCCTTCTTCTTTGGCGCGGCCTTCTTCTTCGGTGCTGCGGCTTCCTCGCCTTCAGCGCCCTCGGCAGCAGCTTCGGCCTTGGCCTTCTTCGGAGCGGCCTTCTTCTTGGCCGGCTTCTCGGAGGCTTCGTCCTCGTCCTCGGCCATCAGCTCTTCCTTGCTGACGGTCTTGTCGGTGACGTTGATCTCGGAAAGAAGCTTGTCGATGACCTTCTCTTCGAAGATCGGAGCGCGAAGCGAGTTGGACGCACCGGGCGTGTTGCGGAAGAAATCGAGGATTTCCTTCTGCTGGCCGGGGAACTGCTGAAGCTGGGCGTAAAGCGCGCGCTGCAGCTCTTCCTCGGTCACTTCCACGCCGGCCTTCTCGCCGATTTCGGACAACACCAGACCCAGACGGACGCGGCGTTCGGCGAGCTTGCGGTATTCGGCGCGCGCTTCTTCCTCGGTCGTGTCCTCGTCTTCGAACGTCTTGCCCGACTGCTGGAGATCGGTGTTGATCTGGCGCCAGATGTTGTCGAATTCGGCGTCGACGAGACCCTGCGGGGTGTCGAACTGGTACATTTCGTCAAGCTGATCGAGGATCTGACGCTTGACCTTCTGACGCGTCAGGTTGCCGTACTGGCCTTCGATCTGGCCACGGACGATTTCCTTCAGGCGATCGACCGATTCGATGCCGAGCTTGGACGCGAGTTCGTCGTTGATCTCGACATCGGCCGGAGCCGCAACGTCCTTGACGGTGATGTCGAAGGTCGCTTCCTTGCCGGCAAGATTGGCGGCCGGATACTGTTCCGGGAAGGTGACGGTGATGACCTTCTCGTCGCCGGCCTTGACGCCGACCAGCTGGTCTTCGAAGCCCGGGATGAACTGGCCGGAACCGAGAACCAGTTCGGCGTCTTCAGCAGCGCCGCCGTCGAAGGCAACGCCATCGACCTTGCCGAGATAGTTCATGGTGACGCGGTCGCCGTTGGCGGCCTTGCCCTTCTTGGTTTCGTAGGTACGGGCGCTTTCGGCGATCTTGAGGATCTGCTCGTTGACTTCCTCGTCGGCGATCTCGACCACTTCGCGAGTGACGGCGATCTTGTCGGTCGGCTTCAGCTCGATCGGCGGGATGACTTCATAGGCCAGGGTGAACTCGAAATCGGCCTGTGCATTCAGGATCTTTTCGGCTTCCGCCTCGTCTTCCGTCATCGAGATGGACGGCTGCGTCGCCGACTTCTCGCCACGCTCGGACAGGATTTTCGTCGGACGTTCGCGTACGATCTCGTTGACGAGATCGGCCATGATCGACTTGCCGTACATCTTCTTGAGATGCGCGACCGGCACCTTGCCCGGACGGAAGCCGTTGATGCGGACCTTGTCTTTCGCGTCGGCGAGGCGAACGTTGAGCTCGGCCTCCATATCCTTCTTCGGGATAACGACCTTGATTTCGCGCTTCAGCCCTTCAGCGAGCGTTTCGGTAACCTGCATTTTAAAACCTTCATATCGTGGCGGCGGTGCCCGGACAGCCGGTGTTCAGTAGGCACATCGCCGGAACTTCAAAGAGACCAGCCGCGGCATATAAGGCGCCGGTCGTCCACCGCATCCGGCTTGGACCGCACCCTTGCGGTGCTGGTGCGGGTAGAGAGACTTGAACTCCCACGCCTTGCGGCACCAGAACCTAAATCTGGCGTGTCTACCAATTTCACCATACCCGCGCCCCAACCGCGTCGAAAATCCTCGTGGCCAGAGGCCTTTCCGGAGCGCGCGTCTCTATAACACCCGTTTTCCCGGGCGCAAAGGAAAAATGACGTTCTTGCGACGGAAGCCATGACGCGCATGGCGAACCCCGTCCAGCCGGAAATCGCGACATACCGTTAAAATTTTATTCATCCCTAATGTTTAAGATCGCAATTACGAAGGAAGCATGCAGCCATGCATCGACGGCATGACATCCATTCGACTATTGCAGTGCAAAACAGTATCGCATTCCGTTAGGTTCTGCGTAACGAACGAGCGGAACGAAGACTACGGCAAGTCGCCTTCTGTGTTGCTCGTGAAGGCGGCTCGTCCGCAAGCAATCCGGGTCACGCACTCCTCCTCCCAAGCGTGAACCCGTGGAGACTGGCGATACTCCTCCTCCCGATCGCCAGTCGCTCATATGACGCCCACCGGACCTCCTCCCCCGGTGGGCGTTTTATTTTTCGCCATCCTCCATGCCTGCGAATTAGTCACGGCGCCTGCCATCTCCCGAGTGCAATGCATTTGACGCATAGGTGGCATACCCAATGGACGCTGTTTTTTCGGCAACGCAGCAATTAAAACGATTAGCAGATCACGACGAGGGGCAAGAAGCCCCGTCAGGGCTCCAAAGGACAACCACTATGAAAATCGCAAAGAAGTTCAGCGACTGGCGCAAGTACCGCGAAACCGTAACCGAGCTCGGCCGCATGACGGACCGCGAACTCAGCGACCTCGGCATCGGCCGCGCGGACATCCGTCGCGTCGCTCGCACGGCAGTCGGCTTCTAAGCCAGCTGCGTCAACGGTTTACCGTTTGAAAGCGCCTCCTTCGGGAGGCGTTTTTCGTTTGTGGCCTCTGCAGTTCCGGCTTTCCATATCCCACTGCCGCTTTTTCAACCTTTGCTTTCAAATTCGGCAACTCATTGCACAAACGCATATCAGTCGCACATTTTTTGCACTGCACATTCTTATTATGCGTGTGTATAAGAACTTCATCGCCGGAGCCGAAACGAGCACCGGAACAAAGATGATCTTGAGGAAACGACCATGAACCCGATCCGCATCGCAAAGAACTGGATCAGCTACCGCCGCACGATGAACGAGCTTGGCAATCTTTCGAACCAGGCACTGTCGGACATCGGCCTGACCCGCTACGACATCCGCAACATCGCGGCCCGTTCGTTCCGCTAATACCCCGCTGCCGATGATGGATCACATCATCGGACGAGCGACGGCACGGAACCGAAATACCCAAGGATGATCAAAGGCACCTCACCGGGTGCCTTTTTGATTCCGGTCCGCATCGGGCCGTGATAATGAGCCGCCCCATGACCCAGACATCCTACGCTCCCATTCATGTTGTCGGAGGCGGCCTCGCCGGTTCCGAATCCGCCTGGCAGATCGCTCAGGCCGGTATTCCCGTCATTCTTCACGAAATGCGCGGGGTGCGCGGCACCGACGCCCACAAGACCGACGGTCTCGCGGAACTCGTCTGTTCCAATTCCTTCCGCTCGGATGATGCGACGGCCAACGCCGTCGGCGTCATCCATGCGGAAATGCGGCTCGCCGGCTCTTTGATCATGGCCTCTGCGGACAAGAACCAGGTTCCCGCTGGCGGCGCCCTCGCCGTGGACCGCGACGGCTTTTCCGATGCCGTCACCGCCGCCATCGCCGCTCATCCGCTGATCACCGTCGTGCGGGAGGAGATCGACGGTCTGCCGCCGAAGGAGTGGGATCTGGCGATCATCGCCACCGGGCCTCTCACCTCTCCGTCGCTGGCCGCCGCCATTCAGGCCGAAACCGGCGAGGATCAGCTCGCCTTCTTCGACGCCATCGCACCGATCGTGCATCGGGATACGATCGACATGGATATCTGCTGGTATCAGTCGCGCTACGACAAGGTCGGACCCGGCGGAACCGGCAAGGACTATATCAACTGCCCGATGGACGAGGTGCAATACAATGCCTTCGTCGACGCGCTGATCGCCGGGGATACAGTTGGGTTCAAGGAATGGGAAGGCACGCCCTATTTCGACGGCTGCCTGCCGATCGAGGTCATGGCCGAGCGTGGCCGCGAGACGCTTCGTCATGGGCCGATGAAACCGATGGGCCTGACCAACGCCCATAATCCCACCGTCAAGGCCTATGCCGTCGTGCAGCTGCGACAGGACAATGCGCTCGGCACGCTCTACAATATGGTCGGTTTCCAGACGAAACTGAAATACGGCGCCCAGGCGGAAATCTTCCGCATGATCCCCGGCCTGCAGAACGCCGAGTTTGCCCGGCTCGGCGGCCTCCACCGCAACACCTACATCCAGTCGCCGATGCTGCTCGACCGGACGCTTACCCTGAAGAGCCGCCCGGGTCTCAGGTTCGCCGGTCAGATTACCGGCTGCGAAGGTTATGTGGAAAGCGCCGCCATCGGACTTCTCGCCGGCCGCTTCGCCGCCGCGGAGAGGAAGGGCGAGACCCTGGTCGCGCCGCCGCCGACCACCGCCTTCGGATCCCTGCTCGGCCATATCACCGGCGGACACCTGATCTCGGAGGACGAGCCGGGGAAACGGTCGTTCCAGCCGATGAACATCAATTTTGGCCTATTCCCCGAACTCGAGCCCGGCTCGATCGTCAAGCCCGAAGGCGTCAAGCGTTTTCGCGGCAAGGACAAGACGATCATGAAGCGCCAGCTTCTTTCGGCGCGGGCGCTGGAGGATTGCGCTAGCTGGCTCGATCGGGCTTAGGCGCATCGTCGCCGGCGGCGACCAGTTCGGCCTCGGCGCCGGCGGGCTCCATGCTGCGGTCCGCCACGCCGACATAATTGTCGAGAAGCCAGAGCGAGACTTCGGCGGCTTCCCTTTCGGTCGCGAAGACGAACTGGTCGTTTTGCGTCGGCGCGTCGAGGAATTCGGCGGCAAAGCCCTTTGCATTCGGCAGAGGCGAGATGCGCACGCGCCCCGGTTCGATCAGATGGCAGGCATAGTGATTGCGGCGGCTGCGCATGATGCCGGTCTTGCTGTCATGCAGGCGCACGAACACCGTATTGCCGTCGGCCGTCGCGTGCAGGTTCCGGATGGCTTCCTCGGGAAACGCACGGCCAAACTCGATTATGGCAAGGCCGACATCGTGACGGCTCTCCTTCTCGCTCGTTCGCAGAACGCGGCCGATGTAATAGATCAGCAACAGGATCAATCCGACGATCGTGGTCCAGACGATGAAAGGACTCAAGCCGCTACTCCTTCGATGGCAACCGGCATGGTGGTTGCATCCCCATAACTTGCGAGGCTTGCGCGAGTGTTATGCGGATCAGAGCCGGCGAAGGATCGCCGCCTTCATCATGCGGATCTGACGACGCCATTGCGGCGGCTGCAGGCTCTCCTCGAGCGATCCCGCGCCAACGCGCTTTGCCCGAACCAGCACCGGCTCGGCGGAGGCGACGGGCAAAAAGGCGGGAAACAGCGGCGACGGTATGCGCCCGGCGCTACGCGCCTTTTCGAGATGCTCCAGGCCGAGCCCCGCCAGCGCTTCGATAGCCGCGGAAATCCGGCCTTTTTCATTTCCGGCGAGGAAGCCGTCGCGATCGAGCCCGGTGGCGGAGAGAATGTCGAGCGGAACATAGAGCTGACGACGGCGACGATGGATCGGCAACAGCATGATGATTCCCGCGATCGCCTGGGCGACGCCCGCGTGGCCGGCGGCCTCGGCGGACTGCGCCGCGTCCTCGTGGGACAGGACAAGGCCGGCGAGCTGGATGAGCGCCGACGCCGTTTCGCCGGCATAACCTTCGAGCGCGTTGCGATCCGGCAGCGGATCGTCGTAGAGGTCGAAGATCCGGGCCTCGATCATGTCGACCAGCGTCTGCCGCGGCAGCCGGTATTTTTCGACGGCATCCAGCAGCCCGACTGCGATGGGATTGCCCCCGGTATCGCCGCCGGCATTGCCTTCGAGGAGATCCCGCCACCATTGCAGGCGTATCTCACCGGGCAGCGCCTCGTGCACGACATCGCGTACCCGGGCAATCTCAGCATTGAAGGCATAGAGCGCGGCCAGAGCGCCGCGTTTTTCCTCAGGGGAAAGAAGACATGCTAGATAGCGGTCCCGGTCGGTATCGCGCAGGGTTGCCAGGCAAAGGGCGCCGTTGTCGGATACGGTGTCGCTCATGTCAGACTGCAATTAGGGCTGCGGCGACGGCGCGTGCTTCCGCCAGCATGATGTTGAACGTCCTGACGGCTGCACCCGTGCTCATCGGATCGGAGGCGATGCCTTTTGCCTTCAGCGCCGCTTTCAGGCCGGCCGGCAGCGGACGGAGATTGGCACCGGTGCCGACTAGCAGAACCTCGATGCCCGACGCCTCGGCAAGCACTCTCTCGAAAGCGGCGACCGTTAGCGGGTCTCCTTCCTGCAGGTCCCAGCCGTGAATGCCGGACGGCAGGCAGAGAATAGAGCCTCGATGCGACATGTCGGCAAAACGGAAACCGCCATTGCCATATGCATCAATCGGAGCACGGCCCGGAAAATGGGCCTCCCGGATTTCGATGCCCTTTGCCATTCCTGAAATGTCCTTGCGGGAAAGAGGGCCGGACGATCCGGCCCTTCGTTGGCGAACTGCCTTGCGTGGTCTGCCAGCCTGACCTTAGGACTTGGCAGGGGTCTCGGTCTTGACCGGTTCGCCCTTCACCTTGACTTCGGCGATATAGGCGCGCATGGCGCGGATCTTGACGCCCTCGGCAATTTCGACTTCGAGCTCGTTGTCATCGACGACCTTGGTCACCTTGCCCGAAATGCCGCCGCCGAGAACGACCTGGTCGCCGCGACGGATGCTGTTGAGCGTTTCCTGGCGCTTCTTCGCCTGGGCGCGCTGCGGGCGGATGAGGAAGAAATACCACACCACCATCAGGGGCGCGAACAGCAGGACCATCTGCAGGATGGAATCCGTGCTGGACCCCGCGGGTGCCGCACCGCTCGCCTGGGCGAAAGCTTCAGTAATGAACATCGAGAACTCCTAAGACAACCGGAGACGCTCTCAGATATCCTGGGCCCCCGTTTCAAGCCGCCGGAATATAGTTGCGATGGCCTGGAATGCAACACAAACAGGCCTGTTACGGTACCGAATCCACCGCCGTGAACCTTTCCAGACGATGACGAGCGTGTTACCGCGGCGAAAAACGATGGAAAACGGTCAGGAGGTACGCCATGAGCGCCGATCTCAACGCACAGGTTCTGAGCGAAATCAGGCGGCTGGCGGATGCGCTTGAACGTCTGGCGGGGCCCGCGCCAGCGGTCAACGACTGGAATGCCGCAGACTGTTTCGTCTGGGTGCCCGCGACGAAATGGCTGCAGCCCGTGCCGCGTCCGAACCGGATCGAGCTCACGCTGATCCGCGGGGTCGATCACGTACGCGACATCCTGCACGAGAACACGCTGCGTTTTGCCGAAGGTTTCGCGGCCAACAACGTGCTCCTCTGGGGCGCGCGGGGCATGGGGAAATCCTCCCTCGTCAAGGCCGTGCATGCGGACGTGCGCACGGCCACCGGCATTTCGCTGAAGCTGGTCGAGGTCCATCGCGAGGACATCGATACCCTGCCCCTGCTGCTCGATCTCCTGAAAAACTCCGATCAGCGCGTCATTCTCTTCTGCGACGATCTCTCCTTCGATCACGACGATACGGCCTACAAGTCGCTCAAGGCAGCGCTCGACGGCGGCATCGAGGGACGGCCCGACAACGTGCTCTTCTACGCTACCTCCAACCGCCGCCACCTTTTGCCGCGTCACATGATGGAAAACGAGCAGTCTACCGCCATCAACCCGTCCGAAGCCGTGGAGGAGAAGGTCTCCCTCTCGGACCGATTCGGCCTGTGGCTGGGGTTCCACAAATGCAGCCAGGACGACTACCTGTCGATGATCGACGGCTATGCAGCCCATTTCGATCTCGGGCTGGAACGGGAGGTCCTGCATCACGAGGCCCTCGCATGGGCGACGACCCGCGGCGGTCGTTCCGGTCGCGTCGCCTGGCAATATATCCAGGATCTCGCCGGCCGGCTGCGCAAGCCGTTGAAGGCGAATGCATAGTCCCCAGCGGTTCGAGATGGTGCAGAAACAGAAAAGCCCGGCATGGCCGGGCTTTTCCTATCTCCTTGATACACAATACTCTATTCAAGGAATGTGATGGGGTTGACCGGGGTCGCGTCCTTGCGGACCTCGAAATGGACCTGCGGACGCTGGGCATCGCCGCTCATGCCGGAAGAGGCGACCGTCTGGCCGCGCGTAACCTTCTGGCCGCGCGTGACGTTGATCGCACCGGCGTGGCCGTAGACGGTGACCTTGCCGTCGTCATGACGCACCAGGACGGTATTGCCGAGCTGCTTCAAGCCGTTGCCGGCATAGATGACGACGCCGTTCTCGGCCGCCTTGATCGGCGTGCCTTCCGGAACGGAGATATCGATGCCGTCATTGCGGCTGCCATTGACGTTGGCGCCGTAGCCGGCGATCACCGCACCGTTGACCGGCCAGCGATATTTTTCGATGCCGGTCGATTGCGGCGCCGCCGAGGCCATGTCGGACTTCTTCTCGACATCGCTCAGCGAGGCGTTTTCCGC
>JBQGDG010000398.1:0-11549 GCA_052038935.1 Neorhizobium sp. | reverse complement strand
GGCGGTCCCGTCGGCATCGAGACGATCGCCGCGGGTCTCTCAGAGCCTCGGGATGCGATCGAGGACATTATCGAGCCCTACATGATCCAGCAGGGGTTCATCCAGCGCACGCCGCGAGGCCGTGTGCTGACATCGACTGCGTGGAAACATCTCGGCCTGCAGCCGCCGAAGGACATGGAAGCGGCACAGTTCAGGATGAGCCTGGAAGATGACTAGGAAGAACAGCGTGCCGCAGGACCTGCGTATCCGGATGAAATTTAAGCCGAAGCGCATCTTTCAGATGCGTATCGCGGGGCTCGCCTTCCGCGACTGGCATGTGCTCGTCCACCGCGCCGTGCCCGAGTCCTTCTGGACCTTTCCGGGCGGGCGGGCGGAAATGGGCGAGACCTCCGAGGAGACGCTGAGGCGAGAAATGGTGGAGGAGCTCGGCGTTTCGGCCGAGATCGGGCCGCTCCTTTGGGTGGTGGAGAACTTCTTCCACTACGAGGAGAAGGACTGGCACGAGCTCGGTTTCTACTACCGGATGGAACTCCCGGCGGATTTTCCTTTTCATCCGAGCGATATCGTCCACCGCGTCGTCGATACCCACGAGCTCGAATTCAAGTGGGTGCCGGCGACGACCGAAGCTCTGAGAGCGCTCGATATCCCGCCTTATTTCATCGCCGAGGAGATCGAGACCTTGCCGGCATCGCCGCGGCACGTGGTCTGGCGTGATGGAGACCTCGATCTCAAGGACTAATCTTGGAACATCATCTGGCCCCTTGAGTTTCCCAAGAACGAAAGGAGCCATGCATGCAGAAGATTCAAGTCGGAAGCGATGTCGAATGGAAGTGGGGCCGCTCCAAGGGAGAAGGCAAGGTCACGCAGAAATTCACCGATGACGTCGAACGCACGATCAAGGGAAAGGCGATCAAGCGCAAGGCGGACAAGGGCGAGCCCGCCTTCCTGATCAGGCAGGACGACGGCGACCGTGTCCTGAAGAGCCAGTCGGAGCTCAAGAAGACCGATGGCTGAGACGGATCTGGATCATCGTCCTCCGGCCGAGGTTGCCGCCGCGGCCGAAAAGGGACTGAAGCTCAGGGCGAAATTCCGCCGTGGTGGAACGACCGTGGGCATCGCGCGGGCAAGGGATCTGCAGCATCGCAAATCCCTTTCCGATCTTACCGTAAAACGGATGGCCAGCTACTTCGCCCGCCACAAGGTGGACAAACGGGCCGAGAACTTCGGCAACGACGAGGACCCGTCCGCCGGTTATATCGCCTGGCTCCTGTGGGGCGGCGATCCCGGCCAGAAATGGGCCGAGGAACATAAAAAGGCTATCGAGGAGCGGAAGAAGGAGAAGAACCGGCCGGCGCGCAACGCAAGGGATGGAAACGTCCAGCGCCACGTCAATTCGCAGCATTGAACTTTCTGGCCAGCGCCTCCATCGTCTGCTCGAACCGTCGCATTCCTCCCGGCGCCCAGCCCATGCGACGGATTTTCGTGGTGTCCATGGCGTTTGCGGAAAGGGCCGCGAAGGCGAGCATCGGCGCGGGGACCGCCAGCCGCTGCAGAATCATCCGCGTATCGACGGCAATATCCGACAGATTGAAGCATTCGCCGTCGACAAGCGCGGCGTCCGTCTCGAGCATCAGCCGCACGGCCTCGGCGACATCGGCGCCGTGCACCTCCGTCCCCGCTCTGGGGACGAGCGGTCTGCCGGCAACGGCATCGGCCACGAGATCGTCCCACTTGTTCGGGCGCAGGTCTCCATAGACGCCGGTGGCGCGCAACGATGCGGTGACGAAGTCCGGGCCGGAAAGTGACTGCAATGCCTGCTCGCAGGCGAGCTTCATCCCGCCATAGAGCGAAGCCGGCGCGAGCGCCAGGTCTTCCGTGAGCGTCGTTCCGGCAGGCTGGCCGTCATAGACCGCGCGACTGGACAGGAAGACGGCGCGGCGGACGCCTGCGCGTTTCGCGGTCTTGAAAAGTTCGATCGACCCGTCGAGGTTGAGCCGCCGGAAGCGTTCCGGATCATTGCCTTCTCCTCCCCGATATTTGCCGGGCAAATGATCGAAAGCGGCATGGACGAAGGCTTCCATGCCCTCAAACGCGTCGCTCCGATCGACCTTCGGGTCCAGGTGTAGGGCAACGAAGCGTACTGCCCGGGAAAACAGGCCTTCGGGTGGCGGTCTCCTGGCGCCTACCGTGACGTCGTAGCCCGCCGACAGCAGGCCCTCGACGATGTAACGGCCGACGAGGCCGGTCCCGCCCGATACCAGTACCCTCATGCAGTGGCTCCGGGCCCCGGCAGGCTCTCGATGTCGGGGATGCCGCGACCTTGGTGAAAGGCTTGCCACAAGTCGATCAGCGGCCGAAGTCGGGCCGCCTTCGGATGGTTCTGCTCCCAGGGTTTCTCATACTGGTAGTGGAGGACGGCGATACTCTTCCAGTCCCACAATGCCGGTAGGTTGAACCAGACATATTGCAGCATGTTCATCGTCACCGGCAGGCCATGCCAGTCGGGAAAGAAGCTCTCCAGAAATGTCTGGTCGGTGCGCCGCCAGAATGCGTCCGGCCGGTCCAGTGCCACCAGCATGCGTTCGAAGGTCTCGGCCGACGGCTTCGCGACGAAAACGCCGGAATTCAGACGATGGAAATCGGCGAGGCTCTCGTAGACATTCGGCGCGGCGGAAAATTCCGGGTAGTCGAATAGTTTGTCGATGTTCCTCAGCACGATGACGTCGGCGTCGAGAAAGACGACGGTGCCGTATTCCTCAAGCTGCCAGAGGCGGAGCTTGCAGAAGTTGTCGAGCGGGGTGTGGAATTCGGGCTTGCGGCCCTTGGTGAACGGGGCCGCGCCATGCAGGTTCCTGCGCGCGTGCCGTTCGTTGAAGGCGTCCGACAGGGGCAGATGCCCGACCTCGACGATGCGGCAGCCGAGGCTCTCGAGGTCGACGAGCGAGCCCGGCGCAACCGCTTGCGTATGCAGCACGACGAGATCGGCGGAGGTTTTCGTGTGACGCAGGGAGTGGGCGAGGGCGGTCGCTCCCATCACATAATCGGCATTCGTCACGAGCGTGACGAATGCGTTGCGGGTCGTCTGAAGTTCGGGCATTGCCGCATCCCCTCATTCCTGCCTGCGACAGGAAGCCAGCGCGCCCGCATCCCGGGCGCAATTCTCGTCGTCAGTCCACGGCACGGAGGCCGTGGAATGTTCCCTGTAACTATCGCGGATCGATTGGAGGGGAGGTCTCTGCTCCGCCCCGCCCGAATTGAGGCGCCCCTGTTTATCTCGCGGAGATCACGATACCGATTTCAGCCGCTTGCCTTCCGGGTCGCGGTCGACGGTGGCGGCGATGTCCTTCGTCCAGGCGGAGACGGCCGGAACGCGAGTCCGATCAACGCGATAGGCGTATTTCTTCGCAACATCGACGATCTCCGCCAGAAGGCCCTCGCCGAGCGTCGTCGGTTTCAGTCCGAGTTCGAGGAACTTCTCGTTCTTTACGACGAGGTCGTTTTCGGGTGCTTCCTTCCTCGGGTTCGGCAGCCAGGCGATTTTCGCGCCGGTCATCCTCGAGATCATCTCGGCCAGATCGCGGACGCGGTGCGTCTCGGTCATCTGGTTGAAGATCTCGACACGTCCTCCGCGGGCCGGCGGATTGTCGAGCGCGATCTCGATGCAGCGGACCGAATCCTGGACGTGGATGAAAGCGCGGGTCTGGCCGCCCGTACCGTGCACGGTGAGGGGATAGCCGATCGCCGCCTGGATGAGAAAACGGTTGAGCACCGTCCCGTAATCCCCATCATAATCGAAGCGATTTATCAGTTGCTCATGGATGCGCGTCTGTTCGGTATGAGTGCCCCAGACGATGCCCTGGTGCAGGTCGGTAATGCGCAGCCGGTCGTTCTTGGCGTAGAACTGGAAGAGCAGCTGATCCAGGCATTTCGTCATGTGGTAGATCGAGCCGGGATTGGACGGGTAGAGGATTTCCTGGGACACCGTTTCGCCGCTCATCGTTTCGATGCCGACCGGAAGATACCCTTCCGGGATCGCTGCACCCACGGTGGAATACCCGTAGACGCCCATCGTGCCGAGATGCACCAGATGCGTGTCGAGATCGAGCTCGACCAGCGCATTCAAAAGGTTGTGCGTGGCGTTGACGTTGTTGTTGACCGTGTAGTTCTTGTGCCGGTCGCTCTTCATCGAATAGGGCGCGGCACGCTGTTCGGCGAAATGGACGATGGCGTCCGGCCGATGTTGCGCGAGCCACCCCTTCAGGAGCTCGTAATCCTTGGCGAGGTCGATCAGGTTGAAATGGATCTTCCGTCCCGTTTCCGCATGCCAGATGCGGGTGCGCTCCTGGATGGAATCCATCGGGGTGAGCGACTGCACGCCGAGTTCTGTATCGATCCAGCGACGGGAGAGATTGTCGAGAATATGGACTTCATGACCTGCATGGGACAGATGAAGGGATGTCGGCCAGCCGATGAAACCGTCGCCGCCCATGACTGCAATCTTCATGAATATTCTCCACTGGTGTTCTAAGGTTTTCCTGATAGGGAAAAAGTATGACGCCACTTCGATAGTGGGGCAGCGTGCCCTCAATATCCAGTAGACGACATGGTTTTTCCAAGGCAAGCGGTATGCAGAGCGAAAATTTTCTCCTGTCCGGCGAACTCACCGGGAATGGTCACAGGCTGGTCCAGCGGGTCTATTACGAGGACACGGATTTTTCGGGGGTCGTCTATCATGCCCGCTATCTGCATTTTCTCGAACGTGGCCGTACGGACTATCTGCGCTGCCTGGGCTGCGAGCAGAGCGCGCTGCTGGCCGCCGACGAGGAGGGGCTCGTCTTCGTCGTCCACCGGATGGAGATCGACTTCAGGCAGCCGGCGCGGATGGACGACATCCTGACGATCACGACGGCGACGGAAAAGGCCGGCGGCGCCAAGATGGTGCTCGCCCAGGAGATCCGCCGGGGCGAAACGCTGCTCGTGGCGGCGAAGGTGGTGATCGCGGTCATCAACAAACACGGCCGCCCGCGGCGCCTGCCGGAAACCATCGCCGAAAAATTTCTCGGACATCCGCTCTGACGGCGGCGAATCGCCGGGGCCGCTCCGCGATATGTGATCGGGCGTGACCGCCCCGGGCGGGCCGCTCTCTGCGGCCCGGGCTTCGAAAGCAACTTTGCGAGTCGCCGCAAGGGGATAGATGCGGTCACTTGTAACACATTCTTAACGATAATGATGTCTTACTCGCCGGTGAGGAATTTGTGCAACGCACGCCTTCCTTTGACCAAATTTGAAAGCGAGAAGCCAAGCTGAAAACTCAGGACATCTTGGGGTTAGGGCAGCGCTCTTCGCGGTCGGATACAGTTACGCGAGAGCGCGCTTTGGAACCCGCCCGGTCGTCATGCCGGGCGTTTGGATTCGGGGATAGTAGATGGAACAGGTAGCTTTGGAAGCTGCGACGCACGACGTCAGTCTGTGGGCGCTGTTCATGCAGGCCGGACTGATCGTCAAGCTGGTCATGATCGGCCTTCTCGGCGCATCGGTCTGGACCTGGGCGATCGTCATCGACAAATATGTCAACTTCGCCAAGGCGCGTCGCCAGTTCGACCAGTTCGAACAGGTGTTCTGGTCCGGCCAGTCGCTGGAGGAACTCTATCGCACGCTCGCCGAGCGCCAGAATGCCGGCCTTGCCGCCATCTTCGTTGCCGCGATGCGCGAATGGAAGAAGAGCTTCGAGCGCGGCGCACGGTCGCCGATCGGTCTGCAGATGCGCATCGACCGGGCGATGGATGTGACGATGGCGCGCGAGAACGAAACCTACGAAGCGCGCCTGGGGTCGCTGGCGACCATTGGTTCGGCCGGCCCGTTCATCGGCCTCTTCGGTACGGTCGTCGGCATCATGACCTCCTTCCAGGCGATCGCCGGCTCGAAATCCACCAACCTCGCCGTCGTGGCGCCGGGTATCGCCGAGGCGTTGCTCGCTACCGCGATCGGCCTCGTTGCCGCCATCCCGGCGGTCATGGCCTATAACAAGTTCATGGCAGATGCCGGCAAGCTGTCTTCCCGCATGGAAGGATTTGCGGACGAATTCTCGGCCATCCTGTCGCGTCAGATCGACGAAAAGCTGCAGCCCCGCCAGGCGGCGCAGTAACAGGCGAAGACGAAGGAGCACGGATCATGGGCATGTCTGCCGGAGGAGCGAAGGCATCGGGTGGCGGTCGCCGCGGACGTCGCGGTCGCGGCCGTGGCGGTGCCATAAGCGAAATCAACGTGACGCCGCTCGTCGACGTCATGCTCGTGCTTCTGATCATCTTCATGGTCGCCGCTCCGATGATGACGGTCGGCGTGCCGATCGACCTGCCGGAAACGCAGGCCAAGGCGATGAATTCCGATACGCAGCCGATCACCGTCTCGGTCAATCCGACCGGAGAGATCTACCTGCAGGAAACCCCGATCGCCATCGACGAAATCGTGCCGAAGCTCGAGGCAATCGCCACGACGGGTTACAACGAGCGCATCTATGTGCGTGGCGACACCGCTGCGGCCTATGGCGTGGTGATGAAGGTCATGGCCCGTATTTCCGCTGCCGGCTACAAGAATATCGGGCTCGTCACCCTCCAGGAACAGGAGCAGTGATTGGCGGCCATGAAGGGAAGTCTCGGCACATCGCTGGTTCTTCATACGCTGGTTCTCGGCTGGGCGATGGTATCGCTCAGCGCGCCGGCGTCCTTTGACGTGGCCGATGTCGAGGCTCTGCCCGTCGACATCATCCCGGTCGAATCGATCACGCAGATGCAGCAGGGCGACAAGACGGCTCCGATGACGGCGACGCCGGCGCCCAAGCCCACCAGCAACCAGAAGGTCGTCGAGAACGCCGAGAATGCTGGCGATAACGACGTCGACCTGAAGACGCCGCCGACCCCGGCGAAGAAACCGCTGCAGACCGAGGCGGCCGCGGCGCCGAAGCCGGCCGAACGGCCGACTCCGAGCCCGACGCCGGAGCAGAACGAAGTCAAGGAAATCGCGCCGGAAGAAACCGCGCCAAAGCCGACCGAGATGGCGTCGCTGCCGCAGCCGAAACCTGAGCCGACCCCGCCGAAGCCGGACCCGGCGCCGGCACCGACGCCCGAGGCGCAACCCACGGAAGCCGCGTCGGAGGAGCTGCCGCTTCCCGACGCCGTTCCGCTTCCGGCCGCCAAGCCGAAGCCGGAGCCGCCGAAGGAACAGGCCAAGCCGGCCGAAAAGCCGGCGGAGAAAAAGCCGGAGCAGAAGCCGACGGAAACGGCGAAGGCCGACAGCAAGGCAACCGAGACTGCCAAGCCGACCGACAAGAAGGAAGGCAAGACGCAGAATACCGCCAAGGCCTCCTCGTCGAAAAAGAGCGATTTCAACGCCGACGAGATCGCGGCGCTGCTCAACAAGCAGGACGCGTCGGGCGGCGGCGCCAAACGCTCGAGCGCGCCTGCGTCGACCGGCAGCACCAAGCCGTCCAATGGCGCCAAGCTCAGCCAGAGCGAGATGGATGCGCTTCGCGGCCAGATCCAGAACAACTGGTCCTATATCGCAGGCATCGAAGGATCCGACGGCGTCGTCATCCGCGTGTCGATGCGGCTCGACCAGTCCGGCGCGATCGTCGGGGAACCGGAAGTTTCGTCCAGCGGCGGATCGGACACCGCCCGCAGAACGCTGGAGTCCAGCGCCCGCCGCGCGGTGCTGAAGTCTTCGCCGTTCAGGAACCTGCCTGCCGAGAAATATGACGCATGGAGCGAAGTCGTCGTGAACTTCACTCCGAGCGACCTGCTTTGAAAGGCCCAAACATGATCAAACGTTCCCTCATCGGTCTCATGATGGCGATTGCCGGAATGGCGATGACGTTTTCGACACCCGCTCATGCCGTCGTTGAAATCAACATCAACAAGGGCAATGTCGAGCCCTTGCCGATCGCGATCACCGACTTCATCTCCAACAACGAGCTCGGTGCCCAGATCAGCCAGGTCGTCGCTGCCGACCTGCAGCGTTCCGGACTGTTCGCGCCGATCAACAAGGCCGCGTTCATCGAGAAGATCTCCGACCCGAACCGCGCGCCGCGCTTCCAGGACTGGACGGCGATCAATGCCCAGGCGATGGTCGTCGGACGGATCAGCCGGGAGGGCGATGGCCGCCTGCGCGCCGAATTCCGCCTGTGGGACACCTATGCGGGCCAGCAGATGACCGGCCAGCAGGTCTACACCCAGCCGGAAAACTGGCGCCGCCTTGCCCATATCATCGCCGACGCGATCTATGAGCGGATCACCGGCGAGAAGGGCTATTTCGACACCCGCGTCGTCTTCGTCTCGGAAAGCGGACCGAAGACCGCCCGCCAGCGCCAGCTCGCGATCATGGACCAGGACGGGTTCAACGTCCGCAATCTCACCAACAGCAAGGACATCGTCCTGACGCCGCGCTTCTCGCCGAGCCGCCAGGAAGTGACCTACATGTCCTTCGAGGGCAACCAGCCGCGCGTCTACCTGCTGCAGCTGGAAACCGGACAGCGCGAAGTGGTGGGCAACTTCCCGGGCATGACCTTCTCGCCGCGCTTCTCACCGGATGGCCAGCAGGTCATCATGAGCCTGCAGCAGGAAGGCAATGCCAATATCTACACGATGGATCTCAGATCGCGGACGACGACGCGGCTGACCTCCACCGCGGCCATCGATACCGCGCCATCCTACTCCCCGGACGGCCAGCGGATCACGTTCGAGAGCGATCGCGGCGGCCGCCAGCAGATCTACGTGATGAATGCGGACGGCTCCGGCCAGCAGCGCATCTCCTTCGGCGACGGCTCCTATTCGACACCCGTCTGGTCTCCCCGCGGCGATCTGATCGCCTTTACCAAGCAATCGGGCGGCAAGTTCTCGATCGGCGTGATGAAGCCGGACGGTTCGGGCGAACGCATCCTGACTTCGGGCTTCCACAACGAAGGGCCGACCTGGGCGCCGAATGGCCGCGTCCTGATGTTCTTCCGCCAGAATGCAGGCGCGGGCGGACCGCAGCTCTATTCGATCGATCTGACGGGTTACAACGAGCAGGCGATCAAGACGCCGGCCTACGGTTCCGACCCGGCCTGGTCGCCGCTTCTCGAATAGGCTTGTGAACGGCTGCAAACAAAGGTGAGGCGGTTTCGCCTCTTTCCCGCCCCATTCTCGGGAGAATGGGGCGGATACGGGACACCGGAAGACTTCGTTAACCATAGCTGTTTCATCATGGTTAACCCAACCCGGTTAGAGTCTGGCAACTCTGAATTTTCGTGATCTAAGGAGAGACCGGCCATGAGCCGCATTGATACCCCGGCGATGAGCCGCATGCAGACCCTCGCACGCAATCCTGCCGTCATCGCGCTCACGCTGGCGCTGGCTCTTGCCGGCTGTGCCAACAAGAAGAACCTGCCGAACAGCGCCGGCGAACTGGGCCTCGGCGGCGCCGGTTCGGCAACGCCCGGCTCGAGCCAGGACTTCACCGTCAATGTCGGCGACCGCATCTTCTTCGACACCGATTCGACCTCGATCCGCGCGGACGCCCAGCAGACGCTCGATCGTCAGGCACAGTGGCTGGGTCGCTACCCGAACTATGCGATCACCGTCGAAGGCCATGCTGACGAACGCGGCACGCGCGAATACAATCTGGCGCTCGGTGCCCGCCGTGCGGCGGCCACCAAGGAATATCTCGCCTCGCGCGGCGTTCCGGCAAACCGCATGAAGACCATCTCCTACGGCAAGGAACGTCCGGTCGCCGTCTGCGACGACATTTCCTGCTGGTCGCAGAACCGTCGCGCCGTCACCGTTCTCGGCGGCGCCGGCATGTAATCCGGCTCCGGGGCACGCTCCGGACGAAGATGACAATTTGTTTAGAAAAGGTGGTCTTCGGGCCACCTTTTTTGTTTTTCCTTAGTTTGGCCCCGTTTCCCTTGATTTTGAACGTCGGCTTGGTTGCTTTTTGACGGCAGGTATTAAAAATCCGTCTTGCGCCAATCCGGCGCAAATCAGAGAGCAGGACGGACGACATGAAGAAATTTGTCTTGGCAGCAATGCTGGGGCTGGCGGCAATGACGGGCCCGGCTGGGGCCTTCTCGTTGCCGAAACTCTTCCAGGGCGAGCAGAGCGCTCCGCAACAGCCACAGGCCGAAGAACGGCAGGTGATTCTTGCGCAGAGCAATGAAGCCGTTCGTATCCAGCAGCTCCAGGAAGAGGTCCGGCAGTTGAACGGCCGGATCGAGGAAATGAGTTTTCAGCTTCTGCAAATGCAGGAGCAACTGCGCAAAACGCAGGAAGACAACGAATTCCGCTTCCAGGAGCTGGAAAAGAAGAAGAGAAGCGATTTGGGCGACGCGGCCGGGCAACCGGCCGTGGCGTCCAGCCGCCCTTCCTCGTCCGAAGCTCCAGCCGGTGGCGACGACGTCGCCCGCATCATCGAATCCCCGTCCGACAACGGAGCCGCCGGTGCGCCCCAAGGCAACTCCGCACCGGCGCCGACGACGCTCGGTTCGATGGACTTCGACCAGAACGGCAATCCCGTCGGTACGAGCCGCAACGAAGGCGCCCGCAATTCTTCCGCTCTGCCCGGCGTCGATACCGGAACGGCTCGCGGCGGACAGGACCCGCAGCAGACCGCGTCGCTCGGCAGCGAAAGCGACGCCTACAAGATCGCCTATGACCATGTCCTCACCGGCGACTACGGGCTCGCCGAAAGCGAATTCTCCAGCTACATCTCGTCCTACCCGAAAAGCAGCCGGCTGGCGGATGCGAATTTCTGGCTCGGCGAGGCGCAATATTCCCAGGGCAAGTACAACGAGGCGGCGAAGACCTTCCTCAACGCGCACCAGACTTACGGAAAATCGGCCAAGGCCCCGGAAATGCTCCTTAAACTCGGCATGTCGCTCGCGCAGCTCGACAACAAGGAAACGGCCTGCGCGACGATGAAGGAAGTGCCGCGCCGTTATCCGAGCGCCGCCAAGGCCGTGCTGAGCAAGGTCGCGACCGAACAGAAACGCCTCGGCTGCTGAGCGGCGGCCGCGTGATGGCCGCTCCCGATCCATTCGGCGTGTCGCCGCCCGAGGCGATCGAAACCTGGCTGGCATCGCTCGATGCGCCGATGACGGTGCTGGCGGCGGTGTCCGGCGGAAGCGATTCACTCGGCCTGCTCATCGCCCTGCATCAGGCTCTCGCTGCCTCCCGCGCGGGGCACAGGCTGGTTGCGGCAACGGTCGATCACGGACTGAGGCCGGAGGCGGCGGCCGAGGCCCGCTCGGTCGCCGAGTTCTGCGACGAAATCTCGGTTGCCCATGTCACCCGCAGATGGGAAGGCGAAAAACCGATCTCGGGTATCTCCGCGGCGGCCAGGGAGGCGCGCTATCGGCTGCTGATGGAGGCGGCGGACGCGCTCGGCGCCGATATCCTCGTGACCGGCCATACGCTCGACGATCAGATCGAGACGATCGCGATGCGCGCGAGCCGCAGCAATTCCGGCGATGATCTCGGTCTCGCCGGCATGGCCGCCGCCGTCCTCCTCGACGGCCGGAG
>JBQGDG010000397.1:0-2688 GCA_052038935.1 Neorhizobium sp. | reverse complement strand
ACGTCACGCGAGATCAGCGTCGCCGGCATCAGGTCTGCGAATTCCGTGACGAAGATCTTTTCCGGCGAGTTGCGCACCCAGGCCGGATCGTTGACGACCAGCGTCTTCGGATGGATGCGTTCGAGGAGATGGGTGGAGGTGATGTAGCCCATGTCGAAGGGCGGATCCTGACGAAGCAGCACGACGTCCATCTGCGAGAGGTCGATACGGGTCTTTTCACCGAGGGTGAAGTGGTCGCCTTTGATGTCTCGAGCCTGCAGCGGCTCGACTGCGGCGAAGACCTTGCCGTCGCGCATGGTCAGGCGATCCGGCGTATAGTGGAAAAGCTCGTAGCCGCGGGACTGGGCTTCGAGGATCATCGCAAAAGTGGAATCTCCGGCAATATTGATGCCGGAGATATGATCCATCTGGATTGCGACCTTACGAACATGCGCCATGATTTCTGCCCCTTAAGAAATGCCCGCCTGATGTAGGACGGCCATGGAGCGAAAGCAATGCGGATGGCAATGCATGGGGCGGCCGATCAGGCGACGAGCCCGATCGCGGCTTTCGGCCTCAAAGCGTTTCTGAGGCGGTACAGTTTTGCCATCGGGCTCGGGAACGGCTTGCGCAGAAAGGCGATCTTGCGCACATAGGTGTCGATCCGCCAGGTCGCCCAGGTGCCGCCTTTGAAATAGGCGATATCGCCGGCGCGCAGCAGGCGCTGGGTTCCGTCCTCGGCCGTCACGTGCACTTCGCCTTCCAGGATGACCACCGTCTCGTCCCACCCGAAGAACCAGCGGAACGTGCCTGCCGTACAGTCCCATACGCCGGTCGCGGCGCATTGGTCCTCGGCCTTGGAATGGGCTCCGGCCCGTGCCTGCGGGTCACCTGAGATGATCCAGCCGGGCTCGATCGGTGCCGGCTTCATATCCGCAGCATCCGGTGATGCCGCGACGAAGACCGGCGACGCCTCGGGCCGGGTTACTTCGGGTTTGTGACGCATCGCGACGGTTGCCATCGCCGCAGTGATCAAATGCCAGCTCATTCTACCCCCTTGAGACCCATCCGCTGCGGCGAAGGATAACCCGAGGACATCACCAGCCTCTTCAGCCGATCGATAAGAGTTTATCGATCGGCCATGTTTAGGCATTTCAGGCGACCGGCTGAACCTCTGCGACCGCCGCCGCAGCAGCGATCCTGGCCGGAAGCCGCTTGCCGGTCTCGGCATCGAAGAAATGCAGGCGGGCGGGATCGATCGCCACAAGCAGTTCCTGACGCAGCTCGGCCTCGGAGGAGATTGCGGCGGTCACCGGCTGGTCGCCGATCGTGCCGTGAACGAGCCTCTGTGAGCCGAGTTCCTCGGCATATTCGACCTTGAACGGGATGCCGCCCGCTCCCGCGGGAACGAGACGGATGTCTTCGGCACGGATACCGACGGTAACGGCGCCCGATGTCGGGGCGAAACCGGAAAGCGTTATGACCGCCGGCCCGATCGCGAGGCTGTTGCCATGCAGCTCGCCCTTGACGAGGTTCATCGCCGGGGAGCCAATGAAGCTGGCGACGAAGGTCGAGGCCGGCGTGTGATAGACATCGAGCGGCGCGCCGATCTGTTCGATCCTGCCGCCATTGAGAACGACGAGCCTGTCGGCCAGGGTCATCGCCTCGAGCTGGTCGTGGGTCACGTAGATCGACGTCGTGCCAAGCCGCCGCTGCAGGCGCTTGATCTCGCCGCGCATGGAGACGCGCAATTTGGCGTCGAGATTGGACAGCGGCTCGTCGAAGAGGAAGACCGCCGGCTTGCGCACGATGGCGCGACCCATGGCGACACGCTGGCGCTGGCCACCGGAAAGCGCCCGAGGCTTGCGATCGAGATACTGCGCGATTTCCAGCATGCGGGCCGCTTCGGTGACGCGCGCATCGATTTCCGCCCTGGGCGTGCCGCGGTTCTTCAGGCCATATTCCAGGTTCTGGCGAACCGTCATATGCGGATAAAGCGCGTAGTTCTGGAATACCATCGCGATGTCGCGGTCGGCCGGCTCCACCTCGTTGACGACGCGGTCCCCGATCTTGACCGTGCCTTCGGAAATCTCCTCGAGACCTGCGACCATGCGCAGGAGCGTGGACTTGCCGCAGCCGGACGGGCCGACGAGGACGATGAACTCGCCGTCGGTGATGTCGATATTGACATCGGAGACGGCGCGGACGCCGCCACTGTAGATCTTGCCAACGTTGCTGATATCGATCGCGGCCATCGTGCTTGTCCTTTACTTGTCGCTCTCTGTCAGGCCCTTGATGAACCAGCTCTGGAAGATCACCACTATCGCGACGGGCGGCAGCATGGCGAGAACCGCCAGGGCATAGGGCTCGTTGTTATCGGGGATCTGCGAGCCGATCCAGACCTGAAGGATGGATTTGATGCCGCGCATCAGGGTGAAGAAGCGCTCGTCCGTGGTCATCAGCATCGGCCAGAGATACTGGTTCCAGCCATAGACGAACATGATGATGAAGATCGCCGCGATCATCGTGCGCGAGATCGGAATCAGGATATCGACGAAGAACTTGAATGGGCCGGCGCCGTCGATGCGCGCAGCCTCCAGCAATTCCTCCGGTACCGACTTGAAGAACTGGCGGAAATAGAAGGTGCCCGTCGCAGAGGCGAGCAGCGGCACGATGAGCCCGGTATAGCTGTTCAGGAGACCGAGATCC